>CAYTVR010000637.1:0-1514 GCA_964441245.1 uncultured Saprospiraceae bacterium | reverse complement strand
AGGTTAGTGGAACAATTTCTCTTTTTTCTGTAGATTTAGCAGTCGTCCCTAGTGAGTCCTGCGATGTTGCTGTAGGGAATAATGAATTAGGCGAAATGGTCATTTCCGGATTAGGCAACCATACTGCAGCAGTTTACATTTATGATGGAAATAACAACCTAGTTTTCAGCTATGAAGCTTGGGAAAACGTATGTAACTCGTCAGAGATTTTCAACAATTTAGATCCAAACTTTTATAACATTAACATCAAAACGTGGGATCAAGGATTTAAAAGTCGATGCGATATTTTCACCAGTTTGTATATCGGTAATGAAGGAATTGTCAACTTACGGGAAGATAAAACCAGCATCAATAAAGTCAAACAATTGAGCGATGAAAATCTTCAAATAGAGGTCTTTCCTAATCCAGCAAGAAATTTTGTCAATTTCAGAGTGGAAGAGCTTATTGGTCAAAAAGTGGACATAGAAATCACTAACATGATGGGACAAAAATTAAGCAACCAAACTTTTGATGCTTTGCCGTCACGAGTTAAGACCAAAACTCAAAGTTGGAGCAAAGGTGTTTACATGGTTAGCTTTTTAGCGAATGATGGAAATTCACACAGTACCTATTTTGTGATACAATAATTGATCTAAATAGAACAATAGAACTTTGCCCTACTATTTTCGAATAATGGGGCTTTTTTATAGAGCTGGTTTAAAAAACAAAAGATCTCAACAAATTAGGCATTTAGATGTTTGCTTTAAAAGGATTCAAAAGAATCTTCATTGTATACTACTTAATTTGAACAAAGCTCTATGCCATTTACCAAAATAATTTTGATTTATGGGCTGACTACTATTGTATTTTTTATTATTGATATTTTCTGGATAGGATTTATCGCTAATGATTGGTATGACAAATGGATCGGTCATTTGCGCGGAGAGGTCAATTGGCTCGCAGCAATCATTTTTTACACCATTTTCATTATCGGAATTCTCTATTACGGCGTTTTTCCAGGTTTGGAGAAAGAATCTGCAAAGCACGCCTTACTTTATGGCGCTTTATTCGGTTTTTTCACTTACGCAACTTATGATCTCACCAATATGGCTACCCTCAAAAATTGGCCGATCAAGATGGTTGTAGTCGATATCTTGTGGGGGATATTTCTATGTGGTTCTGTTTCACTCGCAGGGTTTTATATAGCCACGTGGGTGAAAAATTGGGGAATTTAAATATGCTATTGAAATTTTTATTTTAGAATATCATTATAAATCTCCGTACTGCTTAACTCAAATTTTGATTTACCCTCAAGTCTCCTTTTGTATTTTAGTTCTAAGATTTCCATTCTTTTTTTATCATCCAATTTTGATTTATAAAAGTCTAATTGTTTGCGATAAGAACTTATATCTTTTAAAAACCAAATTTCGATTTCCCAAAGTTTCTCATTAAATATGATTCTCAAATTAAGAATAAATCCTATACTTACCCCCAAAATTCAGACCACTGCTATAATTGAATTTTTAGTACATTAA
>CAYTVR010000636.1:0-1515 GCA_964441245.1 uncultured Saprospiraceae bacterium | reverse complement strand
GCAACTATTCTTATACAACAACGTTGGGCGCAAGCTAAAAAAAACACTCTGCACTAAATGACAGAACCGATAAAAAAGAATTTTATGTCTGGAAAACATTGGATTATTGTTTTAATAATCTTAATTTCTGGTTATGGAATTTATAATGGAATAAAAGATAAAAATCAAAGATGGACTGCCGAAAGCGCAAAAATTTTAACAGATAAATGTGTTTCTGACTCAAAAGAAATGGCGGAAAATTACCCTGAATTGACTAACGAATACTGTAAATGCTCGACCGAAAAAATTCAAGCGGAATTTACTCAATCGGAATATATTGAGATTACCAAAATGTCAATTGATAATCAAACAAAAAAATTATTGCCAGTATTTCAAAGTTGTTTAACCGAATATCAAGCAAAAATAAAAGCAAAAAATCAAGAATAGGTTTATGATAAAATCAAAATCCAATATAATTAAAGAAATTGCGCAAGAATTGGATTGCGGATTTGACTGCTATTATAATATCAAAACTGATGAAATTATTGCAATTCCAAACTTCTCGCAATTTTCAGACGAGGAAGATTTTAAAGAGGCTTTTAGTGACAATTTAGAAAAAGTAAAAAAACATAATACAGATTTTATAAAATTTGAACCTTTAGAAAGCTTTGAGTCTTTTAAAATTATGGAGCTTTTTGTTGAGCAGTTGACCGACCAAAATCTAAAGTCGGAATTGAAAAATATTTTAGCAAATAAAAAACCATTTCAGAATTTTAAACATAAAATAGACCATTCTGAATTTAGACAAAATTGGTTTGAATTTAAGAAAAGTGAGTTAGAGAAAATAGTAGAAAATCAATTAAACAGTGGAAAAGCCAGCGCCCAACACCGTGTATAATTCATTGCTAGTTATAGCTTACTTACGAAAGTCCTCGCGGACTTTCTATCTGTGATTTATTTGCTAACTTTAATGCTTAAACACGCAACGAAATCATACACAAACACGTTGTAGCACATTTAAGAAAAACCCAATGGCAACATACCAATTTCTAACATTTGTACTTCCAAAAAAGCCAATTGAAAACAAATATGGCGGAATTCCAAAACAGCTCGAAATCAAACACGCTGAATGGGAAAAATATTGGGAGAATTATAACGTAGAAATGAATGACGCATCTGAACCTGAATTTGAAGATGCAATTTCAACGAAATGGTGGAAAGACATTCAAGTAAATATTTCGGAATTAAGAAATGATATTGACAAAATTATTACTCGTGCGGAATATAATGGCGGAACGAGTTGGAAAACTGAAAAATCGGAATTTGACCACGATTTGAGCGTTGACTATGATGATAAAGAAAATTATATAGAAGATTTTAGATTTCGTACAGATTTGAGAGATACAAATTTGGATTTTCTAAATGGAATGTTGGAATTATGTGACCGGAATAAATGGGTTTTAATGGACGAAAACGGAAATTTAAGCGAACCAAAAATTGAAAAGGGCAATTAAGAAATTAACTGCCCTTTTTAAG
>CAYTVR010000635.1:0-1518 GCA_964441245.1 uncultured Saprospiraceae bacterium | reverse complement strand
TCATCCTGCGTAGCTCCTACATGCGTATTATCTTTTCTTCGACCACTTGTTCCAGAAACATAAATGAAATCACCCACGCGTTTTACATGTGGATAGTTACCTAGTGGTTGCGCTTTATTTTCTACTATTTTTCCTTTCATGACTTTCGTCAAATTTTTTTAATGTTTAGGGAGTAGGCAAAAAATAACCTACCCGTTGAAATTTACGAATAATTAATATATTGGGGTTAAAAGTGCGAGTATATTTAGCCCCAGAAGTTATTAGTAGCTTTAATTCTGCTTTAAGCAAATTGAGAGGATATGAACGTCGTCAATATGCGGCTGAATTATGCGAAAAGTTCTTTGATAGTTCACCTCGGAAAATGGAAAGACAATTTGATGTGAGCCGTGATATGGTTGCCTTAGGTTTACATGAGCGTCGTACAGGTATTCGATGTTTGGATGCCTATGAATTAAGAGGGGCAAAAAAAAAGAAGTAATTCATCAGAAATTGGAATCGGATATAGAATCCATAGTTGATGAAGAAAGTCAAATTGACCCTCAATTTAAGACTCAGCGATGCTATGTGAAAATTAGTGCCTCTTATATTCGAAAAGAATTAGTACTCAAAAAGAATTATACCCCTACGGATTTTTGCAAAAGAACGATTAATAATCTACTGAATCGACTAGGTTATTCATTGAAAAAGGTACAGAAAATTAAACCTTTGAAAAAGATTCCACAGACAGATGCTATTTTTAAAAATGTCAATCAAAAACACGAATTAGCCAAATCGAATCCACGTATTTTAAGAATTTCTATTGATGTAAAAGCAAAGGTAAAAGTGGGGAACTTGAGTAGAAAGGGCTATTCCCGTAATAAAAAAGCACCTGTAACAAATGACCATGACCAACATTGGACAACGGTATTGAATCCCTTTGGATTACATGAAGTCAATACAGATAGTACCTTTTTAGTATTTGGTAACTCCAAAGAAACTCCTGATTTTATTGTGGATTGTTTAGAGTGGTGGTGGTCAAAAAGACAGTTTCTCACACAAGAATATGACCTGTTGATGATTGATTTAGATAATGGCAAATCGGTTGCTGGAAATACAAAACGTTTCTTACAACGAATGGTCGAATTTTCTAAAAAAATAAACATGTCAATTCAATTAGTTTATTACCCGCCCTATCATAGTAAATATAATTTGATAGAAAGATTTTGGGCTGCTGTCGAAAATTACTGGTCACCTCTTGTTTTAGATACTGTTCAAAACACCATTAACATGGCTAAAAAAGTGGTTTGGAAAGGACTCAATCCAATTGTCCATTTCATTGATAAAGTTTACCTAAAAGGGCAAACTGTTAATTCCAAGGATTTCAAAGAACTTCAAAAATTTATTGTAAGAAATCCCAATTTGCTAAAATGGGATGTTCGAATTAATTACAATGATGATGGGTAGGTTATTTATTGCCTACTCCCTTAGTTAGAAAATGGGGAACTGACCTTTGAGTTTGGATTTTCAAATTCAATTTCC
>CAYTVR010000634.1:0-1530 GCA_964441245.1 uncultured Saprospiraceae bacterium | reverse complement strand
ATATTTGATGCTGATAATGATGGAGACAATGATCTTTATATTGTAAGTGGTGGAAATGAATTTAAGCCGAGATCACCTATGCTAAAAGATCGGTTGTATATAAATCAGGGTAATGGTAATTTTATCAAAAGTCGTACTGCCTTACCTCCAATATATGAAAGTGGCAGCACGGTGTACGCTTGTGATTATGATAAAGATGGAGACCAAGATTTATTTATAGGTGGAAGATTGATTCCAGGAAACTATCCATATCCTGCTGCGAGTACTATCTTGGAAAATGTGAGCAGGTCTGGGACACCAAAATTTATCAATGTTACACACAAAGTAGCAAAAGGCTTCGATCGTTTAGGTTTAGTGACTGCCGCACAATGGCTGGATTATGATAATGACGGATGGACAGATCTTGCGATAACTGGCGAGTGGATGGATATTAGAATCTTTAAAAATAATAAAGGAAAAAAATTTACAGAAGAGACCGAAAAACTTGGTTTACAAAATACCATAGGTTGGTGGTTTAGTCTAAAAGCAAATGATATAGACAATGATGGAGACATCGATCTTATTGCTGGGAATTTAGGTGAAAATTACAAATATAAAGCCTCTGAAAAAGAAACCTTTGATGTATTTTTAAATGACTTTGACGGAAATAGAACAAACGATATTGTTTTGAGTTATTATAATGAAGGAAAGCAATATCCTGTAAGAGGAAGAGAGTGTTCCTCACAGCAAATGCCATCAATCAAAAAGAAGTTTAAGAATTATAATGACTTCTCACAAGCTACTTTATTAGATGTTTATGACAAAGAAAAACTTGATAAAAGTATTCATTATAAAGTATCTTCCTTTAAAAGTGCTATATTTCTCAATGAAGGTGGGAAGTTTACAAGAAAAGATCTTCCTATAAAAGCTCAAATAGCACCTACAAATCAAATACTAATTGAAGATTTTGATTTGGATGGTATAAAAGATGTTGTCCTTGGCGGAAATTTATATGCTTCTGAAGTTGAAACTCCCAGAGCAGATGCTGGCTATGGTACATTTTTGAAAGGCTCAGAAAATGTAAATTTTGAAATATTAAATCCAGAAGCGACAGGACTTTTTATGGATGGAGATGTCAAAGACTTAGGCATTATCAAGATAAAGGGAAGAAACTACATGCTTGTTGCAAAAAACAATGATTTTTTAAGCTTTATCGCTATCAAAAACAACATTCAATAAATTCTCAAGAGAAATACAAAGGGTTTTAACTAAAAATGAACTCAAATAAAAAAGCAAGCTAAAATAATAGCTTGCTCTTTTGCTTTTTGTGATCGTGGCAGGATTACTTTCGTGATCCTTTGCAATTCACTCCTGCAAATAAGAAACCACGAGCTGTCGCTCTTGTTCTTTGTTTTTATCCCAAATCTCAAACTTTTTGCTTGGATTTGTTTTAAAAACAAAGAACCACGTCAAATTGACGTGGTTTCTTGCTTGTTGTGATCGCGACAGGATTCGAACCTGTGACCGTCTGCTTAGAAGGCAGATGCTCTA
>CAYTVR010000633.1:0-1551 GCA_964441245.1 uncultured Saprospiraceae bacterium | reverse complement strand
CTCCTTTTGCCTCAACAATCCAATTGCGTGCACTCTCTTCATTTGATTGCATGATACAATCATTATTCATATCTCGGAATGCATTTCCTACTATATGATTAGTAAGGGTTTTTCCATTCTTATCTGTTTTAATTAGATAGTACTGAAAATTAATAAGAGCAATTCCTTTTGCTCTTTCACCACCAATCACAAATCCTCCATCTAAAGTTTCTACTACAGCACCTCCAAATTCAGCATACCCAAAATTTGCACCTATCTCTTGTCCATGCGATTCTTGCCAAATCGCATCTCCTTCTGTATTCAACTTTAGTAATAGAATATCAATATTTGCTAGATTTGGTTCTGTCGTTCCCGCGATAACCAAGTTCCCGTCTTGAGCGAATGTAATAGCATTACCTTTATCACCTAAACCATTACCACTATCTATGCTTTTAGCAACTTCTAGAACTCCATCCTCTTGAATTCTTAAAAATCCAATATTAGAGTTCCCTCCAATATTTCCAGTAATAAATATCGTACCATCAGATGTTACAACAAGATCATTTCCTTCATGGAAATCCTCACCTAAGGAGAAGTTTTTATTCAAATCTTCAAATCCTTGACTGTTAACACGAACCATGAAAATATTAACACTGGTTCCTAAATCCGTAAAACCAGTTGCAACAAATGATCCGTCTATTGTTTCTACTACAGCATTACCTTTATCTCTCAAGTCAGCTCCTCCATCAAATGTATTTGACCAATCAATCGTCAAATCACTATTTAACTTAACTAAAAGTAAATCATCATCTGTATTATCATCTTTTTTAGTTCCTGTAAGGATATAACCTCCATTGATAGTTGTTGAAATATCAAAAGCTTCTTCATCTTCATTTGTAGAAACAAAATTTTCGTTAATTATATTTCCTCGGTCATCCAAATGCAAGACCACAATATCTTTTCCTCCTCCACTTCCAAAACTAGTTCCATTTCCAATTACAATAAATCCTTCATTAGAGGCTAATGTTATTCCTGTACCTGTTTCAACTCCCGCTCCTCCATATTCAGTACTCCAAAGTACCGTTCCGTCAATATCAGTTCGAACTATATATATCTGATTACTATTTCCAAAAGAATTCGAAGAACCAACCATCACAAAACCTCCATCTTTCGTTTGAATTATATCACTAAACTCCTCTGGTCCATTCGCTCCACCATATTCTTTATCCCAACCATATCCACTCTGTGCATTCAATACATTAAAAAAACCAATAAGACTCACCATGATGCAAAGCACTGCTACTATACTTTGCTGTTTGAGTCTTACTGGTTTATATATATTGAATAATCTCACGAAAAAATATCTTAGTTGTTGTTTTATTAATTTGTACAATACAAAAATCATAATGTTTAGTTTGATTTACAAGGACATCTAAAGGGATTTGTTGAGCATTTTTCTTATTTTTGATATGGATATTTTTTATAAAAAAACTATAAAGAGTTGATTGTCAATTATTTATGATTTTATAAAAAATTACTAAAAATCCATTTTGTTGAACATATTTATTTTTT
>CAYTVR010000632.1:0-1555 GCA_964441245.1 uncultured Saprospiraceae bacterium | reverse complement strand
ATGTATAGTTTTTGGAATACCGTGTTATTTGCACAAAGAGATTATTCTGGAAATCCATTTTCTAAACATGCCAGTTTGCCCATTCAAAAACCACATTTCGAAAGATGGATTCAGCTTTTTATAAAAACCATTGATGAACATTTTGAAGGAGAAAAAGCCGAAGATGCCAAAATGAGAGCAACCAAAATGGGCATTTTATTTAACTCAAAATTAGAATATATTCAAAACAATCAATCTTTTAAAAATATTTTATAGCGATAAAGAAGTAAAGTCTTCAATGAGTCCAAATTGATATAAATGCCAACGACCATGCTGATAATAAAACAATTCCAATTCTGCCATATTAAACTCCCCCATCATGGAATTATAACTTTTATGGTCGGGATTGGAATCAAAAAGAGCATAAAATTTTTCAGTAGCGGATGCTAATATTTCGATGGCTTCTTCTATGCTCGTTGTCCGCAAGTCATTCAGTTTTGCATCCTCTTTTGGTCGATATTGAAAAGGAGCGCCCGAGTCTATAAACTTCCGAAAATATTGTTGACTCTTATTCATTTCACCTTCAGGTTCTCCCCTTCTCTTCATCAATGACTTGGTTACAAAAATCAAATGCTCAACCATGTGATGAGCAGTCATCAAACCAAAATTAGGTGCTTGATTAGCTGGAAGTGATCTTAATTCTATAAATATTTCTTTGGTTAAAAATTCTTTGTATTTTGGTGTCATTGATTAGATATTGGATATTGGATATTGGATATTGGATACTAGTTATTCAGATCAACTCTTCTTTTGATATTTTTTCTAGTCGAACTCTTACATTTTTATGATAAGGCGTTTTAGCTAAGGGATCACAGGCCTCGGTTGAAGTTAAAATATTAATCAAAGCTCCTGTTGTTTTTTCTCCGTGATTAGGATATGAGAAACCATAACCGTGCGGCATTGAAAGCATACCTTTAGGTACTTCATCAGTAATCATCGTTTTTATGTTGACGCTTCCTTCGCTTGAAATACATTTAACCCAATCTCCATTTGCAATAGCATGACTGAGCGCATCTTCTGGATTAATTTTCAATGCACCTTCTACATCGTTTTTACGCCAATCAGGATTACGAAACAATGCATTTGCATTATAAGCACGACGTTCTCCAGCCATTAAATTAAATGGATATTTGCGTGCTCGTTTGATATCATGACTTGCTTTATTGGGTAAATTCTCCAACCATTCCAACATTTCAGGAATTTCCAAATGCACTTTTTTATCCTTATGTCTGATCAATTCCCAACTCTCCTCAAAAGTATGTCGACTAATTAAGGTTCCAGATTTACTTTTTAAGATTTTATTGAATACTGCTTCACCAAGGGCATATCCTCTTTCTTTAAATCCTACACGTCGAACTTGTTTTTCATATTTTTTCACAAAAATGTGAGCGGCTGTCCAGATAAAAGCTGCTGGTGTTGCTTGTTGATATGGAAGTGCTTTTGCTAATGTTTCCTTTAGAATAAGTAGCTGATATTTTTTCCATTCAGGTTTAAAAAAAATCGTTGCAGCAAGTGC
>CAYTVR010000631.1:0-1557 GCA_964441245.1 uncultured Saprospiraceae bacterium | reverse complement strand
ATCAATTAATTGCTCCATAATTTTTGTCTCAACCTCATCCAGAAGTTGATAGGTAGATTCATTTGGCATTCCATCATTATTTTTTCCGTCATATTTGATTTCCAAAACCGCAATCCAAGGATGGGATGCTTTACTATCCCAGTCCAACAAATCAGTATTAACTAATGCGACTAAGGGAAGTCCATTTTTCAAAGTAGCTTCAAGTCCAGAATAATTATCATTTTCGGTATTGTGGCGGAAACCTTTATACTTTTCTACAAACTCCTTTTCACGCCAAATCAAAAATGCCTTTAGTTTCTCTATAGGAATCAAGTCAGATAATGCATCTTTTGGGTTAATTATATTTACTCTGTCAATGGTAGTAACTGAATAAAGTTCGCCAAGAGAATTGTCCAAAGCAAGGTAAATTCCATTTGCCATTACATCTTTGTTTTCCTCGCTAAAATCTTCATGTCCAATCGTAATATCAATTTCGTCAGGCATATGTTTATGGTCGGTTGAATAGAAACTCATTTTGCTTTCGTCAAATTTATATCCGTTCAATTCAATTCCATATTGATTCAAATCAGAAGATTGTTTGAGTGCAGTTATTTTCCAGTTATCCATATTTGGTGCCGACAGCACCAGTTCCTCGACAAATACTATGTTTTTTATTACTCCATCTGCTGTTAAAATCAGTTCTGCTGTATTGTCGTCATACATTCCTGCAAGAAACCAAAATCCATCTTTTAATTCATTTAGTTTCGATTCGAGTTTCTCAAAAAAAACTTCTTTAATATTGCCTTGCTTCTTTATAACTTTATGAAACTTGTGCTCGTTTTGTTCAAACCATTTCCAAAAATCAGAGTACGAGTTTATTGGTTTCTCGCTTTTACCAAAAATTGACTTAAAAAAACTCATACTTTTATTAGTTCATTATTTTTTCGTCTTACAATTTAAGTTCTAGCTATAAGTAGATATATGCTTAAGCCATTGTTGTGCAGTAATTTTCACATGCATTGCCAAATGAATTTAGCAGTCTTTTTAGTTTTATTAATAAATCCATATCCAACTCCAGCATCACCAAAATTCAGATGGAAAGGCACACTTGTCGCATCCAGTTGGATTAATAAATTCCAACCATCTCTTGATTTGAATTCTTCTCCTTGAATAAAAATTGGATTACCGTTAAATTTATTCAGAATACCTAGTTCATCATTTTCATAATTAATATTTTCTTCCGTTTTAGTAAGTTTTACAGCACATTCAAAATCTTGAGGAACTAATCTCTTTCTAAAAAACTTTTTAACCATTTTATAGAGTGAAGGCCCACTTTTTAAATTCTCCGTTTTGACTTGATTTTCCCCAGGCTGTAAAATAATTGCATTTTCTCCACCATCCGCTTCCCAAGTTCCATCAACATATTCATACTCATCTGTTATAAATATGTATGCGAATTTTGAGCTTCTTTCTCCATACCCTATTTTGGATAGATCTACTTGACAGATAAAACGCATTGGATTGCCCGTTTCTTTACTTATTGGCCATTCGGGAGTTGTCAACCAATCGGGTAGCCCA
>CAYTVR010000630.1:0-1563 GCA_964441245.1 uncultured Saprospiraceae bacterium | reverse complement strand
TTCAACAAAGGCCGAAAATCGGTCTATGACACAATTTTACTCAGCCTTTAATATTGGTGGCAGTATTTTATTTATTCAATTCCTTCCGGATTCTACTTAAGGAATTTTTCGTAATACCAATGTAAGAAGCTAAGTAGTTCAGAGGAATACGATTCGCTAAATCGGGAAAACGCTTATAAAATTCTAAATATCTAGTCTTAGCATTTTCGGCAAGCATTGGACTAATTCTACTAACCTTTTCCATTAGCGCTTTATTCGTAATTTGGTTGATAATCATATCCCATTCAATTATAATACTGGAAAGGTTTTCAAGATTTTCTCTGTGAAAAACAAGTAACCGAGTTGGGACTACAGCTTGTATATATTCAGAGGAAGGCAGTTTTAAATTGAAACTGTTTAAATCTACTGCAAAATTGTATTCGTCAATAAAATAACGAGTAATCTCGTCTCCATCCTTATTGTAATAACAAACTCGTAAAATTCCTTCTTCTACAAATGCAACTTGGTTAGCTGTCTTACCTGCTTCTGAGAAATAATCTCCAATTCCTAAATTCACAACTTTTACAGCGTTTTTAATTAATTCAATTTGTTGTGAATTAAGTTGACCATACTGTAATAAATAATTAATTAAATTTTCCATTCTCTAACGTTTTACCAATTACCAACTCTTCTTTGATATTGATATAAATGACCGCTTTCCAGCTCTTCTTTCATAATTTTCAAAGCATTTGCCATTGGAACTTTTATTTGCTTGATTACCACATTTTTAACCATAAACCGAGCAAAGAAATTCTTAGGTATAAATTCATAAGTCCATTCTATATGAATGCTACCATCCTCAGTTTCTGTAAATGTCCAACTCCCATTAATTTGTTTAATTAACATTCTTAATGAAGAAGTGAAGCCAGTTACTTTATATGTAAATCCAGAGGATGGTGTAACACTTAATAATTCTTCTTGGGATGTACTTCCGTCCTTAAAGTGAACCACTCTGTGCATTCCAGGAGAAAACCAAGCATCCTTATTACTTGTACTATCAATGCTTGGAATAAGCTTATGTGATTTGTTAAAAATATGTTCCAAATCAATTGGGACTATGTATTCAAAAGATTCTTTCAAGGGCAATGTGCTTTTGATGTCAATAGAAACAATTGCTTTTGGATAATTTTTCCTTTTTTCGTTTTGACCTTGAGCAGTGTTAATAGTCATAAAAATTAGAATTAAGATGAATAATGAACGCATGATAATTTGATTTGCTGATTCTTACGTTACAAAGTTATTCCCTTAATTTAGGACTACTGTTGCCAAATGGTAACAAATGATTTTCATTTTTATTGCCACCAACGGTCGGTGCAAACGACTGTAGCGCCGTTTAGGCGCTATGTACGTTTTGCACTTTGTTGAACAAAGCTCCTACGTCGCAACTCTTCCCACTCCCTCCCCAATGTAAAAGCCTGCCCCTAAATTAAAAAATTCTCCTCAAATTTACGTACTTTCTTCTCATTACTTAACCACTAAAAAAAACATCATGCAAAAAAAAATGGAAAACAACCGGTAACCCAT
>CAYTVR010000629.1:0-1573 GCA_964441245.1 uncultured Saprospiraceae bacterium | reverse complement strand
TTAGACGGTTCTTGCTGAAGGTAACAATGGTGGATGTCTACGATTTTATCGAAAGCTCTGGGTCGGTGAAATCCTAGTACGTCTTCCTTGTTGGAAATGTCAGAATCGATTTCTTCTCTGGTGAGCCACCTTTTGTTGGAAAAGGTAAACTCCAATTTATTGCGGTAATAAGTAGTCTTTAAACTTGGCAGGATGGGAAGAAAGTCGCCTACTTTTACTTTTCCAATTCTAATGATGGCGTTTTCTACGACATCGAATTTATGTTCGAGTTGTTTTTCATAGGCTAGGTTTTGCCATTTACAACCCCCACATATCCCAAAATGCTGACAGAAAGCTTCGATGCGATCTTCAGAGTAGCGATGAAAATGACTTGGAAAACCTTCCCGAAATCCTTTCTTTTCTTTAGTCACTACAATGTCCACTAAATCTCCGGGAACAGTGTTTTCTACAAAAACAACTTGTCCATCACTGTCGCGGCCTACCGATCGGCCTTTATCTGCTACTCCGGTGATTTCTACCATCTGGAGCAACTTCTTTTTTATTTTTCTTCTTCTTCGTCGCATTCTCTTTGCAAGCGTTTTGCTTGAACTTTGTTTTTAAATTTATTAGTTCTCTCTATCTTTCTAACAACTTCTCTATCTGGTTAGTACAATATAATCTCGAATCAAGGTTTTTAAAAAAGCAATTCTATCGCGTGGTACCTCTGCAATGTCTAATTGTTGTCGAATACGAGCTACCAATTCTTCGATGACTTGCTTGTGCGCTTTATTTTGATGTTTCCGGTAACGGGAAATAATATTTTTAATCAAAAGCATATCTTGTTCGCTCAGGCGACGAACCTCGGGGTATTCTGGTTCGTAATCCTTTAAGCTATTTATTTTTAAAATATCTTCCAGGCGAAAACGAAGACTAAACTTTATTCGAACCACAGAAGTGTTGGCGGTCATATCTCCCAAGCGTTGCCGTTGGGCAGAAGAACTTATAAAAAGAGCAGCCAGAGAAGTAAAAGACATAAAGGTATCCACAAAATGAAAAACTGCTCGCAAGAGATAATCACTCAATCCTGGTTCTTGGCCATCGAGTCGAACGACTTTTATCCCTATCGCTTTTTTTCCCCAGGACTGACCATCGGCGAGTACCTCGGAAAGTAATTGATAAAAAATAAACAAGATCATTGGTAAAGCGACAATCACCGAAAGTATCCAGTTGATATCTTCCATTTCTCCAAATAGATTATTTAAAACCAAAGCAGAAAGGAGAATATACATCACCGTAACGCACAAAGCATCGATCAGGAAGGCGAGAAAGCGCTCCCACAGCGTCGCTAACTCATATTCAATGGTTACATTTTGGGTAGTCTTGATTTCAATCGTCTTCATTCTTAATGTTTCTTAGAGCAGCATAGAAATTTAAACCTGCTCTTATTACAATAGTAAACACAAAATTGTTAACAAGTTGGTGTACTTTTGTCTATATATCGTAAAAAACCGAAGATGGAACAAAGGTAAGGACTAAATCTATTGTTAATGGGTTCCTTTTGGTTGTTTTTATAGGAAAAAAATAATAAAATGGA
>CAYTVR010000628.1:0-1589 GCA_964441245.1 uncultured Saprospiraceae bacterium | reverse complement strand
ATATTGCTGAAAATGGTGTAAAAGTAGGATCAGTTACGATCATTCGATAATTCTATTTTTATAAAATTTTATTATGAAAAGATAAATTTATTATTTGTTGACGTATTGTTTTTGTGTACTAGTTCTGCGTTGGGAGTGTATAATATTTTGTGTTTGATTAGCAAGTTAAAAAATTAATGATGATTTTGTAGGTAAAATTTTTAATTAAAAATTTTTCTTATGAAAAAGAAGACAGAAGAATTACTAAATCAGTTGGTAAGTCAGCTGGAAAGTAAAGAAGATTTTGACAAAGTTCGAGATCAATTACTAAAGCGAGGAGTAGAAGCTTTGCTATTAGCAGAGATGAGTGCCCACCTTGGATATAGTTCTGGGGACGAGCCGGTGGCAGATAATATTCGTAATGGTTTTTCAGAGAAGACCATCAAAACAGCCACTGGAGATCAGCGAATAAAAATCCCTAGAGATCGTGAAGCAAGCTTTGATCCTGTGATTGTTCCCAAGCATAAATCAATGAGTCAAGAGCTGGAAGATTGCGTTTTATTGCTTTATGCAAAAGGAATGAGCAACGCTGATATTATTGATTTTTTAGAACAAACCTACAAAGTAAAATACTCCACCTCACAGGTTTCTATCATCACCAATCAGATGATGAAGGATATCAAAATATGGCAAACCAGACCAATTCAAGATCAATATGCGGTAGTTTGGATTGACGCTATTCACTACAAAATCAGACACGAAGGTAAAGTTATTTCTAAGGCAGCAATGATTGTTTTAGGGATTGATATGGAAGGTAAACAGGATATTCTGAGCATTTATATAGTTGAAACTGAAAGTGCTACTGCTTGGGCTACAATTTTGGATGATCTAAAAACAAGAGGTGTTCAGGATATTTTATTTTTATGCTCAGATAATTTGACAGGTCTTCAAAAATCAGTGGAAGCTATTTTTCCAAAATCTGTTCATCAAATTTGTATCGTACATCAGATTAGAAATTGTCTGAAGTTTGTTTCCTATAAAGATCGACGTAAAATTGTTCAAGCTATTAAATTAATTTACAAAGCCGATAATGAACCAATGGCTCGTCAAGCTTTAGAAGATTTTAAAGAAGAATGGAACCATAAATATCCACTGGCAGTCAGATCCTGGGAAAATAATTGGGAGCATTTAACTGCTTTTTTAGCTTATCCTTCTGAGATTAGAAAAATGATTTATACCACTAATATCATTGAAAGTTTTAATGCTAGTTTGAGAAAGTTCACCAAAAATAAACGGGTTTTTCCAACAGATGATGCAGCCCTAAAATCAATTTATTTAGCTGCTATGCAGATTGAAAAAAAATGGAAAAAAACTAGATATGGCTGGCCTCAAATTTATAATCAACTGGCCATTTATTTTGAAAATCGTATATTGTAAATACCTACTAAATCATGATTGATTTTTTATCTCAAACACAAAATTTTGGATAAGCCCTTTTATTCTATTGCCGGAATATTTTTTTTGTATTCAACGATTCAACGATTCAACGATGGGCCCACTCCGGAAAGACGGGGATCTGAAAAAAATAATACCTTGAATAGAAATCTAAT
>CAYTVR010000627.1:0-1602 GCA_964441245.1 uncultured Saprospiraceae bacterium | reverse complement strand
ATATTGAAGTTGAGGTAATAAATCCAATATTTGCTCTAGATAAAAATCAATGCGAGTATATTGTTTTATATCACCTTCTTTTGCCGATAATTTAGACGGCGTTTGTACTACATCTAACGTCCAAGCCTTTGCTTTTTGAACATCAATTAAGGATAACAAACTAATTTCTAATCCTTTTTTATTTCTCCCTGCAACACCAGAGTAAAAAAAATCTAACCCAAAAGTTTTTTTACCTGCTTTGGGCAAATAACTACAATCTATTGCTGCAATAATTTCCGTTACTGATTTTGAGGAAAATCTCAAACCAGCTAATTGCATGATTTGCAAATTAAAATTCAACCAGTCAAAGAACTTTTTGAAATTACGACGAAACGTAATTTCGTTATATTTTGAAAATCGAGCAAGATTTGTATAGTTCACTCGACCTTGTATTGAAAAAATTAATTCAAACATTTCGAGTAAAAAATCTTGCTGCCATTTGTGTCTTAACGTTATTCTTGCGAATATTGAGCTGAGTATCTTTTTGATGCTCTCCATAGGTCGTAAGTTTTGTGTGGTAACTAACTTTACGACCTTTTTTTATTTTTTACAAATTTGAAGTTAAATTCTGCACGGACTATTGTAATGAATAATGAACAATTAAAAATGAATGATTTTCAAAATCTTGCTAACACGTTTTTCGAAATTATTCATTTTTGATTGTTCATTATTCATTAATATTCGAAGGTCATCGTCTCATAAGGATAATCAAATAAATACTTTTCCTTAATCAACTTTGCTACTTTCGTTGGAACCAATTTTTCCCAAGATTCATCATTAGCTTGAATCATATCCAAGACTTGTTTTGAGAAAATATGTAAATGATTATTATCGTAATTTTCAATATCTACAATTTTACCATCTTCCAATAAATGTTTGTACAAAAATTTAATTCCATCTGGAACAGGTAAATTTTTACTCGTCATCAATTCTTCACTTCCTTCTTGCATCGAAGGATAGACATACATTTTTATTCGTTTGGTAAAAAGTTCGCCAAACTCCATCAATAAACTCTTTTTCTTATCATCAAAATATTTATTATTGATAACGTTTAACAATTCTTTTACACCGATGACCATTCCGACCGTTTGCACTTTAAAATCAGAAAGATAATTAGCTAATTTTTGATGTTGCTCACAATTGGAAACAACAACAGTTTGCCCCATTGCACATAAAACTTCAGCACGGTCAAGGAAATCTTTTTCATCCAAAGCTGTCATATCGCCACCACATAAATTATCCATGGTAATCTCTGTCAATAAAAATGCTTTACGAGGATCAACCCCTTCTTCATTTCTAAACTGTTCAAAACTTTTATTAATCATATCTTGATTGACCAATGTAGCTGGTCGGAAACTTCCACGAACGACCAAGACATGTTTTTTATATAAAAATTCAGACCCATGAACATTTTGTCCATCAGGGCCAAACATCGCAACTTTAGTTAATTTATTTTTCACCATCATCAAACTCAACCAACGGTTGTCCAATTCCTTAAAATTAGCTCCTGTAATTCTTATCATATCGATCTCCACACGACCTTCCAAGTGATCCATTAAAGAT
>CAYTVR010000626.1:0-1603 GCA_964441245.1 uncultured Saprospiraceae bacterium | reverse complement strand
TTGGCCACAATTGGCCATTTCTACTACCATAGCAGAAATCAACATCATCTTCTTTGAGCTCTTTTTTTGTAAAACGTGGTGGAGGAAGCGTTCCTACAATCAATTTGGTCACTTCAGGAAAAAGAAACGGTTCGTATGGATGGGTGTGTAAAAACAAATCAATTGCATTTTTGAATTTTGGTAAACTATAATTATCTTATTAAAAAATCAAGAGATAATTAACTTTAAAGCATATCTCCTGTTGCTAATTGAGCTTCAATTTGTAACTTTAAGAGATTCAAGAGTTTAACCAATTTATTACCTCCAAATAGCTATGGGGATCTAGGAATTGACAATAAATTAAATGTATGGGTAAAGGTGACATTAAAACAAGAAGAGGCAAAATTGCAAACAAATCTTATGGAGCAAGAAGACCTAAAAAGGCCAAGTCAGCGGCGGCTTCTACAAAAAAGAAAAAGTAATTAGTCTTTTAAGACCTCAACCGTTGCATTCTCTCCTTCTGACAAGCCTTTAATTCGATAGGTAAAGAGGTTCAATCTAGTAGAGTCGATTTCGAAAGTGTTTTCTACAGTTACATTAACAGATAATGAATCTCCTGTTAGTACTACAATATTTGGAAGAACCGTACCATTATATTGTTGGTAAAACAAAGTCTCTTCTGATTGTAGATCAGGAAATACTAAAGAATCTATAGCAACCTCAGCAAACGAAGTAGTTGTTGTATTTTGTACGCGTATCTGTACGCCTTCTAGATTGTCATCGCGATCGGTACAAGAAAACAACACTACCGTAAAACAAACTATTACAGATACCAAAAACTTCATAAGCACAACTTTTAGTTAAGTTTAATACTTATAAAACGGCCACTTTCGAAAATTATTCTATCGAATGAATACGGGCTGATTAGACTTTAAGGTATGTTCTTTGCTGTAGATGTAGTCATCTAAATTAAAACCTTTGATGTCTTCTAACGTTTTTGCCTCTGAATCGATAATATAACGCACCATCGAACCCCTAGCTTTTTTTGCGAAAAAACTGATGACTTTCAATTTATCGTTCTTCCAATCTTTAAAAATCGGAGTAATAACCGGTACTTTTAAATCTTTTTCATCGATAGCTTTAAAGTATTCGTTGCTGGCAAGATTTATAAAAAGTTCTCCCTCTTCCAATTCTGAATTCAAGTGGCTCGTCAAGTCTTTTTTCCAGAATTCATATAAATTCTTTCTGCGTCCCACCTTTAACTGCGTACCCATTTCGAGGCGATAGGGTTGGATCAAATCCAACGGTTTTAGCAAGCCATAAAGTCCGGAAAGGATTCGAAGAGTATCTTGAAGTTTATCTAATTTCTTTTCTGAAATGGTAAAGGCATCCAAACCTTGATACACATCTCCGTTAAAAGCATATACCGCGGGGCGGGCATTTTCAGGGGTAAACGGAGTGGAGAACTCTTGGTTTCTTTCCCAATTCAACTGGGCCAGATTATCTGAAATATGCATCAGTTTCGAAAGGGCTTTTGGCTTTTTCTTTATCAAAACCTTGTTCAGCTTCTCAGACTGTTCTAAAAAACCGGCTTGCGAATATTGGTTGGTTGGAAGTTCACTTT
>CAYTVR010000625.1:0-1604 GCA_964441245.1 uncultured Saprospiraceae bacterium | reverse complement strand
AAATCCCAGAGGGATGACATTTTTGTAACTAAGAATAATCCGAAAATGATTGAGCTCCATAGGAGCGGCACCCTTCTTTGTGGTGGCGCTCCTATGGAGCTGTTATTTATACATTTCGTTATATGTGAGTAAATCGAAAAGGGAATGTTCAATAAATGGTGTCCAAATTGAAAGCGTAAAACATAACAGATTAATATTGAGGGCTTTGCGTGCTTAGCGAACTTTGCGTTCACCAAAAAATGAAGACTCCTTCGAAAACATAGACATATCTACACTCTTTTTACCTACAATTCGCATGACCCATATCTTATGACTTTAAGACATATATTTCGTATTGGAAAATAAACTATTGATATAAAAGATGATTCGTTTTGTAATTAAGATGCTAACTTCACATACATTCTTAATAAACAAGATTCATCCTTCAAAAATAACACATGAAAATCAAATCAATTCTAATCCTTACAGGAGTTATATTATTATCAATAGTCGGATGCAGTCAGAAAACAATACTAACAAAAAAAGGAAAAAGCATCGACTCCATATTGAGCGACTACCACGAAAAAGGAAAATTTAATGGAAGTGTTTTGGTCGTCAAAAACGGTAAGGAGATTTATAACAATTCATATGGATATTCAGACGGAACTAAAAAAACAATTCTAAGTAATGATTTCAGATATGGAATTGGTTCCATTTACAAAGAGTTTCCGGCGGTTTTGATCATGCAATTGAAAGAAGAAAATAAGCTCAAATTGGAAGACAAGATCAATAAGTATCTTCCAGAATTACCAAAATGGTCTGAACAAATCTCCATATTGAATTTACTGCAATACACAAGCGGCTTACCTCAAATAGACTGGAATAAATATTTTAGTGAAGATAAGGTGGTTACCAATCAAGCAATAATGGATGACCTTCGGGCAATAGAAAAATTAGAATTTACTCCAGGAGAAGATTACATCTACACAAACAATTGTCCTTTTTTATTGATTAAAATAATTGAACGCATCTCCAAGAAAGGCTTTGTGGATTACATAAATGAAAAACTATTTATTCCCTTCAAACTAGAAGCGACAATCATTAAAAATCAATATCCTTACCTTGATAAAAAAATGATGGCCATGCCATTTAATAAAGAATTCAAAGAGGATGCTTACAAAGTGAAAACACCAACAATTCTATTTACCTCCACTACTGGCGATTTGTACAATTGGGTTTCGAAATTGAATGCCTACAAGATCATAACAAAAGAATCACTACAGATTATTGCTCAAAAAGCCAATTTGGAAAATGACAATATGCAAGCACCATTAGGAGATTGTTCTTTCGAAGATGATCAAATAACAACACATACACATCATGGGACTGTTGGGAATTACGAAGGCCTCGTACAACAATACAACAAAAAGGATTTGACAATAGTGATCCTAACAAATCGGAAGAATAGAAATGTTTTTGAAATATCGGATGCTATTTATTCTGTTGTCAATTTAGAATAAAGGATTTTTTTGTTAAAACCGTTTTATCAATTTCTGCCTTTTTTTGCCCCGACCCTAAAGGGAGAAAAGGCAGAAATCGCTAAAACCATCTTTAGCATTTGAGGG
>CAYTVR010000624.1:0-1614 GCA_964441245.1 uncultured Saprospiraceae bacterium | reverse complement strand
AAAAAGGGATCAATACTAAGATTGGAGGTCCTTGTTTATCGGTGTCCTATTTCTACCGAGACAATTATCAACGTTTGTTCAACTTTACTCAGTTTATTGACAATACAGATTTTGAATTAGACTTTTACTCGTTTCATATTTATGATTATTACCAATGGAATGAAAATCAAAATGAGTTTACAGGATCAATCTCTACTGGCTTGCCGACATTGGGTGTCATTGATGCAGTGGCCAACTATACCCGAATCAATTATGGACAACCAGCTAAGTTGGTTGTCTCCGAACATGGTGGTTATGTAAGCCAAGGTGACGAAGCGACTATCGTTGAAAACTTAGGCTCCCAATACTTTCCCGGAACTGGTTTTGAGTATGAATTGGAAAAACGAAGCATCATCAATTTCATCATGGTGAATAGTGCCATTACCAATACATTGACTTTCATGGAAAACCCTCATCTATTTTTGAAAACGGTTCCATTTATTTTATTCGAAACGGCTGCCTGGGATCCCACATATTATTCTTCGTTGATGGTGCCCTGGGATTTTACCGATACCAACAATTGGGGGGAAACCAAATTGATTCATTATTTTCAATATTTCCAAAATGCGCAGGGACGCAGAGTTCGAATGCATTGCTCTGATCCTGATCTACAATATGCTGCTTTTATCGAAGGAGATGAATTGAACGTTTTGGTAAACAATATGGCCAACAAAGAAGAGGTTTTAGATTTTGATTTACCTACTCAATACGTTGCTCAAGAAATTGCCATAACAAAACTTTCCCGTCAAGATGACTTTAGACCAAGTATGATAGAGGAAACCATTTCAAGTTTAAACAATATTACCATAGGAGGACGAGGGGCTTTGGCACTAAAAATTAAACTGACCCAAGAGGTACAAGAAGAAAAGTTTTTAAATGAGATTTCTTTTTATTCAAATGAAGTCGCAGAAGAATTTCAAGGAGAACGAACGTTTACCGTTCCTATGGCTGATGTTCCGCCTATTATTGAATATGCCTACATGCAGATCGGAGTCAATCGACCAACCAATGCCAGTAAGACCATCAATGTAACCCTAAATGGAACTAACTTGACGGTGCCTTTAGAGGATGCTGCGGATAGGTTTACAAGTGACGATAGTTATGCTTCCACAAAAATAATTCATTTCGATCCTAGTCTTTTGAATGCTAGTAATGAAGTAGTCGTTTCTTTTCCGGATAGCCAAATAGGGGGAATCGGCTCTGTGGTGATTAGAGCGGGAATAGAGGATTATTTTGTAAATGTAGCCACGCCAATTTCTGAAAAGACTTTTGATATTTTTCCTAATCCAAGTAAGAACGACTTTACCATTCAATTGGATCAGGCAACCGTGGATCAAATTCAAACCATTTCACTCTATGACAGCAAAGGCCTTTTAATTGATGAATTGAATCATGATGGTACCAGTACTATGATCCATTGGACTGCTGATGATAAAACGGCTATTCCTTCAGGAGTTTACTATGTGGTTATAACAGATAAGAATGGTCATCCGACTTCTAAAAAATGGGTGAAGCAGTAGTGGTTGTTGGGTAGATGGGTGGATAGGTAGATGGGTGGATGGGCTTCCTTCTGAC
>CAYTVR010000623.1:0-1615 GCA_964441245.1 uncultured Saprospiraceae bacterium | reverse complement strand
CGCAGACGGAAACAAAAGGTTTCCTTGCCTCCGCACTACGCATAGCTCAACCGTTGTGTGTAAGCTGACAAAAAATCCGTGAAAAAAGAAAAATGGGAATATTTGACTTTATTAAAGGTAACAAAAAAGCTAAATCGGAAAAAACCGAAAAGCCATCGGCTGAACAAAATTTATTCTCTGAAAAAGCTATGGAAATAGTCATTCCGACTTTTGAACAGTTCGGATTCCAAAAACACCGAATTGAAATCGGAAAATACTCTTCGACTATAATTTACCGAAAGGAAAATCACTATCTAAAAATATCAAGCAACACTTATCCAAGAGACTATCCTTATCACTATAATATCATACTTGGAGAAGGCGACAGCGAAGATTTTTTTGAGTGGGACTGGAATTCAGTTGCTCTCTGGAGATTTAAAAAGGAAATTAAACCAGAATTAAAGGCGTCCGAATATGAATTTCCAACGGACAAAGAAATTGAACCAAGTTTAAACAATGCAAGCTCTGAATTGCTGAAATACGGACTGACATTTTTAAACGGAGAATTGGAATTGTTCAATAAAATTAGAAAAGAGCAGAATAAAGACAGAGAACCTTACAAAATTCACTCACCTGACAAAAATGGAAATTACCAAACGTCATTTGAACCGAAAAGTGTTGAACAAAAGAAAAAGTACAGTTGAATAAAAAAGCCTACACACAACAATGTATAACCGCAATTACGGCGGATTCGACTACGTCCGAATCCACTCGGAATTGCTAACGTCTGTGCTAAACCGAAAGGTATGTGTATCTTAACCCGTAACTGACGGTTATACGCGACCGTTAGCAAATATTTATAAAAGAATGAAACAAACATTATTATTGACTATTCTATTTTTAGCCTCTTTATCAAATAATGCTCAGAAACTCGAAATTGGAGGAGAAATTGGACTAAATTTCAGTCAAATGGAATACAACGGACGTACTTCTGACAGGGCTGGAAACTTAGGGGCTTTATTCGTTGCTGATTTTCTGATATCGGACAACTTCTCGCTTGCGGGAAAAATTGGTTACATTGGAAAAGGTGGCGGAAATAATCTTAACGAAAGTAACACGAACTTTGATGCAAATTTTAATTATCTCTCTTTTTACATATCGCCGAGATTATATTTCTTAAACAGAAACAAAGTTCATCCATATTTCCACTTTAGTCCATCTTTATCATATCTCTTGAACGGAAATGTTAATGGAACAGATGCTAATGATGATGCGGAGAAATTGGATTTCGCACTTCAAGGCGGACTTGGATTAAAATTTGACTTAAGTGAAAACCTTATAATGGACATAAACGCTGGATTTGAACAAGGATTTAGCAAAGTAATTTCTGTTTTCCCGAATCAACTTCATAATCGTTCATTTCCATATATCGGAGTTGGAATTCGATACGTTGTGGAATAAAAAAACATTTGCTAACACAACCTATAAACAATACGGGTTTAGGTTTTAAACCAATAGTTTGCGTATTTTCATGAGGTGGCGAAATCTTTGGGATTTCGCTTTGGACGAGAAAAAATAAATCAAAACCAAAAGATTTCGCTATGTGCGTGGCGGAAAGCAAACGCTAGTTTGCTCC
>CAYTVR010000622.1:0-1640 GCA_964441245.1 uncultured Saprospiraceae bacterium | reverse complement strand
GATAGTTATACATAATGGGAGTAATCTAGTAATCGTAATTATAACACTATGTTTTCTTATGGCAACTATCGTACCTATAGGAATATATTAATTCTGAGTCATGTTTAGAAGGTGATAAGGAAGGATAAAGAGGGGAAATTGGGTGTATTATTGTAGATTTTGCCTAATACTATAAATTATAAAAAGCCAAATAACTTTCTATAATTCATTTTTGATTTAAACTGTTCTCGATAACTCAAAGACTGTTATCTCCGGCCACATCCCCACACGTCCTGGAAAGGCCAAATATCCAAAGCCTCGATTTACGTAAAGATATTGTTGTTCTTCTTTATACAAACCATTCCATCTAGGATATCGATATTGTATCGGACTCCATTTAAAACCTGGAATATTTACGCCAAATTGCGCTCCATGTGTATGTCCACTCAAGGTAAGATGGATATGACGGGAATGTGTCAATACTTTTTTATCCCAATGGCTGGGGTCATGAGAAAGTAAAATGCAAAAATCTTCCTGTTTGGTGTTGGCTAAAGCTTTATCTAAGTCGCCTCGTTTTGGGAAATAGCGTGCATGTCCCCAATTTTCGACTCCCAGGAGTCGAAGAAATTCTCCATTTTTTTCAATTGCTACATTTTCATTATTCAATAACTGGAACCCCATCTGCCGAAATTTATCCCCGAAGTCCGACCAGTAGCTGTCCTGTTCTTCCTTGGTTCCATTACGCGGTGCACCATAGTAATCGTGGTTGCCCAAAACGGAAAATTTACCAAATGGCGCATCGATTTTTTTTAGTGTTTCAATAAATGGATTTACTTCATCTTTGTCGGAATTCACCAAATCACCAGTAAATAAAACCAGATCAGGTGATTGCTGATTGATCAATCCAACCATCCGCTCAATGGCATTTACAGAATCGAGACTTCCAGAATGCATATCCGAAATCTGTACAATTTTAAATCCATCAAAAGCCTTCGGTAAATCTTTAAAAGAAAGTGCCACATCCTTAATTTTGAAATTGTATTTTCCTTTTGTAATTCCATAAAGCATAGTCAAAAAAGGCACTGTCGCAATTCCCGCAGCAGTCATAGTAAGGAAGCGTCTTCGAGAGGGTAGGGCTGGTTTTTTTCTTCGAGTCAGAAAATTGAAGATACCAATTAACAACAAGCTTACATCTTGAACCAACATCGCTCCTGCAAAAACAAATTTAGTGATCAACGCTGTCAGGAAAAGGCCAAAGTAAATAGCATAAGAAGCATCTCTAAAAATAGAACCGGCTTGCATCGCAGTGAAAGTCTGATAAAAACAATAGAAAATAAAGAGGCTGAGTAGCCAATAGATTCCAGTGAAAAGTAATCTGAATTTTTTCCCAACAAGACTGCGAAGACTAAAGTACATATATACATCAGCAACAACATAGGCAGCGAAAATAAATAGGATCATATTAAGTCGGGCTTGACGAGACATGTTGTTTTTATTTAAAAATTTAAAATCAAAAGAGCGCTACTAAAATGGCTTTTTAACTGCAACTGCAATTCTCATGATTCACCGTCGGTCGGCTTGCGAACTGAGCGATTTGAAAGGGAGGTTGTACTTGAGCTTGAAGAAGTTTATTCCCCCAGATAACCCCGCCGAACCCGTCC
>CAYTVR010000621.1:0-1691 GCA_964441245.1 uncultured Saprospiraceae bacterium | reverse complement strand
GTTTTAATTTTTACAAAATAGATTCCCGCTGCTTGTTCTGATAAGTTTAGATTGATATTTCTTGAGTCGTAGTTTTTAGTAGTCAACATTCTTCCTTGCATATCATAAAACTCAACACTTTTAATAGCATGATCTGCTTGAATATTGATTACATCTTTTGTTGGATTTGGGTAAATAATAATTGTAGCATCAAGATCAAACGTTGGATTGTTTAGAATTGCATAGGTAGTTTCCGCTATATTTGTTTGAATTGGGAAATTGTAATCAAAGAAGATACGCGCATCGTTACTCACAGTATCGTTTTCAGCCAATGAATTTAACGATCGTATTTTTAGTAGAATATTCCCTTGTCCATTTACTGGCAAGAATATATTTTGAAAAATGAAACGAACAGTATTTCCTTCAATAACTACATTTACATCATGCGAACTACTTAATAGATGAAATGAGTAAATATTAAATTCTGAAGTATCAATATCCATTTCTACCACAATGTTTTCTGCGAAGAAAGTCCCTGTGTTTTCAAAATTGATGATATAATGCAGATATTCTCCTATTTCATCAGGATTTACAGTACTTCCTTCAATACAAGTGATGTCATTTGGATCATAGGAACCAACAACGGTTTGTGTGTATTCAAATTGATTGTCATCAGGTAAAATATCACCTGGAATTGGATTTATTGTGGCTGAAAAATCCAATTCATCGCCATTAAATACCGGAGGAACTTCCATTGGCGAGTTTACATTTAGTGTAATGTTGATACTTCTACTTTCAAAAGGCTCTAAATTTGTATAATTCCAGTTTAATGTTCCTGTTGTTTGCGAACTTGTAGGTTCTGAACTACTTATAAAATCTAATACTGTATCATCATAGCTAAAGTTTAGCGTTCCTGAAACTGTTTGATCTCCTTTGTTTCTGTAGGTTACTAAATATTCTGCATCAAAACCTGGACGTGCAAATTCAATGGGTGCAATGACAACTTCTACGTCTGGATTTACACCAAAACTCCTCACACAAAAATCTTTAGTGAATACACTGTTATTGATACTAGGAAAATTTATGGGCGTTGTTGTGGAGGTCACCGTAAAAAGTGACGAATTTTCTATATTGGGCTGAACATTGTATGTTCCGTCGGTAACTAGATATGAATAATTTCCTGTATTGTCTGAAGAGGTTGTTACTGCTACCGATCCGTCAACGATTATTAAACTTAAATTCGAAATAGGTATGTCATCACTTCCATTACATCCATCACCATTTACATCAAACATAACATTCCCTTGAATTGTATTGTAGTTTGTATCATACGGATCAGAACCAAGTATAACTTCTAATGCATTATTAATATCGTCGTTATCACAATTGCCAGCTTGCCACATTGTATTGTCAGCGTCATAACCTGTATAACCAATATTTTGAATAGGATCACATGGATCGTTATAATCGGAACCGTTTAGTACTTCTTGTGCGTTGGAAATACCGTCACCATCTACATCATCAGTAGCCAATCCTATACAATTACAGTTTTCATCAAGAAAATCCGATAACGTCAATGGATCACCATCGTCACAAACATCACCAATGGCTTCTGTGATGGCATTATTAAAAGGATCGCAATCTACTGCATTTAATATAGTATCATTGTCACAATCTGCTATGTAATAATCTTCACTTATACTTAGTGTAAT
>CAYTVR010000620.1:0-1693 GCA_964441245.1 uncultured Saprospiraceae bacterium | reverse complement strand
AGGGTCTCTCTGTAATTAGCTAATACGTTCACTTCGAATGTATTAGCTAATTTTTTTGTCAAAAAAATCCCCAAAATCGCTCTAAATGAGTAAATTTCGGGGAGAATAATTTTACAGTTAAGACAAAATAACCAAATAAGATTTGGAACTCCAACTATTTACCACGCAAGATGGTAGACCTTTGGACTGGTCAGTGTTTTTAGACCATGACCTAGGGAAGCTCTACCAATCAATACCTTTTCAAAAATATTCAGAAGTTTTACCTTACAATCCTCCAAAGACAGGCCCACGTCCTTGGTTTGATGTACAAGGAGGAATCGCTTTGCAAATATTGAAGCATCGTTACAAAACGAGCGATGAGAAGTTAATAGAGCTACTCAACGAAAATAAAATGATGCAGTATTTTTGTGGAATTAATTTACCGATAGCAACTCGAATAAAAGATGATGGAGTGGTTAGTAGATGGCGAGCTCGTTTAGGGTCTTATTTGAAAGTTCCTCAATTAATGAAAGAGCTACAGTTGTCAAATGTAGGGCATTGGAAAGATAAGATGGAGGAGCCAAAAACGAATTTGGCAGATGCGACTTGTTATGAGAGTTGGGTTCGTTATCCAACGGATGTAAAACTATTGTGGGAATCAATAACTTATCTGTATCGGCAGATGAAAATAATCAGTGCTTATGCTGGCTTACCAATGCCTCGTTCAAAATACAAAGAGCAACATCAAAAATATTTGAGCTATCAAAAGAGTCGACGCAAAGGATATAAAAAGACTAGACAGATAAGAAGACGGCTCTTGTATTTACTTAATAAGTACTTAAAATTATTACCTGGATTAATTGGGGCAATGAGACGGAAAGAATCTATTGACCTTAGTCGTTGTAAGGTGAAATCTAATTTTTTTGTCCGTATATCAACGATAAAGAAGGTACATAATCAGCAACAGCTTCACTTTGACAATCCAAAAATAAAGATTAAAAATAGAATTGTATCCTTGGCAAAACCCTACCTACGTCCTATAGTTCGAGGGAAAGAAACAAAGCGAGTTGAATTTGGAATGAAAGTTCATGAGATGCAAATAGATGGAATAAATTTTATTGAGCATTGGAATTTTGAAGCTTATCATGAAGGAGTTAGAATGAAGCAGACCTTGTGGAAGCATCAATATTTATTCAAGCGAAAATGTAATTTATTTGGAGGAGATCAGATTTATGCAAATAACAAAAATCGTAGCTACTGTAGCTCCCAAAAGATAAGTACTTGTTTTAAGCCCAAAGGAAAATTACCGGCAGATAAAACAATACGAAAACAAAAAAGACTACTCCGAAATCTGATCGGAAAAGTTAGAGCCACAAAGCTAGAAGGAAGTTTTGGTAATAAAAAGAATCATTATTTACTGAATAAGATTAAGGCAAAAACTTACGCAACAGAATTAGCATGGATTTTCTTTGGCAACCTAACAGCTAATGCTACTGCCATTGCTAAAAGGAATAAACCTCCATCCTCAAAAGCTGCATAATCAATCTCTATATACAAGGCTGTTTTTTTATCAACGGGTAATGTCCGAATAACAAAAAACACCCCAAACATTAATAACTGAACCTAAAATTAGAAATCGCTTTTTACATAGAAGAACGCCGACCCAAATTTTATTCGGATCGGCGTTCTGATTGGTAATGTCAGTTAATGCCTA
>CAYTVR010000619.1:1246-1707 GCA_964441245.1 uncultured Saprospiraceae bacterium | reverse complement strand
AAAGATGGGGTTGTAAATATTATGAAAAATTCAGCGAGTCATATAGTTCACGAAGGGAGCCCTAGTACGAATTATGGAAATGGTGTCATAGATGCAGAAGCTGCGGTCATTGCGGCAAATCCCAATATTGTAACTTCCAATTTAGAAGATGCAGCTGGAAACACTCAATACGAATTTTGCTTCGGAGAAGATGTCTACTTAAATGAAAGATGGACCGAGTATGATGGACCCTATTTTGTAGAAATTTCGTACACAGATGCTGGTGGTACTCCTCATTGGGTGAATACAATAACCCCAAATAAGGTATTCAATCTAACTAGTTTATTTGAGGGTTTAACTAATCCGATTAACTTTCAGCCCGGAATCGAATATACGGTAAAATTCGCTTATACTGATCCCAATTGTGGTTGGGTTGAGGTGTCTCATCCATTTATTTATCTTGATCCAGACGACATCGTCCA
>CAYTVR010000619.1:0-1236 GCA_964441245.1 uncultured Saprospiraceae bacterium | reverse complement strand
GATTACCTTTCAAACGGGTATTGAGTATACCGTAAAATTCGCTTATACTGATTGTGATTGGGTTGAAGTATCTCATCCATTTATTTATCTTGACCCAGACGATATAGTTCAATATCATTTTGAACGCAGCAATGGTGGAACTACCAATGAATTTTGTTTAACAGAAGATGTTTTTATAGATGCAAGTTTAACCCCTAATGTTGGAAACTATTACTTGGAGCTATCACGAGATAATTCAAATGGAATACCCATTGGAATGGGACATGTATTCGCTACAGGATCTCCAAACTTAATTAACCTTACCGATTTATTTGAAAACCGTCCTACCAACCCAGTTACTTTTACGCCTGGTAGATATACCTTAAAATTCGCTATTACGCACCCTGCATGTGGTTGGGTTGAAAGCATTATTAAGGAGTTTACGATTTTCGCTGAACCGACCTCTGTTTTCCATTTCGAAAATGACCAACAAGCGCAAAGAGAATCTTTTTGTATTGGTGAGCAAGTATATTTAGACGGAAGTCAATCCGAAGGTGAGGCAAGATATCGATTAAGGGTTTTCAGAGCCCCAGTTGGTACTACCAATTTCACACACGTAGCAACTAAATGGCAATGGGGACAACTTAATATCATCAACTTTAGTCAATGGTTGATTGGCAGAGGTTTTCCAATGGAAGAAGGCTTTGTTTATAAAGTCATGCTTCGTACTCGTGATAGATGTAATAAGTGGTCCGATAGTATTAAAACTTTTGAAGTAACCCCGAATGAAGTTACGGCAGCCTTTCATTTCGAAGATGCCCAACAAAATATCCGAGAAGAATTTTGTTCCAGCGAACAAGTATTCTTAAACGGAAGTGCTTCTGAAGGCGAAGTAAAGTATTTTTTTGAAATAGGAAGAACGCCTATTGATGGAGGTCCATTCGAAGGATTATACTTTGGTGGAACTACCGGACAAATCAATACAATTAATTTTAGTCAGTGGATGACCAACAACGGATTCTCACTAGAAGCAGGTTTTGTTTATTCTTTAAAACTAGCGGTACAAAATGAATGTGATCCTTGGGATGAAGTCATCCATAATTTTAGAATGGTCCAATGCTGTGATGCACCAACTAATTTGGCTTGTTCCAATGTTAAGGGTAAAACATCTTTAATCTGGAGCAGCAGTGCTAGTTCTAATTTCTTATTATTTATTGATCCTACAGTCAGTTGTTGTGGCAATCAAGATTTGACGAT
>CAYTVR010000618.1:0-1713 GCA_964441245.1 uncultured Saprospiraceae bacterium | reverse complement strand
ACCTTCTACTTATTACTTACAACTTACCACTTCTTACCTACTACTTTTTACAGGATGACTCCCCTTTTTCATTGAACTCGTTTAAGAACATCTTTAGATTTTGCCTCCTGATAACCAGTAATTTTAGGAACTTGCCTTCTTATCAAAATAGTCACCTAGCTCGCTAGGCAACAATTTCGATACTTCGTCAAAACCCTAAACTCCTGATTATCAGTTCTCATAAATTTTAAACATGCTCTAATAACTCTTTCCTCTCCCCATAGCCACATCTTATTTATTTGTATTAACAAAAGAAAAACCATAATATTGGAAAATGGAATGAAATGTCTCATTTCCTGAAATAAACAGAATTGCCATGTCTCAAAAATATTCGCAGCTTTTATCTCCATTAGATCTAGGTTTTACACAATTAAAAAACCGTGTTTTAATGGGGTCGATGCATACTGGTTTAGAAGAAACTAAAAATGGATTTGAAAAGATGGCCGCTTATTTTGGGGAACGAGCACGTGGGCAAGTTGGACTGATTGTCACTGGAGGTATTGCTCCTAATCGAGCAGGATGGGTCGGACCATTTTCAGCAAAAATGTCTACCTCAAAGGAGGCCAAGCACCATCAAAGAATAACAGAAGCAGTACACACGGAAGGTGGGAAAATTTGTATGCAAATACTTCACTCTGGTCGCTATGGTTACCATCCTTTTTCCGTTGCTCCTACAGCCATCAAATCACCAATCTCTCCTTTTAAACCTTGGAGACTGACAGGCCGAGGAGTCAAATCAACGATCAATGATTTTGTAAAATGTGCTGCACTCGCTCAAGATGCAGGTTATGATGGTGTAGAAGTCATGGGCTCTGAAGGATATCTGATCAATCAATTTATTGTGTCAAAAACAAATAAACGGAAAGATGAATGGGGAGGCAGTTACGAAAATAGGATTAAGTTTCCAATAGAAATTGTCCGACGAATTCGAGAAAAAGTCGGCAAAAATTTCATCATCATTTATCGCTTATCCATGTTGGATTTGGTCCATGATGGCAGCACTTGGGAAGAAGTAGAAATATTGGCAAAAGGTATTGAAGCTGCCGGTGCGACCATTATCAATACAGGGATAGGTTGGCATGAAGCTCGTATCCCTACTATTGCAACGATGGTTCCACGGGGTGGTTTTAGTTGGGTCACTAAACGGCTGATGGGAAAGGTGAAGATTCCTTTGATTACTACGAATCGAATCAATACGCCGGAAGTTGCAGAACAAATTTTACAGGATGGTCATGCGGATATGATTTCTATGGCACGTCCATTTTTAGCAGATGCCGATTTTGTGATCAAATCTATGGAAAATCGTGCAGATGAAATCAATACTTGCATTGGCTGTAATCAAGCTTGTTTGGATCACATTTTCAAACAACAAACAGCCAGCTGTCTTGTCAATCCAAGAGCGTGTAATGAAACAGAATTGAATTATATTCCTACTCAAAAGAAAAAGAAAATTGGTGTAGTAGGAGCTGGTCCTGCGGGCTTGTCCTTTTCTACTATTGCAGCACAACGTGGTCACGAAGTCCATTTATACGAAGCAGCAAAGGAGATTGGAGGCCAGTTTAATATGGCGAAACAAATTCCAGGTAAAGAGGAATTTTATGAAACTCTCCGCTACTTTAAAAAACAAATTGACTTGACTGGTGTACAACTTCATTTAGGACAAAAAGTAGATGA
>CAYTVR010000617.1:0-1719 GCA_964441245.1 uncultured Saprospiraceae bacterium | reverse complement strand
TGATTGTAGTACAAAGGTCGTCGAGATTGTATTGGCTGGCGATGTAACTGCTGCTACTTGGGATTTTGGAGATGGCAATACTTCTACTGATTTAAATCCAACACATACTTATACTACTAAAGGGTGCTTTACACCTACTGTTAATGTAACAACTTTGGATAACTGTACTGGATCGAAAACAGCCGATGATTGTATTGTATCTAATGGTCCTGTAAGTGTTGCTTATACGGATAGTGGGAATACGACTTCATGTGATGTTACGAATGGCCTAACGGTTAATTTTACTGGTGTATCAACAGAAGCCTCAGAATGGTCTTGGGATTTTGGTGGAGAAGGATCTTCTACTGATCAGAATCCTAGTTTTACTTTTACTAATGAAGGTAGCTTTCCAGTTGTTTTGACGGTTACGTATGCGGATGGTTGCCAAGAAAGTGTAAACACAACTACGGTTAATTTAAATGGGGTTACTCCAAATTTCAATTCTAACTATAGAGAAGGTTGTGCTCCATTACCAGTAGAATTTACGGACTTGACTACTATTCAAGGTGAGACGATTACTCAATGGCTATGGGATTTTGGATTTACAACGTCTACAGATCAAAATCCAATTGTTACTTTCCCAAATTCTGGTAGCTATGATGTTTCACTTACTGTAACTACAGCATCAGGATGTTCTGGAACTCGATTACAAGAAGACTTTATTAATTTAGGAGATGTACCTGTTTTAGATTTTACAGGTGATCCGTTAGTGACTTGCGTAGAGGAAGAAGTACAATTTACCAATAATTCAAGTGATAACGTTCAGATATGGGAATGGGATTTTGGAGATGGAGGATCCTCTTCTGAAATGGAACCTTCTCATGAATATCAAGATACGGGTCGTTTTGATGTAATGTTGATTGGTATTGATAATAATTGTAGAGATACTTTAATTCTTGAAGAATATGTTCAGATTAATGCACCTATTGCTCGATTCGATTTTGATCAAGTTTGTGGTGGAATCAGAACGATTAGCTTTAGAGATACTTCAGTAGCTCCTGATACTTGGGAATGGGATTTTGGAGATGGGACAACTTCTACAGACCAAAATCCAACTCATACCTATTCAGCTACAGGTGCTTATAATGTAACATTGAAAGTAACAAATATTGCTACAGGATGTGAACATGAAATAACCAAGGCATTGAATGTAGCTGATGAAGCTCAACCTGTATTTTCATTCCCAACTAATCAGATATGTGTAGGTGATACCATTCAGGTTATAAATAATTCTATCAACTCAGGAAGATTTGAATGGATTTATAATCCTTTGAAAGTTGCATTAATTACGAATAGTCAATTTGATCCAACCCCTTATTTCTTTTTCCCAATTGCTGGTGATTATAATGATTTTGGGTTGAAGGTAGTAGATGATAATGGTTGTGAATCGATTTATATGTTACCTGATATTATCTCGGTAACTGATGTAAGTGCAGCTTTTAGTTCATCAGCTCCTAATGGTTGTAATCCATTTAACATAAGCTTTACAGAAAGTTCAACGAGCACAGCAGGAACTTCGATCATAGAATATTTATGGGATTTTGGAGATGGGAATACGTCTACTGATCAAAATCCAACACATGGCTATACGCAAGGTGGAACTTATGATGTCAGCTTGACGGTAACAACTGATGCTGGGTGTAGCTCTACGCTTACGAAGGCTGGAGAGGTTGTGGTCGA
>CAYTVR010000616.1:0-1727 GCA_964441245.1 uncultured Saprospiraceae bacterium | reverse complement strand
AAATCAACAATCAACAATCAACAATTAACAATCAACAATCAACAATCAACAATTTACAATTAAGAATCAACAATCTTTAATCTTCAATCCAAACTATACAAGACTTTATAAGATAAAAAGAGCTAAGAGAAAATGAGTATTTAAAGTACCCAATACTTGCATCATTTCTGGTGTAGCTTTATGGGTTATTGCACAGATCTTCGGATGTGAATTTCACCCTTATGGGTGATACTTTCATTTATTTCTTAATCTAATTTTGCATAATCAATTAACTTAAAGCGCAAACAATGAAAACATCCATTTTTACTTTACTAGCACTTTTTACCTTTTCGATAGCCAGTTTTTCACAGACAGATAAATTCAAATTTGAAATTGATGGAGAACAATTTTGGCGTATTAGAAAAAACGCTGGAGGTTTCAGCTTTCTGCACCAAACCAACTTACAAACATCTATGTTTTTTGGATTTAATTCTGGAATCAATACGATTGATGATCCTTCGGTTTTTAGTTCAGGGGATAATAATACAGCATTTGGTTTCTTAACATTAGCGGAAAATACTACGGGTTTTCGTAATACTGCAATTGGATCAGGCGCATTAGATGAAAATCTCACTGGAAATATTAATACTGCAGTAGGATTCTCTGCATTGGGTGAATGTTTGGATTGCAGTGAGAACGTTGGAATTGGAAAGTCCGCATTACGAAGCAACTTGCATGGAGACTTTAATGTGGCAATTGGTAATGATGCGCTGAACAACACAAATACAGCAAATCAAACGGTTGCGATCGGCGCGACAGCTGGTGTTAATGATTCGTCTTCAGCGCATAATGTATATGTAGGTTATGGTGCAGGACGAGGTACTGTGGTAGCTACAGATGGTTACGATCGAAAAGAAAATGTGATCATAGGCGCATATGCTGGATTTTTTAATAAAACAAATGGCAATGTATTTCTTGGTCACCGGGCAGGAATAGATGCAGCGGCGGACAACCAATTATATATTACGAATGATGATACAGATAGTTTGAATACATTGATTTACGGACAATTTGACAATGAATTGGTACGTATTAATGGAGATTTGAATATAGATGGATTATATACTTTGCCGAATACTGCTCCAACTAGTGGCCAATTCTTAAGATATACTAGTGGAACTAATTTGTCATGGGCAAACATCGATGCGCCTTGGCAATTTGGGCCTGGGGATGATGCTTTATATGAAGATGGAGATGTAGGTATAGGACTTGGGAATGCAATTTATAGATTTGATGTGCAAGATAATTCAAGTACATATATTGCTCGGTTTGAAAATACAAATAGTGGCTCTAGTGATGGACTTATAATTCAGGCTGGTTTAGACACAAATCCAACGTCTTCTTCATATTATGCTTTGTTCCTTGATGGAAATGGAACTAATATTGGTGGGATTAGAGGTAATGGAGCTGGAGGTACGATGTATTCTACAACATCTGATAGAAGACTAAAACAGAATATCAAAACCTTTGATAAAGGTTTGGCGACTTTGGATAAAATAAATCCAACAATATATCAAATGAAGTCAAATCCTACTCAAGATGAAATTGGATTTATAGCTCAAGAGTTACAAAAGGTGCTTCCTATTGCGGTAGGTGGTGACCCAATGGATGATGTAGAAGAATCACCAATGACTGTAGATTATGGAAGAATCACACCAGTATTAGTCGCAGCCATAAAAGAACAACAA
>CAYTVR010000615.1:0-1760 GCA_964441245.1 uncultured Saprospiraceae bacterium | reverse complement strand
CATCAAAACTGACGTAAATATTAATTTAGGAAATAGAGTGAGGAAAGCATTAAAAATAGTTAAATGGGCTGCAAAAATAATAGGATTACTTTTGCTCATAACTGTGCTGACAGGGTTACTTTTTCGTTTATTTAGTTCAAAACCCCTACTAGAGGGAGAGCTTGTTGATGTAGGTGGATTTAATCTCCATGTAAACGCTGCCGGTGAAAAAGGATCATCGACTACTGTGGTAATAGAAAGTGGTGCCGGATTAGTATCAGAGTTCTATTATTGGCTTGAAGAAGGTCTTAAGGATAGTCTCAGAGTCGTACGATATGATAGAGCAGGAATTGGTCATAGTGACGAACTTAAGACTTCTCGAGACCCTGAAACCGTTGCTCAAGAATTACATACCCTTTTAAAGAAGTCCGGTGAATCACCACCATATATTTTGGTAGGACATTCTATAGGTGGACCTTATATACGTGTCTACGCTCAACTATATCCTGATGAAGTTGAAGCTTTGTTTTTTATAGATGCTACTCATCATGACCATGTTGAGCGATATGATGCTCCTAACAAATCTTCTATTAGATATAAAGTTGCAATGAAATCATTAGTTGCTCAGACAGTCTTAGCCGATATGGGTATTCTATCTCTTTACGATAAAGTTATTGGATATCCTTATTACGGAGATGGGTTACCAGATGAAGAGAATAAAAAAATCAAAGCTTTTTTAGTCAATGGTAAAACTGCAAGAGGTTTTAAAGGTGAAATGAAAGACTACTACGATACAGTGGAAAGGTCAGGAAAGGCAAATAATTTTGGGGACATGCCTATTAGGTCATTTACCGCTATTAGCGAACCAACAAATTTGACTACTTTAGAAAATGACCACCCTAAAAATGAAACTAAATATATTGAGTTTGAAGACCTCTCAACAAATGGTATACACACCGGCATTACGGGAAATCATGGTACAATAGTAACCAAAAAGAAAAACGCAGAAATTATTTGTAAAGAAATACTTAAAGTTTCAAGAGAGATTTCAATAACTGATCAGCGTATTGATGAATAAAACGACATACAACAATGTATATGAAATCATAGCTCCCACACGGTCGTTAAGCTACATATAACAACCGTGGTGCATTTTGTAAAACATTACCAAAATTGAAAAAAGTAATCATTTTAGGGAGTTCAAGAAGGAATGGGGAAACCAAAAAGGTGGTTACGGAATTGATGAAAATATCTGATTGGGACTTCATCGACTTGATGGATTTTAATATTTTACATTTTGACTATGAACATCAAAATAAAAATGATGACTACCTCGATGTAATCAAAAGAATAACAGACAATTATGACGTATTGATTTTTGCGACACCAGTTTATTGGTATTCAATGAGTGGAATTATGAAGGTGTTTTTCGATAGACTAACTGATTTACTCCGAATAGAAAAGGAAATTGGACGTAAATTACGTGGTAAACATATGGCCGTAATTAGTTCCTCGAATGGAGACAATTTGGGCATTAACTTTTGGCTGCCTTTTAAAAAATCTGCTGAGTATCTTGGTATGAATTATATTGCAGATTTACATACTTTCCAAGACAAATTCGAACCAGAAAAAATATTGAAATTCGTGCAGTACGTGGAAAAAAACACCCCAAAACAAGACCAATAAACAATACGGTTTTAGGGTTTAAAAGCTAAGGTCTGCGTATTTTTATGATGTCGCGAAATCTTTGGCCCGACGCTTCGGGGTGGCTTTGGACAAGA
>CAYTVR010000614.1:1509-1761 GCA_964441245.1 uncultured Saprospiraceae bacterium | reverse complement strand
AAAGAGCAACTGCTAAAAAAGCGGCTCCTAAGAAAAGAGCAACTGCTAAAAAAGCAGCTCCTAAAAAAAGAGCAACTGCTAAAAAAGCAGCTCCTAAAAAAAGAGCAGCAGCTAAAAAAGCGGCTCCTAAAAAAAGAGCAGCAGCTAAAAAAGCAGCTCCTAAAAAAAGAGCAACTGCTAAAAAAGCAGCTCCTAAGAAAAGAGCAACTGCTAAAAAAGCAGCTCCTAAGAAAAGAGCAACTGCTAAAAAAG
>CAYTVR010000614.1:0-1409 GCA_964441245.1 uncultured Saprospiraceae bacterium | reverse complement strand
CAGCTCCTAAGAAAAGAGCAACTGCTAAAAAGAAAAAATAACGCTTAGTTATTTAAAGAAATGAAAAGCCGGTCAAATGACCGGCTTTTTTTATGCTAAGAAGGGATATTCTATTTTGCTCAGATATAATCCATGAGGAGGAGCACTATAACTTCGCGTGAGTCGACTTTGTTCTTCAAGAGCGCTTCGAACCTCTTCCATTTTCGTTTTACCCATTCCGACATTAAGGCACATCCCCACGATCAGCCGCACCATGCCTCGCAAAAAGCGATTGGCGCTAATGTGAAATATCATTTTATTTTGAAGAGCATCTATTTCCCATTCTGCACGCTTCATATCACACTTCATCGTTTTTGCATCAGAATTGCTTTTACAGAAAGGATAAAACTCCTCATAAGATAAAAGGAGCTGAGCTGCCGCCTGCATTTTTTCCACATCCAGCAAATTTGCCTGAGGGAAAAAGTAAGCTAAATCTTTGGAAAAAGGATTCTTCTTAAACTCCAAATGGTATTCATAACTGCGACTTATAGCAGCAAAACGGGCATGTGCATGAGGCTCAACAGCTATCCACCGATCAAAGGCAATATCTGGACCGATGACTTTATTGAGCCGAGATAGAAATGAATCTTCGAAAGTTCCATCATAATCAAGATGAAGAAAAAATTGGCGGGCATGAACTCCTGCATCTGTCCTACCGCAACCCACTACATCAATCTTTTCTCTCAAAATAGTAGACAATGCTTTTTCGATCGTTGATTGGACGGCCTTCTGCCCAGGTTGGTTTTGCCAACCTACATAAGAAGTTCCTTTATAAGCTAATTCTGCAAAATATCTGGACATTATATAGTGGGTTTAGAAGAAAGTATCCTAAATAGTATTAAAAGTCATCAAAATCTCTACTCCTGCAAAGCTAAAAATTATCAAGCAAACCGGAAGCCTATTTCTTTTGTGGCAACGAAAAGGAGGAACATCCCCTCCATGTCTCCTCTTGCCATAAAGTATATTACATGGCTACTTCCTTAGCTTTTTCAAGTAAAAAAAGTCCTAAAAAGGCATTCCAAAAGCCAATACAATTCACCTTCAAATAATAACAATTCAGCAAGTGAAATCGACGACTTGTGCAAACATTAAAGAAGCTTCTTAAAAAAAGCATCAAATTGTGAGCCTATCAACGACCAAAACCTTATGAAAAATAATTTCCTTTTATGCTTAGCTTTTTTCCTCTTGCAATTTCAAGGCATTGCCCAAGAAAGCATCCTTGACCAGCACATTAGCAAGGCATTAGAAAGCAATATTAGCTTACAGCAAAAAGAACTCTCTTACGAAAAAAGCCTAGCGGTATTAAAAGAAGCCAAAGCCAATTTTCTCCCAAGCTTATCTTTTGAAGCTCGCTTCTCTGTAGCCAATGG
>CAYTVR010000613.1:0-1788 GCA_964441245.1 uncultured Saprospiraceae bacterium | reverse complement strand
GTGATTTAAAAATTCTTACTTTTTGTCACTTTATAGATTCAATACACTGCGGGCCAAAAGTGTTTGCACGAGAGTAATAACTCAATTTTTCTACAAATTAATGAAATTATTAGCAATAATTTGAATAGAATAGTTATCTAACTATGATTTACAATTCTAGGTTGATATAACGTGTAAAGAATACAAGAAATTTCTTTAATTGCAGTTTTTTCAGATTTTTGCATTTTCAGGTGAGCCAAAAGTGTTTGCATATTTCTAAAATTTACTAATTATGGCTAAAGGGCTAATGTTAACAGCATATGAAAGACGTCAAATTGTTACGAATCTTGCAATAGGAAAGTCTACGTTGGAAATTTCTAAAATTTTAAAACGAGATCACCGAACTGTGAAGAGATTTGTTGAAGAGGGTAAAGTTGAGAGAAAACAACACAAAAGGGGCAGGCCAAGTGTAACCACAAGCAGAGATTTGAGAAAAATCAAAAGATCTTTGTCACAGAACCCTCACAGTACTAGCCAAACGATTTTTGAAGCTGCAGGTGTTACGAATGTATCCAAACGCACCCGAAATCGGATCCTGAAAAAATGGCGGATCAGAGATCACCAGTGAAATGCCCTCCTTTGAGTGAAACCAATACCAAGAAAAGGCTGTCATGGGCTACAAAATATCTTAAAACAGATTTTCAGACTGTCCTTTGGACAGATGAGGCTCGGGCTACGCTTGATGGCCCAGACGGTTGGAGCAAAGGATGGCTCCAAAAGGGTGCAAACCCTCTTCTGCGCTACAAACGGCAACAGGGAGGTGGTGGCGTCATGATTTGGGCTGGAATCATTGGCAACCAAGTTGTAGGACCTTTTCTCGTTTCTGATGGCCTTAAAATGAATTCAGCTAATTATTGTTCATTTTTGGAAGCGAATTTTTTGCCTTGGATGAACTCCCAAACTGACGATGTTAAGCAGAGTCTCATATTTCAGCAAGACAACGCCCCCAGTCACGCTTCTCGCTACACCAAAGGTTGGCTGGCAGATCAGGGAATAACTGGAGAACGAATCATGGACTGGCCTCCCCAGAGTCCAGATTTGAGCCCAATTGAAAACATGTGGTCAATCATAAAGAGAAAAGTTTATGAAAACGGACGTCAATTTGGCAGCAAAAAAGACCTATGGGAGGCGATTAAGGAGACATCAGCTCAAATATCACCGGAAGTGATCCAAAAATTAACTTCTTCGGTTGATGAAAGACTGGTGAAAGTGCTTAAGAATGAGGGAAAGCGGATTCCGTGTTAAAAATCATTCAAGAATATTTTGTTACAGTTTACACTAATTTTTATTTATTATTTGTAGTTATTTTTGTTAAATTATGATATAATTATCATAAATGTAATGTGTTTATTATTTTATATTAAGTTTTTACAGTTAATTTTGTTTCTAAAGGACTTCTGCAAACTCTTTTGGCCCACTCATTTTGAAAGAAAATTTAAAAATGTTGCTTTTCTTCATATTAAATACTAATCATTATACAGAGTATCAATAACCTACTTCATATTTATATAGGCAAATAAATTAACTAGCAAAATTTCATATTGGGGAAGATAAAATTTGATATAACAGCGATTTTTACTTTTGCAAACACTTTTGGCCCGCAGTGTAATAAGATTTGCATTTTCTTACACCCTAAAATTTTAATTAATTAAATATATTTTTAATGCAAAAAAAATATTTTTAAAGATTTTATTTAAATTATGCTCTACCTAATTTTAATAAAACCTTTAAAAACTATCTAAAGAGAGC
>CAYTVR010000612.1:0-1794 GCA_964441245.1 uncultured Saprospiraceae bacterium | reverse complement strand
ATTAAATTTTGCCAATTCCGCTTTTTCAAATGTCTGTCCGTTCCATTTAGCTTTTACATAATCTATAAAATCAGAGTCAAATTTTGATTCTGATTGTTTGGGTATCTTTGGTTTTTCCAATTCCATACTGAACCCTTTTTTGAAAGCCTGTTTTTCTGATTTAGTTAGTTTTCGTTGTTTTATTTCTTCCCATAACTTGACGGATTCTTCCATAGAAAGCTTTTCAGTTTGTTTAATAGCTTGAGCCCAAAGTAAAATTCCAAAATCCATTCTATTATATAAAACATTTCCAACACGATAGAATGGTGCATCATCATCTTTCAATTTCAACTCAAAGTCAAGTTTTCCATCTATTGTTTCTGTCCGGAAATATTCGAGAACAGTTTCCTTATCTTGATTATATATACTCTGTTCTACTTGTCCAAAAGTCATACATGATATTGTAAGGAAAAATATTGTAAGGAATTTATTCATTTTCTCAAACTTATGCTAGTGACCAAGCATATGGAGCGGACGCAGCGATAGCAAGTCTGATCTCATATACAGTGTTGAACTAAACACCTATCGGTGTAGCCTCTACCGACCAAGGCTATACCAAAAGTACAAAATACTACTAAAAATGTCATGGGATGACCTTGCAAAATGGTCATTTGTTGCTAATTGTTGGCAACAGTTTTATCTTTTTTGAATAATAATGAAATCCAATAAGTGAATATTATAAAAATTGCCCCAATTCCAATTCCATAGGTTAAATACCAAAACCATCTCATTGCATCCTGTCCGCCCTGAAATGTATCTTTTTCAGAAAATGAAAATGAAAGATTACCTGCAAGTAAAAATGAAATTGGAACCCAAAGAATTCCTAAAACGATAATGATTTTAATGAGTCTAGAGAGAATTCTGTTAAGTTTGCTCGATGGTTTTCTCAACTCTCTTATTCCCCAATAAATCGTCGAGGGTAATGAAATCATTCCAATCCAATTTATTATTGTTCCAAAAGGAATAGTTTCGTCGCTATTCAATGCTATCGTGAGTAATGAAGAACCAGTAACCAAAAGTGTAATTACGGTGAAAGTCAAAATCAGAGCACTATAAAAATAAATCGTTCTTTTATTCATTTTCAAATTGTTGTCAAAGTATCAAGTATACCTGACGGAGTCTGCCGATAGGCCACTCTGGCATGGTCATACAGTGTTAGTGACATGTCACTTTTCTTCATATTGGCAATTCAAAATCCTTCAAACATTACGACCGCAACGACTAGAATGGCAATAACTACGAATCCTATTATTCCAATTGCTAAATGCGACAAATAAACTCCTAGTCCAACAATTGAAAGCAATCCTCCAACTATTCCAAACAATTTATTCCCCCCTTTATTTAAAGTTATTGACGTAAAATATATAGTTAAAGCAAACATGATGAATGATGAAATTGTGATGATGTTTGACCAGATTTCTCTTTTTGAATTTGAAGATTCAATTTCGTTTCCGTTCAAACTCTCGATTAGGTCTTTTGCGTTTTCTCCAATTACCTGCCCAATTGATTTCCCAGGTTCAATTAAATCCAAAATGTAGGGTTTAGTCGAAAACAAGATAAGTGTTAAGACTCCAAATATGATCGGCAATTTATCCTTTTCAATTTTTAAGTTCATCGGTTTTTTTTATTTTGAATATCACGTAACGTACGTGTCAAGTGTAAATGTAGGAAGACCGAAGGGCATCTTACATTTTACAAATTGTGTGTGCCTTGAATGGTTACTACTTCATTCTTTGTAAAAGTACAAAGAATAAA
>CAYTVR010000611.1:0-1807 GCA_964441245.1 uncultured Saprospiraceae bacterium | reverse complement strand
CCGGATCTATGGGAATTGAACCAGATTGGGTGGTCCGAACGCTGGAAGCGGGAGAAGGGTTGCTACCGCTTCAAGCGTGGGTAAAGCGGGGGGCAGGTCAAACAAGGGGCCAAAAACCGTTGCTGTTGGCTAAAATGAGGGGGTTGGGCATAGGCGTTCCGGGCTGCGGATCAGCGGTGGGTGTATTCGGTGTATTTTGTGATCCATCAGGGTGGTTGGTGTTTCTGTCTAGAATTGGAGTGGAAACTTGGATTTTGGGTGGGACTTGTTGCACAGGCTCGCGTTAGCATAAATTAATACAAAGAATCAATCAGAATTTAAGAGAACTTAAAATGAAAATACTAATTTTAGCAGCATTAATTTTCTTTATATCATGTAACAATTCGGAATTAAAAAATCAAAACCACCCTTCAGTGCCTATAGCTCAGAATTATGAACCTCAACCATTTATGCCCAACCTTCTAGAAGAGGATAAGTTAATCCATAAAGGAATTTTATCGCCAAATAATGAAACCTATCTTTACACTGAATCACTTAGAAATTTCACAAGATTCGAAGTCAAACAAATTCAAAAAGAAGGCAATAAATGGTCTAAACCCCAAAAAGCTTTTTTCAATACTAAATATGATGAACATGGTATGAGTTTTTCATCTAATGGAAATTATTTATACTTTAGTTCAACACGGCCTACAAATATCGAAGGTATTCCAAATACTTGGCATCTATGGATGTCAGAGAAAATTAATACCCAATGGACTAAACCTAAATTTATTGATATTCCAAATATGAGGGATAAACTTCTTTCTCATCCAACTATTACTGATTCGGGAGAACTGTATTTCCATGCTAGTAACTTAGATTATTCTGAAATGAATATTTATTCCTCCGTAAAGAAAGACGGAAAGTTTTCTAATGCAGCTTTAGTAAAGTTCGATGAAGAAATAAATCGTCAAAAATGTACACCTTTTGTTGCTCCTAATGGAGATTATCTGATATTTGCTGAAATTCAAAATGATCTGATACTAAAAATTAGTTTTAAAGAAAATGAAGAAAATTGGTCAACATCTAGAGAATTTAGTCAGAAAATTAATACTTCTGGATTAGGAAATCCTTTTGTTACCAAGAATGAAGAATTCTTATTTTTTACTCGAAAAGATTCTATAATTAAAGTTGAGAACGAAATTTGGAATGTATATCGCGTCAAAATTAAAGAAGAATTAAAAAACTGATGCTACCAAAGTGCAAAACGTACATAGCGCCTAAACGGCGCTACAGTCGTTTGCACCGAGCGTAAGTCACGAGCAAGAAAAAAATCAGACATGGAGCCAAACAAGAAATTAAAAGTATTTTTAAAACCTTATAGTTCAGAGATTCAAAATCTAACCTTTGAGCTAAGAGGTTTTATTACCGAAACTATTCCTCAGTCTAACGAATTGATATGGGACAATTATAATGCCGTAGCAATCGCATACTCTAAATCTAAAAAACTAAAAGATGCATTTTGTCATATTGCAGTATATTCTAAACATGTGAATTTTGGATTTAATCGAGGTGTTGAGCTTGAAAACTCACTTATCCAACTTGAAGGGAAGGGGAAATTGATCAGACACCTAAGAGTTACAGATATAAATGAGTTCCCCAGAATAGCTATAAAAAAAATGATACTTGAGGCTGTAGGAATTTCTGAGTTTAGAAACTCTGATTTACTTTTAAAAATACTGAAGGTCAAAGTATTGTAATGTCAATAGCAGCTGGTTTGCCCCCCTATCAATCGGACTTTTCTACAGTTCTGTTGAGGAATACTTTG
>CAYTVR010000610.1:0-1818 GCA_964441245.1 uncultured Saprospiraceae bacterium | reverse complement strand
CAGGAGACGAGAATTGTCAACGGAACTTTGCGAGCACAGTACTTAAAGAACGATGCATCAGGAAGATCAGGTGGTTTTCTCTTTGATCCTTATTTTGATGCTGTAGATGAAGCCTATTTAGAATACAAGGTGAAATTTGACGATAATTTTTTCTGGGCTACAGGTGGTAAATTGCCTGGTTTAGGAGGTTCGACAAGCGGTGTTAATAGTGAAAGTACTGGTCGTGGAACCATTCCGTCTGGATGTAAATACAATACAAATGGATGGTCTGCAAGGCTAATGTGGAGAAGAAATAGAGCACAAACGACAAAGCCTTATCTTATTTTATATAGCTACTTTGCCGAAAAGACAAATGGACAACCTAGACAAAATGGAGACTGTGGAGATGGAAAAAGAATTTATTCTGATCTGAAGGATGATAGATGGTATACTATCCGTCAATATATAAAAATGAACACGCCTGGACAAAGAAACGGAAAAGTGATTATGTGGATTGATGGAGAGGAAACATATCGTGATGATAATGCCAAAATTCGTAATTCAGGAAAAGGTAACTTAAAAATCAATGCCTTGATTATGAATACGTATCGTGGAGGAAGTAGAACAGACCCTGTTTGGCATTCACCAAGAACAGAATATACTTTTTTCGACGATTTTAAAGTGTGGACAGGGTGTGGCAATCCACCCGGAGGAGAAGATAATAAACCGCCAACGGTTTCATTAACGAATCCATCACAAAACAATCAAGAGTTTACTTTAGGAGAAACGATTACATTAAGAGCAAATGCGTCTGATCCTGATGGAGATGTAGATCGTGTTAACTTCAAAGTAAATGGTGGATATTATGGTCAAGATTATACGGCGCCATATACAAATTCTTGGACACCAACAGTAGCAGGGACATATACAATTGGTGCTAGAGCTTTTGAAAAAGAGCAAGAAGGACTTTCTACAGAAGTTTCCAGAACAGTAATTATAAAAGCACCAACCAGTAATCAGGCTCCAAATGTTTCTTTTGCAACACCTTCAGGAAATATAACAGTACAAGAAGGATATGATCTTGTAGTGCTAGCTAATGCTTCGGATGCTGATGGTAGTGTATCTAACGTAAAACTGTATATTAATAATAGTTTGATACGTCAGGAAAATGTGGCTCCTTATGAGTGGGGTCATGATAGTTCTCCAAATCCACAAGAGGTAAATGGAAGATCAGCCGGAACGTATACAGTTAAAGCTGTAGCTACTGATAATGAAGGTAAAACAGCTGAGGCAACTTTTACTCTAACTGTTCAAAGCACTAACACTGGTGGGGGAGATAATAATTGTTCGTTTGGTGCCCCGGTGAATAGTGGTTTAAGCGCTATGGACAAAATTTCTTATTCCAATGTACATGTTTTAGGAGCTAATGGTCCTAAACTAGGTAATTTCCGAAAGTTCACTATTAATTGGGTACCTGCTAATAATGGGCTATATCAATTTGCGATTAATACGAATAATGGATCTCCAGAATGGTATGTAGACTTTAAAAACACAATGACCTTTCAGCTTAAAAACGCAAATCCAGAGGTGACTCTTAGTAGTACAGGTTTTGAAGGATTAGATGGTACGTATTGGGTAGCTAGGGATGGAGATAATTTTGTGTTAGTTTCTAAAACCAAGGATTTCACATTATACTTCAGTAACTCATCATCAGCGCCAGGATGTAATCGATCATCAAGTTTTGAAGAACTTGAAAATAAGATGTTAGTATATCCTAATCCTGCCAAAGGAGATGTTATTTACGTTAGTGGATTGTCTGCTAAGCACAAAGTACTTCAA
>CAYTVR010000609.1:0-1822 GCA_964441245.1 uncultured Saprospiraceae bacterium | reverse complement strand
AAACCTATTTTCACCAAAATGAATTATTATTAATTTATTAAGAACAATAGTCCGGTAAAAAAATGAAAGTATAAAAAATTAAAAAGGAAGTCTATTTTTGGATATACAAACCCCCAAAAACATGACTTCCAATAAGAGTAAAACTCTCACCGAAAAGATATTGAATAAAATTGAAGGCTTAAAGAAGCCACGGAAATATTTTATGATATCCATAATAAATTTATTTTTATCAATGCGAGGTCGATATACATTTAAAGGGATGGAACGCTATGGATCCATGTGTGAAAAAAGTTACCGGTTACAATTTGAGAAACGATTTGATTTTCTTGAGTTCAATTCACAACTATGTAAAAATCACTTGTCTGATCATAAAATCCTAGCATTTGATCCCAGTTATCTTCCCAAAAGTGGTAAACATACTCCTCATCGCGGTAAGTTTTGGAGTGGTTGTTTAGGAAGGGCAGTACAAGGGATAGAAATTGGTGGAATAGGGGTAATAGATGTTGAAAATAATACCGCATTTAACCTTGAATCGATTCAAACACCTAGCCCAGCGGAGTTAAAAGGGCAAGATAAATCCTTGGTTGATCATTACAGTGAAGTGATAATTAATCGTTGGCAAAGATTACAAAATCTATCTTCATACTTGGCTGTAGATGGTTACTTTGCAAAGAAGAATTTTATTGATCCGATTACCCAAGGTACTGATTTACAAATTATTTCAAAGTTGCGATCTGATGCGAATTTGAAATATCTTTATCACGGACCAAAACGAAAAGGTCGAGGTAGACCAAAAAAATATGATGGTAAAGTAGATCTGAAGAAAATCGATAAAAGACGATTCAAATGGGTGTACCAAGATCAGGAAATAATAATTTATCAGATTGTGGTTTGGTCAGTATTTCTAAAAAGAAAAATCAAAGTAGCCTACGTTGATTTTTTAAAGCACGGAAAACCCACCAATCGCTATGGAGTATACTTTTCTACAGATTTGGATCTACATGCAAAAGATATTTACAAGTACTACAAAGCAAGGTTCCAGATCGAGTTTTTATTTAGAGATGCAAAACAGTTTACAGGTTTAACTCATTGCCAAGCTCGTAGTGAAAATAAGATTTACTTTCATGTAAATACTGCTTTAACAGCAGTAGGTATTGCTAAAGTTGCACATTATTTTAAACAGAAGAAAGCTGGAGATAATCCATTCTCAATTGCTGATATAAAAACCTCGTATTTCAATGAACTAATGCTAAATTTATTTTTATCAAACTTTCAGATTCAACCAAAGTTGTCTAAAAATAGAAAAGCCATTAATAGAATACTACAATTCGGCAAAATTGCCGTTTAATTTATTACCGAACTATTGATTTATAGAATAAGAAAAATAGTTAATTCCAATTTGGAGCATAATACCTGTTGGTAACAAAAAGCTCTATGGCCATAGTGGCATTTTTAGCTCACGCGCAAACCGGACCCGCAGCCACTACGTCACAGAGCTCAAACCGTTACATCCAATTAGGAAAAAATAAAATTATAAAATGAACATTTCCGATAGATTTGAGGGTTGTATTATAGCAGGTGCAATCGGAGATGCTTTTGGTAGCGGATACGAAAATATTTTTATTGAAAAAGAAGATGTATATTTTCCATTTGGAAAACCAGAAAAAGAAGAACCTGAATGGCAAATTACAGATGATACCCAACTTACTTTAGCAACAATAGAATGCATGATTGAACATAATAAAATCAATCCCTCTAATTTGTCTTCAAAGTTTATAGAATTATATAAAAGTAAAAAACTATGTGGACTAGGTTCAAGTAC
>CAYTVR010000608.1:0-1861 GCA_964441245.1 uncultured Saprospiraceae bacterium | reverse complement strand
TCGAGAGCGTGAATTTCAAAAGCTTGTAAGGCGTATTGGTCATAAGCGGTGGTGAAAATTATGGGCGAATTGATTTTCACTTTTGTAAAAATGTCAAAGCTTAATCCATCAGCCAATTGAATATCCATGAAGATGAGATCAGGTGCATTAAAAGTTTTGATCCACTTTACTGCACTTTCTACACTGTCTAGGGTTCCTGCTATTTTAGCTTCAGATTCTTCTTTTAGGATCAACTGGGTTAATCTTTTCGCAGCAGGTTGTTCGTCTTCTATGATTAGGATATTCATTACAAGTGCTTGTTCTAGCTTTTAGTTACCACTCTACCAATTCTACTTTTACGGATTGGTTACCAGCAGAAAAATCAAATTGAACTTCCTCAAAGGATGGTTTAGAAAACCTTGATTTCTTTTTTGAAAAACCATAAGGCTCTTTAGGCAATCCGACAAAATTGAAATCCATTTCTTTATTGCCATTCAAATCCTGCATTAGTGCAATCCCATATGTACCAAAAGGTAAATCTTTTACCTGAACACTTACCGTTCCCGTTTTACTAGCTGGGAAAACTTTTGAAAATTCAGGATTGTCCTCGGCGTCGTAACTGGCCTTATTGGTATAGATGCCTAGTCGTAATTCACCTTTTGCTTTTATGACATTTTCAATATTCACAACTAGTGTTCCTGATTGCGCATCAGGAGCATTGGTCATATTATCTACATGAAAAGTAGATAAAGTAAAAACGATGGAAATAATAATCGAAAGTAAAGACATGGTTAAATGTTAGCGTTAATTGGAGTTTTAATTTTCATCAATGGTAATACAACGATGAATTCAGTCGGCGTATTGAGCACCACTACTTCTTCATCAGAGAAAAACTGATAGCGATTTTTGATATTTTGTAATCCGACTTTCGTCGAATTCATCACTTGATTTTTCTTTTGCAAATTGTTTTTGACCACCAATCGATTGTCCCCTTCTACATATACCTTAATAGTCAAGGGCCGTTTTGTAGATATAATGTTATGCTTAATGGCATTTTCAAAAAGTATCTGCAAAGAAAGCGGAACTATTTTATAATCCAACTGTAAATCGGACACCTCAATATTTATATTTAGGTTTTCACCAAATCTTTCTTTGAGCAAGAAAACATAAGAATGGATGAACTCCATTTCTTCGCGAAGTGGAATTAGTTTTTTGTCTCGTATTTCAAGAATGTAACGATATACCTTGGATAATTTTTGAACAAAACGAACGGCTTTCTCCGAGTCTTCTGGAATGATATAACTCAACGTATTTAAGCTGTTGAAAAGGAAATGAGGATTTACTTGATTTTTTAATCCTTCTAACTGCGACTGGATATTTTGGCTTTTGAGTTTTTCCGTTTCGATGATAGATTTATTCAATAGATTATAAAAGTAGCGACCTTCATAAATAGAGATGACTAATGCGCCCAAAGTTAAAGAGCTTATATTCATCACTAGTGAATTGGGCTCATAATCTTCATGACGGAAAAATTCAAATGCACCCAAGGTATAATGTAAGCCAAACTTGACCACAAAATAAACCATCAATAAAATCAAACCCTGAGTCACCATTCGCTTGGTAATATCCATATCAGAACGAAACCAACCTCGCAAATATATGATAGCCACTCTTAGGCAAAACCAAAAAATGGCGGTGTAAACAATCCCAGTAATTAGGCAATTATCTACATAGCCTTTTTGCCACAGCAACTCAAGATTACTCCCAAACATCAATAAAAATACCCATACCCCAACAATAGGGATCCCAACCAGCATCAACTTACGATCATCAAACCCCAACAGGGATCGAGAATTTTCGAGGGCTAATATTTTTTTGACAT
>CAYTVR010000607.1:0-1873 GCA_964441245.1 uncultured Saprospiraceae bacterium | reverse complement strand
CTCAACCCAAAAAATAGAATAGCACCAATAATCAATATCAATGGTATCGCTCCAGAATGGAATGGCAAACCTAAACTATTGACCATCAAAAATTCTAACGCCGACCATAATTTCGGAATACCAACGATCACTAATGTTTGTATAATACCAATGGCTGCTACTCCTGCACCAGCAGAAACCGCCATTCCTAAAAGGGTTGGGTTTTCATATTTTTTGAAATAGTAAAACAAGGCCAAGGCTGGAAAAGTCAACAAACTCAATAAGTGAACCCCAATAGAAAGTCCAGCAGCATACACTGCAAATATCATCCAACGATCCGTCTGCGGCGTATCAGGTAGGGTGTACCATTTGATCATGGCCCAAAGCGTCATGGCCGTAAAGAAAGTGGACATCGCATACACTTCACCTTCCACCGCCGAAAACCAAATCGAAGAACAAAAAGCCGTTGCTAAACCTGCAACCACGCCAGCACCCATTAAAGCAATTTGTTCTGAACCTTCAGGCTCTCTTTCTCTACCTACAACGGAAAGTTTACCCAACATGATGGTCACCCAACAAATGAAAGCTGCTGTGAACGCCGTACAAACGCCCGATAACATATTCACAGAAAAAGCTATAGTCTCAGGATTATCCGAAAAGATACTAGCCACAAAGGTGAACATTCGACCTATCAATAAAAATAACGGCGCCCCCGGCGGGTGTACTACTTGCAATTTGTACGCCCCAGTAATAAATTCCCCACAATCCCAAAGACTCCCCGTTCGCTCTGCCGACAAAAAGTAAACAATCATTGCAATAGCAAACACTGCCCAACCTGCCAGATTACTCAGTTTTTTAAAATTATTCATTTATCTTCTGATTAAGATTGATTTTCAGACTTACGTCAAATGATATGACTCTCTTATTATCAACGAATTACCACCTAAATAGGCTATAAAATATTATAAAAAAATACAATTTAATTTTTCGCCTGCAAAAGTACTAAAAGTTCATTATAGGAACGACGTTCCCGTGAGGAACGTTATTCATTTGTTTAATTACGGCAAGTTAGGGGAAATGTTTATACCCGCCTGTTAACGATCTTCAAACAAATGTTAGCAAGCTGCAAATTTGTATTAGAGATTAGGTCTAAAGAGTTTGTATGGAACTCAAATGCTTTTTTTGTCCTATCTTTCGTCACGTCCTCGCCTTAATAGCCATTGCTATTAGGCTGCGGGCGTTCCTCAGTTAGAACAAAAAAAACAATTTAATTCCTCTACAAACTCTCTAGACCTAATCTCTATTTAATTTTGAATTACGATTAACTTTGTAATAAAAGCACGAAGAATGATTAAGTTTTTAATAGTTGGCGCTTTAGTTTACTACCTTTATTATATGGTGACTCGATCAGCTAAAGTCTTAGAAGATAAAAAAGATCAAAAGACCTATTTCAAAAAAGAGCCGCCTAAGAAGAAAAAGCGCAATGATGATGATTACATTGACTATGAGGAAGTAGAATAGGTCAATAAAAATTAAAATTAGAATGAAAATTAAAAGCGGCTCTCGCTTGTAGCAGCATACTCAAAGTCTTTGGCTTCCTAAATTTTCATTTTCACTTTTATTTTCATTTTAATTAATTATGAATATCGGAGATTTAGTCCTTTACAAAAACAACCAACTCATAGCCTTCAATAAACCCGCAGGCATTCCAGTACAAGCCGATAAGACCAAAGACAAATCCCTGCTCGACCTAGCAGAAATCTACACTAAATCCAAACTCCATCTTATCCACCGCATAGATCGACCTGCAAGTGGCATCGTTCTTTTTGCCAAAAACAAATCTGCGCTGTCTCATTTGAGTGAACAGTTTAAAGCCAGAACAACGAAAAAATTA
>CAYTVR010000606.1:0-1873 GCA_964441245.1 uncultured Saprospiraceae bacterium | reverse complement strand
TTATTACTCAATCGTATTGAATCTGAATTTATTTTTCATCAACAATTGAATTTCTATGTGAGTACACTTGGCCCCTTTTTTACTATTTATGGTATGGAATCAATTCATCTAAAAGTAAAAGAATCAGAAGAAATTCGGTTTTCGCCGAATATTGTAATTTCACCTATCGAATCTTTTAAAGATATTTTTCAAATGTTGAGAACTAAAATTGAAACTAAGTTTGAAGGCTTCAAATTTATACCATCGGATATTTTAACCATAAAAATAAACGGATTATACATTAATTATGTCCATGATAGAGAATCAACAATTAATGAAGCATTGTTTCTAAATTACAATCTGAAAAAATTTACCTTAAAAGGAGACAAGAGGTATGGAACAAAAGAGTGGCTTTGGAAAGACAGATAAATCATTTTTTTGAGCTTCTTGTATTTAGAGTATGTGTTGTACGAAGTAAAGTTTAAACACTAATAAACGCAATAAAGATTGCACTATATTAAAAAGTTCTTTGACCTACTGATAAATTTCTAATATTCTCAGGCCTCAAGTTGACGGCTTCTGTATTACGAATGTACTTATTATGTTCATCAAAAATTTTCCATTCGACGTGCTTTGGATCAAATTTTAGGTGAACAAAAGTGGCTTTGTATTTCTTTGGTATAGAATACTTTTGACCATATAAAGAGATTTGCCCTTGGCTACTGACTTTTCTAATAAAAGAACAGCCAGCAAGTCTTTGATGAGCTTTATCCACATAAAAGACTTGATCATCGTAAGGTCGGTTCTTAGTTAATAAACCAGGATAAGCTTCTAGCCTAGTTCGATTTTGTAACCTACTAACACCGAATTTCTCTCGCTGAATGATTATTGCTTTATTAATCCTTTTTTCTAAATCTATAATATTTTCAGCTTGATGAATTGCAGCCCAGTTTTTAGTAGTTTGTTGCATTCGTTCTACTTTCGCATTATCCGTTGGTTGTCTGGGACGATTAAAGATCACTTCAATATTTTTTGCTAGTATCCAAAGTGATAATTCCGGAATAGCTTTACGTTGTGGATCTCCCAAAGGCATGCCATTGTCTACTCGAATACTCAAAGGCATATCCCATTGTTGGAATAATTCAATAAGCTTTTGGCGAATCTGTTTGGGGCTTACTTGATTAATCTTTCCTTTGGGGGAAAACAGGAGCACCCAAAGCCGCTCCAGATTTTACATCCACCACAGTTAAATAACAAGCTTTACTGCCATCTTGGAGCTTAAGATTTTCTTTAGCATCAATCTGCCAGCGATCATGTACTGCTGAGACCTTTTCAACAGCAGGTTCTTTTCGATAAGCTTTTGGCAAACTAAGACCTGCTTTTCGAAACCACAATTGCATAGTACGTATGGATGGAAATTCTTCTGTTGGATAACGTTCTTTTAATATCGTTGTGATAAAAGGAGCTCCCCATTTAGGATACTTTCGCTTTAGCCATACACTACACCGATGTATTTTTTTTGAACGCTTAATCGTACTAGGTCCACAGTTTGCATAATTGGCGGCCAGTCCTTCAAAACCGTTGTTTTTGAATCGACGCCATATTCGACAAGTAGTGGAATACGAAAAACTATTCTCCATTGCTATGTGAGTCAAAGGTGTCCCTTTCAGTTTTTGATTAATGATCAATTCTCTGTCTTTGTAAGATAATGCGAATCCCATCTTTTGAAATTTATCAGTTATGTCAAAATCCTAAATTAGCTCTTTTGCTAATCTTTATTGCGTTTTTTATTTACTAAACTTTACTTCGTACAACAGCATGTTTAAGTTTCCAAATTAAAAATTATGGAAAAAATTAAAAATTTATTTGAAAAATCTGCTTTTGGTGTTTGTAG
>CAYTVR010000605.1:0-1882 GCA_964441245.1 uncultured Saprospiraceae bacterium | reverse complement strand
TGGGCGATGAAATTTCTGGTGGTTTAGCACATAAAATATCCGATCCAGAAAAACTTTCCAGATATGATTTAAAAGATTATTCAACTGCAGCAGATCTAGCAAAGGCGATGGATATCAGTTTAGGTCAATTGCGCTTTTTATCTTACAGTCGAAAAGTCAGTAAGGTCTCTCATTACCGGCGATTTTATATGCCTAAGAAGTCAGGTGGTCAACGCCTAATTTCTGCTCCAATGCCGCGACTCAAAGCCGCACAATATTGGATTCTCAATCATATATTATATAAAATTCCTACACATAAATCCGCCTGTGGTTTCAAACCAGAAAATTCAATTTTAACCAATGCTCGACCTCATCAAAATCAAGATTTAGTCGTCAATCTCGATTTTAAAAACTTCTTTCCCACAATCACATTTAGAAGAGTAAAAGGAGTATTTACCAATATGGGATTTTCTGAACATATTGCAACAATATTAGCAGCGATTTGTACGGAACCTGATGTAGATGAAGTAGAATTAGATGGCAGCACTTATTATACCGCAAAAGGGGAAAGACATCTTCCACAAGGTGCACCTACCAGTCCAGCAATTACAAATATCCTTTGTTACAAATTGGATGCTCGTTTGGCAGGTACTGCAAAAGTTTTGAATTTTAAATACACTCGTTATGCAGATGATTTGAGTTTTTCCACTTCAGGTGAAACGGTAGAAAATATAAAAAAATTATTGTGGCGCATTCGACAAACGGTGAAAGAAGAAGGCTTTAAATTACATCCAGATAAAACACGCATCATGCGTAAAGGCGCTCGCCAGGAGGTAACGGGAATTGTGGTCAATAATCAATTAGGGATTGATAGAAAAAAATTAAAAAAGTTTAGAGCACTGCTCCACCAGGTGCGATTAAATGGTTGGGAAGGCAAAGAATGGGGCGCAAGTAATGATATTGTTGCTTCCGTCTGGGGCTATGCTAATTTTGTCAAAATGGTAAAACCTACGCAAGGCAAAAAGTTATTAGCTGAGATAAAAGAATTACTCCAATTACATAAAAAACAAAGGTCGCATGCAAAACCTGCGATTGATAATTTAAAAAAACAAATTAAAAAAGAGCAGAAAAAAATACAACCAAAGCCTAAAGAAAAAAAGAATGACAATGACAAACCTAAGTGGAAATTGTGGTAGTTTTCTATTCATCTAATGGCAGTAATCTCAAAAATAATTATTGATATCCATTTCACTTTTTCTATTGTGCTCCAAATTAACGAGACAACCTAAGCTTAACTTTAGCCATTTGAAAAGGCAATAACCGAGGGTGAAAAATTTATATAAAAAGAGAACCAAGTAGATAAAGCATAAATTTGGATGGACTAAAATTCAATATTATGTTTAAATTTCCACCTGAGTTTTAGGAGATAAAATCGATATTTTCTCGGTTATTTTTAAAAAGGTCTTTGAACATGCTGGTCAATTGTTTTCGATTTAAAACACTTCGAATTTTCTTTGCACAACTGTCTTTGACAAATTGAGATTTACTCGATAATCCAAGAATTAGATTCTGTTCTGTTTTTATTCGAGTTTCATTATACTTGAGTAAATTATTATTGCTTGATTTCTATCGTTTGAATAGGAAAGCCTTTCCAAAAGCCACTACTGCATCAAAGTCACATCCCCTTGAAAAAATTCAATTACACCATCTAGTCGTTCTATTTCCGCATACCATACAAAAACATCTGGTTTCATGATTTCTCCCTTGAAAGTACCGTCCCAGGAAATGGAAGGGTCATTGGGTGAAAAATTGGTCGCACCATAAATATGTGCCCCCCAACGGTTAAATACATTAAACGAATTCACCTGCTTGATCCCAGGCTCCTCCGCAAAGATCATAAACA
>CAYTVR010000604.1:0-1892 GCA_964441245.1 uncultured Saprospiraceae bacterium | reverse complement strand
CTCAAACTATTTTCTTAGGTTGAATTTGTCAGACGGTATCTGACAATAGTTCGTGGTGAAATTACAAATAGTAAAAAACCAGTAGGTTATTTTAGAAAAAGAGGTAAAAGTCAGAATTTTGATAATCGCTAAACATCAAAATGACTTTTACCTATGAGCTTTGAAGAACTCATTGATACAATATTGGCGAAAATGCCTGAGCTAAACAAGTGTAAACGAGATTTTTTATCTCATAATTTTAAGTTGCAATGCCAACTTCGAGGTCGTCATAACTTTCTCAATATGTCACGTTATGGAGGTAAGAATGAGAGTACTTACAGGAATAATTATTCGTTTGCTTTTGACTTCAGTTCGTTTAATATTTCGTTGATAAAGAAGTATTTTTCAGACGACTGTGCAGTTGCTTTTGACCCAAGTTATATTCGTAAATCTGGCAAACACACTCCAGGAGGAGGCTATTTTTGGTCAGGTTGTGCGAACCGTTCTATTTGGGGCTTAGAAATAGGAGGTTTTGCAGGAATAGATATAGACCAAAATACGGCTCTACACTATCGAGCAGACCAAACTTTTTTTGATAAAGAACAGTATGCAAGCCTATTGGAGTATTATGCGTATTTGGTTGTGAGCCGTGTAGCAGAGATTTTGCAGATTTCCAAGTATTTAGTAGTGGATGCCTTTTTTTCACGAGAACCTTTTGTGACTAAAGTCTATGATGCAGGTTTGGAGATAATCAGTCGTTTAAGGGATGATGCCGATTTGCTCTATCCTTATGTAGGACCGCATCCTAAGAGGCGAGGACCGAAAACCAAATGGACAGGTAAATTTGACCCAAAAAATATAGATGAGGCTTACTTTACTCCTTGTTTGGTGCAACAAGATGAAGAAAAACAAGAAAATTATGAACTTTATGAAGGAGTTGTGTACTCAAAAGCTCTTAAACGATTGATAAAAGTAGTAGTGCAGTACAAATTAGATGACCAAGGAGAAATGAAGTCTTATAAACTTTTCTGCTCCACAGATTTACAGTTGTCAGGTGTACAGATTTTTCTACTCTATAAAATGAGGTTTCAAATTGAACTGCTTTATAGAGATGCAAAGCAGTTCACGGGCTTAGAGCATTGTCAAAGCAGAAAGGAAGACAAACTTGACTTTCATTTCAATACCGCTTTAACCACAGTGTCATTAGCCAAAGCAGCTTTTCATCTCAACAAACCCATTGAAGAAAGAAAACCCTTTTCAATGAGAGACATTAAAACCCAGATGTTCAATGATTTGATGATGGATATAATAATTAAAGAGTGTGGGATTGCCCCGAACTGTCCAATAATTCAAAAGGCTCGCAAGAAGGTTTCAAGTTTGGGTAGAATTTATCCAATGGTTGCTTAAAATTGAGCAGTTGTGGAGATCATTCTCTAAATTTTAGCCGCTACTTAATTAAATGTTTACTCGATTTTTCAAAAAATGTTAATCGAAAGTAAATTTCTATACATAAAATTATCACGAACTATTGATCTGACAAATTCAACTTTATTTTATAAAATCCCTAAAAGTCAAAGTCTTGCAGGACATTTTTCACTTTGAAATAAAAAGTATAGTTATACAAAAGCAGGCATTTCATTCACCAATCAACTAATCACCAATAACCAAACTACTTCGTCGCCTCAAATACCGCATCCCAAATCTCCTTCAAGGTAAAACCCGTCAATTCCGCTAGTGCAGCCAAAAGCGCAATTCCACCAACCAATTGCCACCAAATCTGTTCACGCCAAGACTTTTTGGAGGGAAGTTTGTCGCCCATGTCTTTGCTATCTTCCACTGCTGCAAGTTGATGCGCACGTGCGAGCAAATCCGTTGGCATAGAAGAAATTTCCATGTTGGTGCTTTTGACCTCG
>CAYTVR010000603.1:0-1893 GCA_964441245.1 uncultured Saprospiraceae bacterium | reverse complement strand
GTACTGTTGAGATTCATTGAGGTAACACCTGCAGTTTTTCCAAGTTTATAAACATTATCATCATGCAATACATCGAAGTATTTTTTGTTGAAATTATAGCTTGCACTAACATAAATGTCTGCAGATGCTCCTAAGTATGCTACTCCTCCACCTGGAGAATTTACCCATTGCTCGCCGATGTAGAAATCTCTTTCTAGTGCTGCAGAGTGACATCCACCTGCTAGCAGTACCCCATATTTACGTGTGTCCGTCAGATTTTGAAAATCGGAAGGTATTAAAGGTATGGCTTGAGAGGTTATACCCAATCCTAAGCCATATGGGCCACCATGTTCTACAATGTTAATCATACCATAGCCATTATTTATCTGAGTGATTAAATCATCTTTTAATAAATTTTCATCAAGAATAGGCACTTGATTGTTAGTACAATCATTATTGTGGATGGGGAAATATCCAGGGCCCCATGATGCTGGATCATTACAAGGGAGATCCCGATCTTCAATATATTCGAACATACCATAGATATCTATGTCTTGATGATGATTTTGTTTGATTTCAGATCCAATCCTCAATGCATTGAGAGAACTATACCAACTTGCATTAAAAGCAGGACCATATGCCATTAAGTGTTTGCCTAGCCATGCTCCGTCAGGTATGTTTTGGGAGAATGAACATCGCGCATATGTAAAGTTTTTCTTTAAGAAGATATCTACTTCTTCATTCGTATGCACCGGAGCTCTACCTACAGCAATATCTGCATTGTAGTCTGCATAGTCTGGGTAATGATTGTTGTTAGGGTTTTCAGCAAATACATTATCTCCGTCTCCATTCCAATTGTCATCGTATCCAGTTGTTGGATGATAAATGGCCGAATAATACAGGTCAGTGGGCATGTCAAATGAGTGGTATATCCATCTTACAGGAATGATGGATGCACCACCACCAAGTAGTACATATTCTGTCCCCCAAAGCTGATGTGCTTCTTTGATGAAATTCCTGATTTTTTCTGGGACATCTACACCAGGATAGGTACTCCTTATATCGTCTACAGTGACTATTCTCGCTGGATTGCCACTTTGAGTTTTCCAATCTGCAAATTGCTGAAATTTGCTGACAAAGTCTCCGACTGGATTGCCATTGACGTCAGTATCGTTAGTGATAATCACATACTTGACTTCACCACCTTCAAGAGAAGGTAGAGCGGTAGATTCTGTTTGTTGTTCAGGTATATTTGCTGAGAATCCTTTGCTTTGATCGGTTGACGCAGGATACAAAACGCTTAATTGACTTGGATTCGTAACCATCTGCTGAATCTGGTTGTAAGCATCTTTATCGGCAGTATTAAAAGGACGTAATTTGTGTGCTTCTGGTATAGTATTTTGGGTGTAAGTAATATCAAAAACAACCTTGGTCAATAGATTGAGTTGTTGCTTGCCTGGGATATACTTAAATGGAATGAAGCTTACCTTTACATAGTTATATTCTCGATACCCATTGTTAGAATAATTTATAATACTGGATTGAGGAAAAGCTATTTTAGACTTATAAATTGAAGCGCTTGGCCTTTCAAATGCTGGAAGTTCTTTAGCATTAGGAAAAACAGGCTGCTGCACAGGATGGATATTGAAATCGCCTACAATAAGTTGCTCTTCAGAATTAATTATGCTCACGTTGGTCGCTGAAGCACCTTTGGGAAGCAGTATATTAAAGGTGACTACAGGTAATTGAGGAGAACCTGCATTTTCTTCTCCTTCAAGAAGTCCATAGTTACTAAAATTGATCACATCATAACCGTTCAACTTACTTGTCTTGACATCTTTGGTAGAGAAGTTAAATTCTTCAGTTACTTTTTGTGCTGTGATAAAACTGCTGACAAAAAGAAATAAGATTAAG
>CAYTVR010000602.1:0-1898 GCA_964441245.1 uncultured Saprospiraceae bacterium | reverse complement strand
AATAGAACACCTTTACTTTAGCAGGTAGCTAAAAGAAGCTACTATTATTTGAAAAAACGGGAATAAATGTATTGCTTAAGTGTTGGAATTTAATTTTCTAACAAAGAGTTTGAGAAAAGAACAATAAAGTCACTAAAGACGAACCAAATAGAACGCTGAGCACAATGGCTCTAGATCTGAAATGGACTTTAGCGATTTTAAAAGGCAAAATACCAAATAGAATCATAGGATAAATTGAAAGAAATCTAAGTTCTTTCAAAAGGCCTATTAAAGGTATTGGTAAAAACCTTGTATTGTAACTTGACCCAAACTCTTCTAAAAAAACACTAATGCAAAGGTACATCATTTTTATCGGTGTTGACATCTCCAAAAAATGGATAGATGTTGCTTTACTTATTACAGCAGTTTTACAAACTAGTTTACCGCATCAACGTTTTGATCAGACCAAAGAAGGTTATCAATCTTTTTTAGCTTGGGTACAAGAATGTATTTGTGCTAATTGTCCAGATCAAAGGGAAAGTCAACTTGATTTATCCAAAATCTTGGTTTGTATGGAACATACAGGCATTTATACTTTAAATTTTTGCCATTTCCTACAAGCCTCATCTATTGATTTTGTTGTCGAAAACCCGATGCAAATTAAAAGACGTTCTGGTATTCGTCGTGGTAAAAATGACAAAGCTGATGCAATAGCGATAGCTCGATATGCTTACCGCTACCAGGATCAACTTAACAAATGTAGAGCATTACCTAATTCCTTGTTAATCAAGGTTCAAATGCTGCTTAGCCTTCGTAATCGATTAGTTAAATATAAGCAAGGATTACTATGTGCAAGCAACGAATTAAAAACTTGTGTAAGCTCCCATTTGGTAGAGCATTCCATTGAATGCTCTGAGTTAATCTCTAATCAGATTAACCAACAAACTAAAGAACTGATCAAGGAGGTCAAAAAACTCATTTTTTCAGACATCGATTTAAAAAAACAGTACTTGCTTTTGACTTCTATTGTTGGCATTGGAGAAGTGATCGCTGCCTACTTATTAGTGTATACCAATGGATTTAGTGCTTTTAATAATCCAAGACATTTCGCTTCTTATATTGGAGTAGCTCCATTTAAATCGCAAAGCGGAATTAGTCTTGATTTACCACCAAAGGTATCCAAAACAGCAAATCGGCATTTAAATAAATTGATGTCAACTGCTTGTATTGTTGCTATCCAACATGATCCTCAAATCAAAGCTTATTTCATTAGAAATTTAGAGAGAGGAAAAAAAAATGGATGGATTTACAATGCTATTAAAAACAAAATCGTGCATCGAATATTTGCTGTTATTAAGCGAGAAACACCTTATGTGAAATTGCAGTTTTAAAAAACACTAAGTTCTCTGAGCAAACCGATTTTCCATGAATTAAATGGTAACTTGTCTTAGATAATGATCTTTGACAAGATTAGGCATCTTTTTGCCTATTTTTTAAACGAAATATTTGACTTTAAGATAGAATTCAGATCTGGCAGATTACGCTGATTGCACTGATTTCCCGCTAACGTTTAACACGTCCTAAGGAAAATCAGCTTAATCTGCGTAATCTGTTAAATCCGCGTTCAATCTACTGAGATGTTGATTTTGGCCGACAGTTTGCATGTTTAACCTATACGATAAGGCATTTAGTAAAGCTCAAAAGTTAAATTCTCTCTTTAATTTCGATTTTTAGCTCGTTTGACGATTTTTTCAAACACTTACAACCTTCGCTAAAAATCGAAAGTCAGGAATTATTTTTGAGCAGTGCTAAACCCCATCAAAGTCCTATCTTCTACACGAGAAAACAAACATTATATGAGTCGCGCCGCTTTTCTAGTATTATTTCTTTCCCTTGTGTTTACCTATTCTATTTTGGCC
>CAYTVR010000601.1:0-1907 GCA_964441245.1 uncultured Saprospiraceae bacterium | reverse complement strand
ACAAGAATTTACACTATCAGGGACTGCCACAGCAGGAGATTATATATACGTAGCTTCAGAGGAAACGGGTTTTACGTCCTTTTTCGGATTTGCTCCTAATTTCACATCTAATGCAGCAGGAATTAACGGAGATGACGCCATTGAATTATTTAAAGATGGAGAAGTAATTGATGTTTTTGGCGATATCAATGTCGATGGCACGGGTCAACCTTGGGATCATGTCGATGGTTGGGCATATAGAAAAGATGATACAGGGCCAGATGGAAACACATTTATTTTAGATAATTGGATATTTAGTGGAACAAATGCTTTAGACGGCGCGCTCACAAACGCTACTGCTGTGACTCCTTTTCCTATTGAAGGTGGTGGAGGCCCTATTGTATTACCAGATCCCATTTCAATTTTAGAAGCTCGAAATACAGCTATTGGAGAATTAGTAACTGTAAGCGGTGTATTAACAGTTTCTGATCAGTTTTCAGGGTCAGCATATATTCAAGATGCAACCGGAGGGATTGCTATTTTTGATACACAAGTACATGGCGATGGTAATTTTATGATTGGAGATTCAATCACAGTCTCAGGAACAAGAAGCGCGTTCAATGACCAAGTACAAATTAGCCCAGTAAACAACGTTGAGAATAACGGATTGCCGAATGAACAAATTCAGCCTTTAACAATTACATTGAGTGAATTGGCGAATCATCCAGGTGAATTGGTTCGAATTGTCAATCCTAATTTCCCGGTTCCTGGTGATATTCTTTTCGGAAATTCAAATTATCTATTAAGTGATTCTAGCGGGAGCGGAGAAATAAGAATTGATAATGACGTGGCCTCAATCGTTGGTTTAGGGCAACCTGAAAATTGTAGTGAGATAACAGGTGTCGTCGGTCGTTTTATTGAAACATATCAATTATTGCCGCGTCAAGCGTCAGATATTTCTTGTGCAGAACCTTACGTACCAATAGGTAGTGATATTAATGTTTCTAAAGAAAACACCTTAGATGTGGTTACTTGGAATATAGAATGGTTTGGTGATGAAGCAAATTCTCCACCTGCAGGAAACCCAATGTCAGACTCAATTCAAAAAGATAGTGCGAAAACAGTTATTACGCAGTTAAACGCTGATATTTATGCAGTTCAAGAGATTTCAGATGATGTTTTATTTGCACAAATGGTGAGTGAATTACCAGGATATGATTACGTTTTATCACCAGCGGTATCTAGACCTGACGATGTTACAGGAGTAAAACAAAAAGTTGGGTTTATTTATAATACAACTAACATTACAAATGTAAACACAAAGGTACTGTTAGAATCTATTCATCCGTTATATAATGGTGGCGATGATTCAGCATTAGTAGATTACCCTAGTACTACTGATCGTTTTTATGCAAGTGGCCGATTGCCGTTTTTAATGACAGCTGATGTCGTTATTGATGGAGAGACCGAACAATATAATTTTGTGGCTTTGCATGCGAGAGCCAACAGTAGTAACCAGTCTCAGAATAGATACGACATGCGAAAATATGATGTAGAGGTATTGAAAGATAGCTTAGATGCGCAATATGCTACGGCAAATTTAATTGTATTGGGTGATTTTAATGATGACGTGGACGAAACTGTTGCTGATGTTACAACCACCGTGAGTAGTTATGAGCAATATATTGTTGATACTGATAATTATAACATTGTTTCTAGTGCTTTAAGTGATGGTGGATTTCGTTCTTTTGTTTCAAGAGAAAACATGATTGACCACATACTAATCTCTAATGAGGTTTTTACAAATTATATCGATGGCTCGGTAAGTGTGGGATACGAGTTTTATGATAGTGATTATGCTAGAACAGCATCTGATCATTTTCCAGTATCTGCAAGATTCCGATTAAAAGAATTGGTATCGACAAATG
>CAYTVR010000600.1:1565-1915 GCA_964441245.1 uncultured Saprospiraceae bacterium | reverse complement strand
TTAGAAATGAGGTGCTCGAAAACGGTACATCAACAAACAATGCAAAAGCATTGTTAGGTCAAAGTTTTCCAAACCCAGCAACTGGAACAACTCAAATTGAAATCCAAATTCCAGAGGGTGTTAATCAGATGACATTAACCGTTTCTGACCTTAACGGAAAAGTAGCACATCGACTAAATTTGACCAACTTAAATGTTGGAAAAGAGATTATTGACCTTGATGTAAGTAAGTTGCCAAATGGTCAATATTTTTATACCATCGAATACAATGGCCAAAAAGAAAGTAAAAAGATGACTGTAAGTCACTAAGAGACTGTTCAATAAACTGTGTCAGAAATTTTTTATAAATTA
>CAYTVR010000600.1:0-1555 GCA_964441245.1 uncultured Saprospiraceae bacterium | reverse complement strand
GGCTTTAAACATGTTAGGTATTTTTTAACGGTCTCTTCTGTCAATGAAAGTCAAGATTTGGAAGAACTTGGAGTTATACAATCTATTTCTAACTTCGGAGTTTTAATAGATTTTAATTAATGATTAATGATTAATGATTAATGAGACTGTTCAATAAACTGTGTCAGAAATTTTTTATAAATTATGAAGTATAAAAAAGAATACACAGTAATGAGAAAACAAAAAGAAAAAAAGAAAGATTCAAAATTCGATTGGACAGAGTTCGAATCAGAAGCAATTGAACGGTTAAAAAAGGGAGAAGACTTTGGCGGGAAAGATGGGATATTAGCACCAATGATAAAAAGGATATTAGAAGCTAGTTTGGAAGGAGAACTAGAGAATCATCTTCAAAAAGAAAAAGAATCAGGCGCATCAAACCGCAGAAATGGGAAACAAAGTAAAGGTTTAAAAACTCAATATGGTCATATTGATTTGGAAAGTAGCCGAGACCGTTCTGGTAGTTTTGAACCTAAGATTGTATCCAAACGACAAACGACTTTAGGAGAAGGCTTAGATAATAAAATTCTTTCGATGTACAGCCGAGGGATGAGTTATGGCGATATCCAAACTCACCTAGAGGAGCTTTATGGACTAGAGATGTCCAAAGGAGCACTTAGCCATATCACAGATAAAGTATTACCAGTTTTAGAAGAATGGCGGACTCGTCAATTGAATAAAGTGTACCCCATAATATGGATGGATGCCCTAGTATACAAAGTTCGTCATGAAGGTAAAATTGAAAAACGAGCAGTATACTGCGTCCTGGGAATTGATGAAGAAGGGATGAAAGATTTATTAGGATTGTATGTATCTGAAAATGAGGGAGCTAAGTTCTGGTTAGGAGTTTTGACCGATTTACAAAACCGTGGCGTTGAAGATATTTTGATTGCTTGCATCGATAATTTAACTGGATTTGGAGATGCCATCGAAAGTATATTTCCAAAAACAGAAGTACAATTATGTATTGTTCATCAAATTCGTAATTCCTTAAAGTATATTACCAGCGAAGATCAAAAACCGTTTTTACGAGATTTGAAAAAAGTATATCGAGCCAATACTAAAGATTCTGCTGAATTTAATTTAACTGAATTAGATAAAAAATGGGGAAAGAAATATCCAATTGTGATTCGATCATGGCGAAGTAATTGGAAAAGATTAAGTCAATATTTTAAATTTGGAAGTGAGATTAGAAGAATCATTTATACTACAAATACAGTTGAAGGATATAATCGTCAGCTTAGAAAAGTAACCAAATCAAAATCAGTTTTCCCTAATGAAACCGCTTTATTAAAAATGATATTTTTAGCTTCGCAAAATATTATGAAAAAGTGGACAAGCCCAATTCCAAAATGGGCATTAGTGGTTCAACAATTGGCTATCCATTTTGAAGGAAGATTAAATCTGAAATTGAATTTTGGAGAGGAGGTGAAAAAGAAAAAATAACGCACCGAATGCGGCTCATTTTTTTACCAAAAAGCCCCCTCTTTTTGAGGGCTTTTCGATAAAAAAATATTGT
>CAYTVR010000599.1:0-1927 GCA_964441245.1 uncultured Saprospiraceae bacterium | reverse complement strand
GCTTTTTCTTTACCACCAGTCCAAGTACCTTGAGGTCCGAAGATATTGTGGAATCTTGCGATTTTTACGTTGATGCCCAAGTTACGAGCATAAGACAAGTATAAACGCTCAGAGAATAATTTTTCCCAACCATACTCACTATCTGGAGCCGCAGGATATGCAGAATCCTCAGAACATTTAGGATTATCTGGATCCATTTGGTTATGTTCTGGATACATACAAGCTGAAGAAGAGTAAAAGATTTTTCCAACTTTTTCCAAATGAGCGCCATGTAATACGTTCAAATTACACAATGCTGAATTGTGCATTACTGCTGCATCATTGTCTCCTGTAAAAATATATCCAGCACCACCCATATCAGCAGCTAATTGATATACTTCTTCCATTCCTTTACATGCATCTTGTGCAGTTTTTGGATCTCTCAGGTCTCCTACGATGAATTCATCAGCATTCATATTGCCAAATTCATTCTCCTTCAAATCTATTCCTCTTACCCAATATCCTTCTGATTTTAGTCGATTTACTAAGTGGCCACCGATAAATCCACCGGCACCACAAACAAGTGCTTTTTTCATTTTAAATGTTATTTAGTTTGAAAATGAGATAATATAAATTTGTGTGTTAATTTCTTTTTAGGTGTTGATCAAAACATTTTAATACACTAAGCATTTTAATACAAAAATGTCACCAACAAATGATCGCAATCAGTTATTTGGATTAATATTATGCTTGTTTTTTAATTTAAAAGAACGATAAAGATCTATCGTAGGAAGGTTTTTAGGAAGAAATGATCTTTTATGAAAAAAGAATTAACATTTATACAAATATATTGAAGTTTCCTTTGACATGCAAATTAGCACTCATATTAACGTGTACAAAGGAAAAAATTTAAGGCAGGATTTATTTCTAGTTGGCTAATGCCCATTCTTTATTTTTTACATTCTCATAAACCATTCGAACCCCTTCTTCAAGGCTAATTTTAGGTTCCCATCCGAGGCTTTTTAGCTTTTCGATGGTCATCAATTTACGAGGGGTTCCATCTGGTTTACTTAGGTCATGTTGGATTTCTCCATGATAACCAACGGTTTGCTTGATTAAGAGCGCTAAATCTTTGATTGCAATATCTACTCCGGTCCCTATATTCACCAAACCTTCTTCACTATAATTTTCCATCAAAAAATAACAAGCGTCTGCTAAATCATCCACATGCAGGAATTCTCGTTGAGGAGTTCCTGTTCCCCAAAGCATGACATGAGGTTCGTTATTGCGTTTGGCTTCTATGAATTTCCGCATTAAAGCAGGTAGCACATGAGATTTCTTTAAATCATAATTGTCATTTGGCCCATATAAATTGGTTGGCATGACAGAGATAAAATTACTGCCATATTGAGCTCGATAAGCATCACAGGTTTTGATTCCTGCGATTTTAGCAATAGCGTATGGTTCGTTGGTTGGTTCTAACAATCCAGTTAATAAGTAATCTTCTCTTAAAGGTTGTGGAGCCAACTTTGGATAAATGCAGGAAGAGCCCAAAAACATCAATTTTTCTACCTTATTGATATGAGCAGCATGAATCACATTATTTTGGATCATTAAATTATCATAGATAAATTCTCCTCGATAAGTATTGTTGGCTAAGATTCCACCTACTTTTGCTGCAGCTAAAAAAACATAATCTGGTTTTTCTTTTGCAAAGAATGCATTAACCGCTGCTTGATTTCTAAGGTCTAATTCTCGAGACGTACGGACTAAGAAATTGGTGAATCCTTCTGCTTCTAACTTTCGTTGAATAGCAGATCCTACCATTCCTCTATGACCGGCGATGTATATTTTAGCTGATTTTTTCATTTTTTATCGTTAAAAAGTTGATCGGTTGATCGGTTGATCGGTTGATCGGTTGATCGGTTGATCGGTTGATCGGTTGATC
>CAYTVR010000598.1:0-1929 GCA_964441245.1 uncultured Saprospiraceae bacterium | reverse complement strand
CGGACACAGCTTTGCGGTTGAGTAAATATTTTGGGAATTCAGCCAAGTTCTGGCTGGGACTTCAAGACGATTATGATATCGAAGAAGAAAAGGAAACAAAGGAAGAGGAATTGAACGAAATCAAGCACTTCGAAAATAAAAACGTTGCCTAACAAAACCTAAAAACAATACGGGCATCGGGCTTTACAGAATGGGTGGCGCACTTTTATGAAGTCCGCCAAAACATTAGGATTTTGGGATTTTAAAAGAAAAATAAAACAAAAGGTTTTGGCTAAGTGATAGGCGGAAAGCAAACGCTAGTTTGCTCCCGTACTGTTCATAACTCAAACGTTGTAACACATTTAAAGAAACCCAATAATGGGATTAGATTCAGTAGAATTAATAATTTCTGTGGAGAACAAGTTTGGAATTAGAATTCCTGACGCTGAATGCGAACAAATTTATACCGTTCAAGATTTCGCCGATTCCGTTTACCAAAGAATCTCCATTAGTCCATCTGAAAAATGTTTACAGCAGATAGTATTTTACCGTTTTCGAAAAGCATTTGAAAAATTGAGTTATAAAAAAACATCGCTAAAACCTGATACTAAAATTTCAGAATTGTTTACTCAATCGGAATTGAAAACGAATTGGATAAAATTGGCAACAGAAATGGGATTAAAATTACCCGAATTAGTAGTTCTTGATTTTAATCCGAATTTAGATTCTCACGTCAAATTTTTAGGAATTAAAACCATAAAACGGACTTTACCAATATCCAAAGGAACAATTAGACAATTAATCGATTGGACTATATCGTTGAATTTTGAAAAAGTAATTGATATTGAAAGTATTACAGATAAATATGAAATCGAAAGAATTGTATCAGGTATAATAAGTGAAAGTATGGGAATTCCGATAAGCGAAATTCAATTAAAACACGGCATTGCAGACGATTTAGGAATAGACTAAGGGAAAACGTTTTACAACAACACCTATAATTAATCACTCAGGATTTTCCTCACGGAAAATCTTTCGCAATTATTACTAACTTGGTTAACAAGCAGGAAAAGTCCTTTTGCCTACGCTCAAGCTACGGTGAGCGTAGACGGACACTCCCGCAACTAATAATACACTAGGCGTTATAGCCCATTCTAAAACAAAATTTATGGTTATCGAGAGTTTCAAAATTAGCTATGATTTTAAATTTGACCCAATAAAAGCATATTTAGACAGCACGCAAGAAATGATTGCTACGCAAAAAGAGGAGATGAAAGAAAAATTTTTAAAATGGAATGCTGAAAACGTTCATGATCCAGAAATGCCAGACGCTTTTGACATCTATGAAATGGATATTTTAAACAGTTTGGAATTTTCAAACATCTTAAATAAATCTATTTACTTGACAGTTTATTCAACATTTGAAAATGAATTTTTCAAACTATGTGAATGGTGTAAGGGGGGCCAAAATTTATCCTTAGGTCCTAAGGATCTACATGCCAATGGATACATTGCTCAATGTCGCAAATATGTGGTTAAAGTAATGGGAATAAACTTAGATGGACTGAACGACCAATGGGCTAAAATTGGTAAATACCAATTATTAAGAAATTCTATAGCGCATAACAATGGAATTCTTAAGGACTTAAAAAAAGAAAATTTGGAGTTCATAAATAAAAGTGCAGGAATTTCTATTGATTCTGAAACATCAGAAATTGAAATTGATTCGATAATTTTCTTAAAGAATATGATTGACCATATGATAAGGTTCTTGACCGATGTAATTACCGAAATAGTAAATGAGAAAAAAGCCAGCACATAACAAAACCTATAAACAATACTGTTTTACGGTTTAAAAGCTAAGGTCTGTGTATTTTTATGAGGTCGCGAAATCTTTGGCCCCGAAGCGTCGGGGTCGCTTTGACATCAAAAAAGAAAAAACAAAACCAA
>CAYTVR010000597.1:0-1965 GCA_964441245.1 uncultured Saprospiraceae bacterium | reverse complement strand
ACTTAAAACTAAAAGGAGAAAAAAGAAGATTCGGGATTTCATTTTTTAGGTTTTACCGTGAATGATGGGAAAAATTATGCTCTTGATTTGAGTGTCGCTCCTTCAGTGCTTATGGAATACTTTTATCTTTGGTTTAGAGATGTCAGCCCTTTGGGCTTTTTTCTTGGTTGGTTCGATTACAATCAACTCTGGATTCAACTCTTTTATTCGCAATATTAACCAAAAATGGAAAGCTAAAATTGTGAGAGGCGCAAAGTTATTCAAACTTTGCGCCTCTTGTTGATCTGATTTTTTGAAAAAATCTTACAGACTATCTTGAAGTAAACTAAGATGGCTTAATCCGCTAATTGATAATAATAATCTGCAAATTTCAAAATATTCACTTTTTTATTTTCGTAATATTCGATCGCATCATAATTCTCCACGTTGGCATTTTTAGGAGCTACTGGTTCAAAACTAAAAGTAGAATGCAACATTCTTGCCGCCTCTCGATCAATGGCTTGATTAAATCCAGTACCATGTTTTGCCATCATTCTACCAAAATACATCATGACATCATACCCAACAAAACTATTGGTAGCAGGCACCTGCCCATATCGATCAAAGTAACGACGACGGAAATTCTTTATCTCTGCTTTTTCCTTATCAATATTTGAAGCGCTACTAATGTGGACATTTAGATCATTCAAATTATCATAACCGATTCTATCATTTTCCATCCATTGTGGCATACCATATACGACTACATTATTTCGGCCTTTAGCGATTCTGATTTGCCGTAACAACGCATACACGAAATTCTTGTTACTCCAGGAAGGCACCACAAAAACGGTTGTTTTTCCTTCTTGAATATAAGGAGTAACGTCCATCTCATTAAAGTCGGCTGATTGATCCGTCACGATAAATTCTTTAAATTTATCGACAGAACTTGAACCAACTACTTCTTGGTGTGCTTCTTGAAAATATCTTAATCGAGAAACTTCAGCAGATTTGTTGCGACAAGCTAGAACGATTTGTCCAGCAGGATATCTATCCAATGCATGTCGAGTAATCGCCTGACAATGACTTTTCAAGGAAGGATTAACTTGTACATAATAAGGATTAGCAGTCGTCACTTTACTAGATGGACTCAAAGGCGAAATCAATACTTTTTTATTTTGCTTTGCGAAAGCAGCTACCTTTTTTAAGTTACTAGATTTTACCGGCCCCACAATCATTTGTGCTTGATACAACTCTGATGTTTTAAGCAATTTATTGGTTGTTGCTTCTGAAGCTTCAGAATCATGAACAGATACATTTAGACGAATGCCTTCATTCGATAAATCTTCGAAGGCCATTTTCACCCCACTGTAAAAATCCAAAGCTAATGCTGATTTCGGATTGATCCTAGATTCATATTCTTGAAATTTATTTCCCAAAAAAGGTAACATGACCGCTACATTATATTCATTCATTTTGTTACCTGGATCAATTGAAGTATCACCTGAACCATGCTTGGGTTCAATCACTTTTCCTGATCCTTCCGTTACAATTGGTGGTGCTTCTTCCCGAGGAACATCGGTCCATTTTACGGTATCGACTTGGTTGGACTTGGTTTGAATTTCAAATTTCCCTGTTTCAGGATTATAAACTTTCTTTCCTTTGATTTCTGGAAGTTCCTCTTTTTCATTCCCCCTACTTCCGCTATTAGCAGTAGTCGATTGGGCCTTGCGAAGTGAGTCACAAGAAGAAAAAACAAGCATTCCGATTAGGAGAAAGCCAAAAAGCTTATTCCCATTCAATAGTCGCAGGAGGTTTTGTGCTAATGTCATATACTACTCTATTTATTCCTTTTACATTATTGATTATTTCACTAGATACGGTTGCCATAAAATCATAGGGTAAATGACTCCATTCCGCAGTCATACCATCGACTGAGGTTACCGCCCTTAAGGCAACTGCATTTTCATAAGTCCGTTCATCTCC
>CAYTVR010000596.1:0-1992 GCA_964441245.1 uncultured Saprospiraceae bacterium | reverse complement strand
TCTATTTATTATCTGTTCTGCTATTTTGAACATTGATTTTAAATGTTTGCCAACTGCTCAGGCTATAATTACTTGCGGTTTAGAAATCCCTAGGATTTCCCGCAAGCCCGAGCATTTCTTAAAGTTATAGATATTTTCTTAGATAGAAAGGCTAGCAATTGATTATAGGCATTGTTATTAATTGTTGCGCTGCCCGGACCATTATATGGCCCCAAACCATCACTGGTTGACCGCGTGGTATTCTCAAGAATGGTTTTTGTTTATTTCCACAAGAGTGATTTCCTTCCCCCGTATTAAAAAAAACGTTTTTACCTAGACCAATACGATAAACAGCCAAAAATTGACATTTTCCAATTCCTTCCGTATGTTTAAAAAGTGGATTTCGGTTGACGGTTTCTAGAATGTTTATTGAGACTTACAAATCCCCAAAAACCATTTTTGAGAATAGGGAAAGCCCCGAATAATTTTTTTATTTGTGTGTGCGTTCCATAAAGAGACAGAACGACCATGAACAGACGTCTCGAACAATTGCAAAAGGGGAGTTGGATTATTTTTCAGCGCAATTATTTTTAACGGTTCGGCTAAGGTTCGTTGCTGTGATTCGTCCGAAGGACAATCCAGCCGAACCTAAAGATAGCTTTTTGCGCGTGATTTCCGTTTAGGAAATTCGCAAGCAATGAATTTTAGCCTTTGTTAGCTGTAGTTTTTATTTTTCCGTGAAAGTCCATTCCTGTCCATTGAAGAAAACTACGGTATTAAAGTTTGTTTGATTTTTTATAAACCCACTAGTTTTCGACACTCCCATAGCTTGTAAAATAAGTGTGTCTGGAAATTTTCCATTTTCCCTAAGCGCTTTAGCTATTAGTAGAGTTTCGCTCCTAAATTTTTCATCCTTCCCATTTCCATTAAACCTGTCCGACTCGTAGTGAACAAAAACATAAGGCTCCGGTATACCTTTTAGACTTCTTTCTGAGAGTCCGACTATTTTAACGCTATCCTTATTTTCGAGAGAAAGCCATTTGAAATTTTCCTGAGTCTGCTCAGTTTCCTCCGTTTTCTGTCGGTTACCACACGAAAAAACAAAAACTGATAGTATTAAGTATATAAGAATTTTATTCATGGTTTAAATTACAGCTAACGTCTCCGTATATGAAACGTAGCGTGCAAAAAGACGCTATCGTTTCGGATTATACACGAGCTGAATTTTTAAATTTTTCTATTTATCTTTCTTTTTCCAAATAGCCAAATTTAAAAATTTGGCGGTCTTCATAAATACACACAAACCTCTCGGAAAGCCTATAATAGCTATGTTTTATATACATTGTTGTAAAACGTTTTTCACTCAAAGTCTGTTCGGTTTACATTTACAAAATTCATTAATAATCCTGCTATATCGTCTTCGTATTTATAAAATTTTTGGTCACAATCTTCCCAAACTTGTTCAGCATTATTTTCAATTTCTTCGAGTAAAGATTGTCTTTCAGTTCTATCAATTGGAATTTCATTATTTGGCCATTCAGAATTAGCTTTTTCAACCAATTCAGCTGTTTTGTCAGCTCCAATTTTCTTTAAATATTCAACAGTTATTTGTGCGTGATTTCCACTCGAATTAAAATAAAACTGATTAAATCCGCCATTATTGATTTCTCTTTCAAGATTTTCAATAATTAAAACAACTTGTTGAGAAGAATTGAGTTTAGATAAATTCTTTCCGTAATCCGAAATCTCATTTAGACGTTCATCAATCTCCATAATTTTTTCATATGGTTCTTTCTCCGCAATTTGCTTTTCCGCAATCTTTGGTTTCTCTTTTTTCTTGAAGAAATTGAATATGCCCATAATTTTGTTCAAATGTTTTACAACGGTTTGGCTATGATTAGTTGCGGCCAGAAATCCGTTAGGATTTCCCGTCGCAACCCAAACATAGCAAAAATGCGCGGATTTTCCGACAGGAAAATCCCGAGGAATTAATTATAGGTATTGTTAGCGAAT
>CAYTVR010000595.1:0-1992 GCA_964441245.1 uncultured Saprospiraceae bacterium | reverse complement strand
ATCCAATATCCAATATCCAATATCCAATATCCAATATCCAATATCCAATATCCAATTAAGACAATCTTTTTTTAAAATCCAAATAATCAAAGTCCCGGATCAAGTTCATTTTTCCTGCTTTTGTCCACATTGCAATACTAGGATGTTTTACTCCATTAAACATCGTTGTTTTGACCATCGTATAATGCATCATATCCTCAAAGATAATCGAATCCCCAACTTTAAGTTCCTGATCGAAAGAATAGACTTCCATAAAGTCACCCGCCAAGCAACTAACACCACCAATTCGATATAAATGTTTGCCTTGATCATGGTCTTGCGCACCACGGATAGTAGGTCGATAAGGCATTTCCAAAGTGTCTGGCATATGAGCAGTAAATGAGGCATCGATGATCGCTGTCTGAATGCCTTTATTGGAAACGATGTCCATAACTGTCGTGTATAAAACTCCTGTTTGCCAAGCAAAAGCACTACCCGGTTCGAGGATGATTTTTATATTAGGATGACGTTTCTGGAAGGAGTTAAGTACTTGAATCAAATGTTTAATATCATAATCTTTTTGAGTCATCAAGTGTCCTCCTCCCATATTGATCCATTTCAACTGAGGAATAAATTCACCAAAACGTTTTTCGAAAGCCTCCAATGTTTTTTCCAATGCAAAAGAATTGCTTTCGCATAAATTATGAAAATGTAATCCTTCGATGCCTTTTGGCAAATGTCCTGTGAAATGATCCGCCAACTCACCTAAGCGACTCCCGCTTGCACATGGATTGTACAAATCAATTTCTACTTCAGAGTATTCTGGATTCACTCTAATGCCAGCAGAAATAGTCGTAGATGATTCTCTTAATTGTTGCTGAAAACGTTCGTATTGATTGATCGAATTAAAAGTAATATGACTGCTCCAATTCATCAATTGTTCAAACTCATTAGGGAAGTAAGCGGGGGCGTAAGTATGTGCCTTTGTTCCCATTTCTTCAAAACAAAGTTGTGCTTCGAAAAGTGAACTCGCAGTAGCTCCAGATACATATTCTTTGATAATCGGAAAAACACTCCACATAGCAAATGCTTTGAAGGCCAAGATGATTTGTATACCTGCTCTTTGCTGGACGTCAGCGATAATAGAGAGATTGCGACGCAATTTTTCCTCCTCTAAAATAAAGGCGGGAGGTTTTATTTTCGAAAAGTCGATAGGCATATTGATCCAATTAAAAGAAAAGTGAAAGGAGAAAAATGAACCATATAAGGTATATAAGTTCATTTAAGAAATAATGCGTTAATCTTATATTTTCTTAAATGCCTTATATGGAAGTTGTTTTAAAATAGATACTCCAAAAAGATGGAGTAAATAAAAAAATGTTGCAAAAGCAGTAAATTGTTAGTTCCTACACAAACAATTAAAAATCTCTTGCAACATGTATGTAAATTTATCTAAAAAATTCATTACAAAAAATTTATTACCACACTTGAGTCAAACAAATCTTGGTAGAAAAACAAAAGTGCCATTATGGCGAATTGTTAGAGGCATTATTTATCGACTAAAAAGTGGTTGTCAATGGCGTGAATTACCAATTGGTGCTTTTTGTAGTAGAATCCTAATTACCTGGAACTCATTTTATTATCATTTTAATAAATGGTCAAAAGATGGTTCTTGGAAAAAATTGTGGACAAAACTTCTTTCGATTCATAAAGCGAAATTAGACATGTCTTCCATTCAATTAGATGGTTCTCATACTCTTGCCAAAAGAGGCGGAGAAGCCGTCGCTTGTCAGCGTCGAAAAAAAGCAAAAACTACTAATGCTTTATTTTTAACTGATAAATGTGGAATTCCATTAGCAATGTCAAAACCCATTGATGGTAATCATAATGACCTTTTTGAGATCGAAATTTTCTTCACCGAAATGATCAATGATTTAGAAAAATCAAAAATCGAAACCAACGGATTGTTTATGAATGCAGATGCTGGTTTTGATAGTGAAGGATTTCGAAAAA
>CAYTVR010000594.1:0-2012 GCA_964441245.1 uncultured Saprospiraceae bacterium | reverse complement strand
TTCCCAAGTTGGCTTGAATCCATTATTGTCGATTATCGTGTTGTTGGTTGGGTTTGTTTTCGTTTCACATATTTTGTTTTACAAGCTCAGTTATGCAGCATATATATATGCGAGCCTAGGGGTTTATGCAACATGGGCTAATGCCACTCCAGAACGCATGCATTTATTAGGACTGCTTTTTTCCTTAAAAACGAAACGCTATATCAAACTTCTCGAAAGCTTTTTGATCGTCTTACCATTTGCAATTTTCTTAGTTTTTAAAGAATCGCATTATCATGCCATGGTCACATTTGGGCTAGCTTTGCTTTTATCTTTTATCGATAGAAAAAGGTTAACCGGTTGGGTGATACCTACACCTTTTGGCAAGCGTCCTTTTGAGTTTATTGTTGGTTTTCGTAAAAGTTGGTTAGCAATGGCTGTGATTTTTGCAGTGGAGACGATAGCGGTATATGTCGATAACGAAAACCTTGCTTTGGTTATTTTGGGTTTTTCTTTTTTGCTACCGGTTCATTTTTATAGCTATCAGGAGCCAGAATATTACATTTGGAATTATAATAACTCATCAAAGCATTTTCTCAACGAAAAATTAAAGACCGCTTTAACTCAACTCTTACTTATTAATCTTGCACCTGCTGTACTGCTTTTAATTGCATTCATACAAGTTTGGTGGATTATTCTGCTTATTCTAGTAGTTGGGTTGCTTGTGCTTTCATTGGCTCTTTTATCGAAGTATGCTTATTACCCAACGCTCCCTGAACTGATGCAATCTATGTTAATTATTGGAAGTGTTGTTTTTCCTCCATTAGGAATTGCTTTAGTGCCGATTATGTATCAAAAAGCATCCAAAAACCTTGATCAACTATTATGCTCAACATCAGTGAAATAAAAAAGTCATTTGGAGAAAACCATGTACTGCAAGGTGTCAATATGGTTTGTAAGCCCGGTGAAATCAACGGATTGGTTGGGGTAAACGGTGCAGGTAAATCTACCTTGTTTCAATGTGTAATTGGGCTTTTGGAATGTGAAGGTAGCGTAGATTGGGACGCAGGAGCTGTAAAAAATAAATGTGGCTATTTGCCTACGGATCCGCCCATCCTATCAAGAATTACTGGGTACGAGTATTTACGATTGATCACTCAGGCTCGAGGCTTAAATATTGAAGATTTTGATACACCCAACCTTTTTGATTTGCCACTTGATCGTTTTGTTGAGAATTATTCAACTGGCATGAGAAAAAAAATTGCTTTAATGGGGGTTCTACTTCAAAAGAATGACATATTCATTTTAGATGAACCATTTAACGGATTGGATTTGCAGAGTAATTTAATCGTTGTTGAATTAGTTAAAAAGCTGAAAGCTAAAGGGAAAATCATTATTATATCTTCACACATTTTTTCACTGTTGCAAGACCTTTGTGATAGTGTACATTACCTCAAAAACGGCACCATTGAACAAGTCGTCGACAAATCAAATTTTCATTTGCTTTCTGCAGCCATGCAAGAAGGAAATATTGAGCACAAAATCGACCAATTGGATTTGTAGCGAATTCAATAAAGGTGCTAACCGTCGAACTTTGTGCGTTGATCGAGAGGTTAGGTCAACAAATCGAATTGAACCTAGTTTGACTATCTTCCAAGCCAGTTTTGCAAGAGATTACTTGATATAACTTATGGGATTAAAGATTTTGTTTTTAAGTGTTTTAGGTTTTTTGGTACTGCAAAAACCCACTCAAGCACAAGAAATTGTTGATTTGGATCATCCTCCAAAAGGATACATGGTCTGGAAAAGTGAATATGGTAGTAATCGCGTTTGGACGGGAGAACAATATATGCTTGTTGATAATCAAGGTGCCATAATCACAAAGCTTCCTCAGTTTAAACATGTAGACGATTTTAAAGAAGGTGTAGCAGTGGTGAAGACCAAGTTTAATAAATGTGGGTATCTCAACCTCGAAGGGAAAATGTCTATTCCACCAAAATGGACAGAATGCCGTGCTTCAAGCGGTGGATTCG
>CAYTVR010000593.1:0-2017 GCA_964441245.1 uncultured Saprospiraceae bacterium | reverse complement strand
GATGGTCTGCACAAGATGGTGGCATAGATAACGAGGAAGCGAAAGCGATAATGTTATCCGTTTGGGATAGTAAGACTCAAGAAACTTTAAAAATAGATTTATGGACTAAGGATATGCCTGTTGATGAAATGAAGCAATTTTTTCACCAGACTTTAGTGACTATGAGCGACACGTTTATGCGTGCCACTCAAGATGAAAAAATGACAGCGACTATGAAAGATTTTTGTGATTACTTTGCGGAAAAGCTGGAGTTGAAAAAATAGAATAGGAGTAGTTTAATTTCCAGATTTGTAAATTGGTATAACATTAAAACAATCTGCTTCTTTCGCGTTGGCATAATCGGCATTTAATCTCTGAAATTTCATAAATTTCGAAGCGTCATAAACTTCCCAGATAATTAGTTCATTACGCCTTCCGGCTGCAGATTGTCTATCGATTTTGTTTTGTTCTATCATGCTGTCAACCTCGTCTTTTTCTCCCATTCTCATTACTTTGCTAGAACTTTGCCCTTTGTTTATATTTCTAACGATCCAATAAAACCTTACATCTTTTTTTGGAAGCTTTATTGGAGCAATAATTTTAGGTTTTACCGTTTCTAAGTTAGGACTTTTAATGCCACTAGATTTTGATCTCGAACTTCCAAATAGATTATGAGACTCATTTAGGTTGCTAGTCTTGCTTTTACTTGCAATTGTTCGAAAAGAATTGGGTTCTCTTTTAAAAGGTTTTGTTTTTGTAATGTGAGATTTAGGGTTGGATTCATATGGTTCTGGAATCATATTCTCTTCAACCAATAGCGTAATTAATATCAATTTTCCTCTTAATTTCACTTCAGTTACATATCTGCCTGAAGGCATATATGTTAAAGGTATTTTTGCACTATAACTATTGACTATGAATTTTTTTTCGAAGTTTGAATTATAAATCTCAACCTTTTCAATGATTTTGTCACTGTTGAAAATAAGACTATCACCAGTCTTGTTGAGCTTATGCTTTAATTCTTTGGCTCGTAAATTTACATTCTGTAATAAAGATGATTTCTGACCGTAAGATAAAAGGGTCATCATAACGAATGCTATAGCATAAATTGATTTCATAATAAAGTAGGTTTTGTTTTTGGGAAACAATACAATACTAAGTGTTTGTAAGACACTTGTTTATATATGTAAATGTATTACCAAATTATTTTAGGGACCTTTTATTAGGATAGAGTGCAAATTTTTAAGATAACTTGTAAGTGTTTTCGCTATAATACCAAAAAAAAGGTTTTCGGTTAATAAACAATAGAATTTAATTTGGTAGATAATCGGACAAAAAAACCCTTTTTGAAAAGTTTATTCTCGGCTAATAGTTAGTAAGTTTAGCCAATCGATCTATTTTAGTGTATGGACTTGGTAATCCAATAGTCTAGATCATCATCCAAATCAAACCCCTTTGGGGTTATAAAAATATAGCCTTTCACCGGTCTCCCTGTGAAATCCATTGGTAAACATTCTTCCTTACTAATTTCTCGGCCGTAAGCTTCAAACTCCAATTTTTGCCATGAGTAAACTATCTCCATATTTTTTATCGATATGAGTGTCACAACACATTTTGCTATTGACTGACCATAAAGACTAGTCCACCCATCATTTTTTTATCCTAAATTGGAACTTTTTCGGTTTTTAGAATTTGACGGATTCGGTCTCCAAGATGTTCGTCGTAAGCCATACCTAAAGATTTAATTTTGTTTTCAGATCAAATGATTAAAGATGACTTATACGATAACACTTTTTCGTTACTTACAGTATGAAGAATGATTATTTATGCTAACCGTTGATCTATACTTTTGATAACATCAGCCATTACAAAATAATAAATGAATCTAAATAGTTGCGCTTGTTTCACTTTTAGAAGAACTATAGTAAGGCTCTACATTAAAAAGGTCTGAAGCTGAAGAATTGATGTATTCGGGATTTGCAACTTGTTTCTGCATAAACTGAGTGGTATTGTAGACTTCCCAAACCGTCAATTTGTT
>CAYTVR010000592.1:0-2027 GCA_964441245.1 uncultured Saprospiraceae bacterium | reverse complement strand
TTGTTTGAGTTTTTCTTTGATAATTTCAATAGGCAACCATCTAGCTTACCAGGATTAGATAAATTATTCCCTACGGTATCTCCTATGACTTATTTTACTGCTTTCATATTTTATGGTGCATCACTTTGGTTAATTTGTAAAAAGAGTGTGAGCTCTTTTTTTAAAGTATCAGAAAAGACTGTTTTTTTAGCGGTTTCATTGACCATTATTGCTCAATTAATTGTTATCTTACTGCTACTAGACTAGAAAATTACGAATGTCAACCAAATACAACAAAATAGGAATCAATTACAACCAAACGCGGAAAGCTGACCCCTATTTAACAGAGCAACTGCTAAAGCATTTAAGTCCAAATAAAAATGGGAATTATTTGGATATTGGATGCGGCACAGGTAATTACACCAATGAATTTCAGAAAAAAGGGTTTACGTTTATTGGTATTGACCCTTCCATAGAGATGCTACAAAAAGCACGTTCTCAAAACCAAAATATAGAATGGCAAATTGGTACTGCAGAAAAAACCGATTTAGCTCAGCACAGCGTTGATGGTATTATTGGTACTCTAACCATTCATCATTGGACTAACTTGCATCGTGCCTTCTCTGAATTAGCTTCTATTTTAAAACCCGATGGAAAAATAGTGATCTTCACCTCTACACCTCAGCAAATGAAAGGTTATTGGCTAAATCATTACTTCCCTAAAATGCTTGAGGATTCTATGGTACAGATGCCTTCTTTGGAAGCCGTAGAACAAGCTATGGTTTCAGCCGGATTCAAAATCACATCAACAGAAATTTATAACATAAAGCCAGATTTACAAGATCAATTTTTGTATTGTGGTAAACAAAATCCAGAATTATACTTCGATGAAAGTATAAGACATGGTATTTCATCGTTTAGCGCATTAGCTAATCTTGAAGAAGTTGAAACAGGTTTGATACAATTAAGAGAAGACATTGATAATGAAAAAATCAAAGACATTATGAAATCGCATGAAAATGACTTTGGAGATTATCTATATATCATTGGTAAGAAAGATAAAGCCTAGAAGTTTACACTACATTTGCAATCAGAAATACATGAGTTTTGCAAAAGAAAAAAGAACATCCCAAAGTAAAATCACAACTTCATCCAAGAAGCCAACATAGAGAACGTTACAATTTTGAAGTACTTAAAAAGAGTTCTCCAGAATTAGCGGCTTTTGTCGCACCAAACAAATATGGTGATGATTCTGTAGATTTCTTTAATCCAGATGCTGTATTAGCGTTAAATAAAGCCCTTCTAAAGCATCATTATGGTGTGGAGTTCTGGGAAATCCCTAAGCATTATTTATGCCCTCCAATTCCTGGTCGTGCCGATTACATTCATAATATAGCTGATTTGTTAAAAGGTAATGGCTCTGAAATCCCAAAGGGAAAACATATCAAAGGTCTAGATGTTGGTGTTGGCGCGAGCTGCATTTACCCTATCATTGGTAATTATGAATACGGTTGGTCATTTATTGGCAGTGATACCAATGAAAATGCAATTGTATCTGCAAAAGCTATAGAGCAGGGAAATTCCAACTTAAAATCCAATGTTGAAATTAGACGTCAAGAACAATCCAATGCCTTCTTCAAAGGCATTATAAAACCGGAAGAAAAAGTAGATTTCACCATTTGCAATCCACCTTTTCATGCATCACTAGAAGATGCTCAAAAAGCAAGTTTAAGAAAGTTTAAAAATTTAAAAGGAAAACGACCAAGCAAAGCGCTTTTGAATTTTGGTGGACAGAATAATGAGTTGTGGACAAAAGGTGGTGAAGCTCGCTTTATAAAAGACATGATTTATGACAGTCGAAACTTTGGCGAACAATGCTTCTGGTTTACAAGCTTAATATCAAAAGAAGCCACATTAAAACCGACCTATAAGATTTTACAGAAAGTAAAAGCTACTGACATTAAAACTATTGAAATGGGGCAAGGACAAAAAGTGAGTCGATTTATTGCTTGGACATTTTTATCTTCTCAAGAACAAAAGCAATGGAT
>CAYTVR010000591.1:0-2031 GCA_964441245.1 uncultured Saprospiraceae bacterium | reverse complement strand
AAGTGACGGGTGTTTTTGAGGACTTACCCGAGCGCTCTCATATGCAATTTGATGTCTTATATTCTTTTGAGACCTATGTGAATTTCACCAGTGAAGAGGCAAGAACGGCTTGGACATGGGATGGGTTTTTAAATTATGTGGTACTGAATCCCAATGCAGATTCAAAAGCTTTGGCTAAAAAATTTCCAGCTTTTGTTGAAAAGAGAGCAGGAGAAGAATTAGCTCAATATAATGCTAGTATGGAATTTATTTTACAGCCCTTGACGGAAATTCATCTCATTTCGAACTATCGAGGAGAAATCAAACCCACGGGAGATAAAAAATCTACTTATTTTCTTTTAGTGATTGGTTTATTTGTATTGGTTATCGCATGGATTAATTACACCAACTTGACTACGGCACATTCTTTAAAACGCGCTCGAGAAGTCGGTATCCGAAAGGTACTGGGAAGTAATAGGAGTCAGTTGGTCACTCAGTTTTTGTTAGAGTCCGCGTTCATGAATTTTTTGGCATTTTTATTAGCGGCTGTTTTTATCCAAATATCTTTTCCGTATTTCAACGATTTTATTGGACGAAGTTCGACCCATAGCATTCCAGACAGTCCAATGTTTTGGTTGGTATTGATTGGTTTGTTTTTCTCTGGCATCTTATTATCTAGTTTTTATCCAGCGATGATTCTGTCTAATTTCCGACCGGTAACGGTTTTAAAAGGTAAGTTTTCTAGAAGTGCCAAAGGGAATTTATTACAAAAGGGTTTAGTTACCTTTCAATTTGTAGCTTCTATCTTTTTAATTACGGGAACCTTTGTCGTCTATAACCAATTGAGTTTTCTTCGAACCCAAGATTTGGGAATCAATATCGATCAGACTTTGGTATTGAATGCACCAAGTTTTTCGAGTGACTCGATCATGTCTCTCCAATATGATGTTTTTCGAAATCAAGTCAAAAATGAAAGTAGTGTCAAATCAATGACTAGTTCGACAGCAGTCCCTGGACGCACTCCTACATGGAACGCTGGAGGAATTCGCTTGTTACACAAAACAGAGGCGGAAAGCAATCAATATCGAGTGGTAGGAGGAGATGATCAGTTTGCAGATTTTTATGGATTAGAATTGGTCGCTGGACGCAAGTTTGATTCGAAGTTTGGTCAAGAGGAATCTAATGTTTTATTCAATGAAGCAGCATTAAAAACTATCGGTTTTAAAGAACCGGAAGAAATTTTAAATCAAAAAATTAATTTCTGGGGAGATACCATGACTGTAGTTGGAGTAGTGAAAAACTATAGGCAGGAATCTCCGAAGCAATCTTATGACGCACTTATTTTTAGATATTTTTCAGACCCAGCTGGTTATTATTCGATTCGACTCAATAGTTCTAATATGAAAGAATCGATTTATAAAATTCAGCAACATTGGGAAATGGCTTTTGCGAATAAACCTTTTAGTTATTTTTTCCTAGATGATTATTACAATGAACAATACAAAGCGGAATTGAACTTTGGGACTATTTTTGGCTTATTTGCTGGACTCGCAATATTAGTTGCTTGCCTTGGCTTGTTTGGTTTAGCCTCTTATGTAACCAATTTGAGGTCTAAAGAAATCAGTGTTAGAAAAGTTTTAGGAGCATCCTTACAAAATTTGTGGTGGTTACTATCTTTTGATTTTTTAAAATGGGTAGGCTTGGCTACACTTCTTGCATTACCGATCAACTGGTGGATACTCAATACGTGGTTGGATAATTTTGCCAATCGGATATCCCTTTCTTGGTGGCATTTTTTGATTCCGGCGATTATATTAGTCGTTATTGCCACAATAACCGTCTCTTATCATACGCTAAAAACTGCTTCGATGAATCCTGCAAGAACCTTAAAAGAGGAATAATATTAAGAATTTAAAGGATACTTTTTTAAAACAACAAAACCCTCTAGCTAAAAAGCTAAAGGGTTTTGAAGTTTGTAGAGGTCGCGAGCGGATTCGAACCGCTGTAGATGGTTTTGCAGACCACTGCCTAGCCACTCGGCCACGCGACCAT
>CAYTVR010000590.1:0-2081 GCA_964441245.1 uncultured Saprospiraceae bacterium | reverse complement strand
CTCAAAAAAATAATATTTTTCATCATGCGATCATCTAGTCATCAAATTTTAGTTGGAACCAATAAAGGATTGGTGGTCGTTGATAAAACAGTTGATGGATGGAAAATTACCAAAGATTATTTTCGTGGATTCCCGGTATCGATGGCTAGTGTTGATTGTAGGACGGATACTTGGTGGGCGTTTTTAGCGCATCGTCATTGGGGGCAAAAATTGTATAGATCTCCTGATCGGGGAGAAAGTTGGGAATCGATCAAAGCACCCATTTATCCGAAAGGAGCAGAAATTAAAAAAGGCATAAATGCCAACCTTAAAAATATTTGGGCATTTGCGGAAGCAGGAAAAGATAAAGAAGGAGAACTATATCTGGGTACGGAACCTGGTGGTTTATTTTATAGTAAAAATGGTGGCGATACCTTTGAACTAATGGAAGGTTTATGGAATCATCCTTCGCGAATGAATGAATGGTTTGGTGCAGGGCGCGATCATCCTTATATCCATTCTATCGTAGTTGACCCAAGAGATAGTGATCATGTTTATATCGCAATTAGTTGTGCAGGAGTTTTTGAAACGATGGATGGTGGATTGACTTGGGAAGCAAGAAACGAAGGATTGAAAGCAGATTTTCTTCCACTGCGAGATTCAAAAATAGGACATGATCCACATCTAATATTGGCTTGTCAATCACAGCCTGATGTCATTTGGCAACAAAATCATTGTGGCATTTTTCGATCAACAAATGGTGCGAAAACTTGGGAAGATGTAACCGACCCTAATGGTTTGGCTCGCTATGGTTTTGCTTTAGCGATTGATGATTTGAATCCAGATCGAGCTTGGGTCATTCCTGCGGTGAGTGATGAAGTTCGGATTGCACAAGATGGCGCACTTTGTGTTTGCCGCACAGAAGATGGTGGAAAATCTTGGCAAGCATTGCGAAAAGGATTGCCACAAGAGCATTGTTATGATTTAGTATTTCGGCATGGATTAGCCCGGAAAAATCAAGTCCTAGTTTTTGGAACGACAACAGGGAATTTATATTTATCAGAAGATGACGGAGACTCCTGGCAAACCATTAGCAATCATCTACCTCGAATTAACTCGGTTAATTTTGTTTAGACAATATCCAATATCCCATCCAATATCCAATCGAAACGAAGATTCTGAGAAATGTGCAATACCAGGGACTAACAGCTTTTGCTTGGTGTTTTGCTCAAAAAGATTCTTGGTGCTCTAAATTTCTTGGAACTTATTTAAAATAGATAGAACTATCACGAAAGAAGGCCACGATAAAGGGAAGGGTGGCTAGAAGATTTATTGTTTGACTGGAAGGAGTTTAAATATTCTAGGATTTTGGCTACTTTTTGCCGATGAAAAAGTAGCATATTAGATAAATCAATTTTAAAAAGTATACTCAATATACTGATTCAACAATCAAACTACATATTTCTACGATACTGCCCACCCACCTCATACAAAGCATTGGTCACTTGTCCCAAAGAAGCCAACTTCACCGTTTCCATCAAATGGTCAAACATATTATCATTGGCAATAGCTGCTTTTTGTAACTCTTTTAATGCTTTTTCGCAAGCTACTTTTTTAGCTGCATGCAAATTTTTTAGTGTTTTGATTTGATCTACTTTTTCTGTCTCGGTAGCACGGATAACTTCCTTGGGTAAAACAGTTGGAGAACCATCTTTAGATAAGAAAGTATTTACTCCAATGATTGGAAATTCTCCGGTGTGTTTCAGCGTTTCGTAATACAAACTTTCATCTTGAATTTTTCCACGTTGGTACATGGTCTCCATGGCACCTAATACACCACCTCTTTCCGTGATGCGATCAAATTCTAACAACACGGCTTCTTCTACCAACTCAGTCAATTCATCAATGATAAACGCGCCCTGTAATGGATTTTCATTTTTAGCTAATCCCAATTCTCGATTGATGATCAACTGAATAGCCATGGCTCGGCGTACACTTTCCTCAGTTGGAGTGGTGATCGCCTCATCATAAGCATTGGTATGAAGAGAATTACAATTGTCATAAATCGCATACAAAGCTTGCAAGGTTGTTCGAATATCATT
>CAYTVR010000589.1:0-2099 GCA_964441245.1 uncultured Saprospiraceae bacterium | reverse complement strand
ATGGCGAAACGGGTTATCCTTTAGTAGATGCTGGCATGCGACAATTAAACCAAACAGGCTTTATGCATAATAGGGTACGTATGCTGGTTGGTAGTTTTTTGTGTAAACATTTATTAATAGACTGGCGTTTGGGCGAAGCATACTTTGCTTTAAAATTGCATGATTACGATATGTCTAGTAATATAGGAAACTGGCAATGGGTTGCTGGTTGTGGTGTTGATGCCGCACCATATTTTAGAATATTTAATCCAACTACACAAATTGAAAAATTTGATAAACAATTAGAGTATATAAAAAAATGGGTGCCAGATTTTCAAGAACTTACCTATCCTACTCCAATGGTAGACCATAAAATGGCACGCGCACGTTGTTTAAACGTTTTTAAAGAAGCTGTTGGCTAAATATAATTATATAAACAGGAACAAAACCTCCTGTTATCCCGTAAATAACACAGAATAATAAGTATATCTATCCACATTTAACTAGTTAGCTCTCATTAAGAAAATGAATAGATTCATATCATACGAAGGATTACCAATTAACTCTGGAGGAGCTCATAGTGTGAGTAGAAAATCCCCGAAAATTAATTATGAAAAGACATTAGATTTCCTGAATTTATTTGCTGACAAAACACAACCAATGTCTATCAAATTGACTTTATTCGAGTCTGAAAAGAAGGAATATTCGGCTCTGAAATTATTACCGAAATTGACTTTAAAATTTGGAATTCCAAAAACAAGAAATGACGGTTGGTTAAGAACTTGGACTTGGAATCTGACCGAGAAAGATATTGAAAAAGGATTCGAAACACTTGAACTGAATAATGAATTACCAAAAAATCCTGCTGGACCAATAACTCTGACTTTTTATTGGAACTTTCATTTTAAAGACCCAAATACCAATCAAATTCTGCCGAATCAAGAACTTATTCCTGAATTGGATTTTAGAATCAAGAACTCTCGAATTTATTTAAGATTATCTAAAAAATCAACTATTTCTGTTTGGTTTGCATTGCCATTTGAGAAAATAGACAAATATGAATCGGGATTTATAAAAGAAATAAAATCTAATTTACCATTTAAGACATCTGACAAACATTGGAGAGTTTGGAAAAAATCTGATAAAGGAAATTGGACACCTAGAAAAATAGAAATAAAAACATCAGCTAACACCGTATAAAATTAATTGCTGATGCAAGCTTACTTACGAAAGTCCTCGCGGACTTTCTATCTTTGATTTATTTGCTAACTTTAGTGCTTAAACACGTAACGAAGTCATACACAAAACCGATGGAACACATTCAGCGAAAGCTGACCAAAAATGCTCCGTGACTGTGTTTAGCAGGTAGTTGCCATTCATTGAGAAAAACTGAACGGAAAATTAAAAATACTCTATGAAACATATATTAATTATAACTTTAGCAATAATACTTTCTTCGTGTAAATCGCCAACACAAAATCAACAAAATGATTTTGTAATGGAATATTTAGAACGACTGGAAAACTCCAGAAAGTATTTAATTCTTGTAGCGGAAATGATGCCAGAAGAAAAATATGAATTCAAAGCAACACCGGAATCAATGAGTTTTGCAGAAAATTTGATGCACATAAGTTGGGCAATGGATTGGCATAGCCAATCTTTAATGGGAGGACGTGAAGCCAGAGATTGGAATACAGACACGGAATTGAAAGTTGATAAAAAATCAAAAAGGGAAATGATTGCTACTATTGATAAAACGTTTGACAAAACAATAGAATTTATCTCAAACTTTGACATAAGTAGACTTGGCGAAAGATTAGATTATTTTGGAGTGGATAGAACAAAAAGGCAAGTTTTGTTATTGCTTACTGACCACATAACTCATCATAGAGGACAAATGCTTGTTTATATGCGACTAAATGGACAAAAGCCTCCAAGATATGTCTTGTATCAATGAGTCTTAACGGAATAGAATTTCAGAATGTGGAATGAATTACTGACTCTAACTCTGAAAAAACAACGAAATGGCAACAACATGTATAGTTCATTGCTAGTTATAGCCTACTTACGAAAGTCCTCACGGACTTTCTATCTGTGATTTATTTGCTAACTTTAGTGCT
>CAYTVR010000588.1:0-2105 GCA_964441245.1 uncultured Saprospiraceae bacterium | reverse complement strand
TCAACTTTTGCAAGGAGTTCATTTTGTAAAACCATATTTCCAAACTCGCGTATGTCAATGTGATTTATCATTAACTGCTCAAACTTATCAGCGTTTAAACTAGCAACTGTTAGCTTAGTAAGCGCTTGAAAGTTAAGGTGAGATATTTGATTAGCGGTTCTTGTTTTATTCGGAGAAAGTACACCGCCTTCAAGAAAAAAAGATATGGTTACTTCTTCACCTTCTGGGCTTAATAAAAAGCTCCGGCAAATACCTTCAAAAACAAAGTATTCCTTGTTATTTATTTTACCTCTATCGATAAAAACATCTCCTTTTTCATAATCTTCAATTACGATTAAGTCATTCACCAGATCTAATGACTTCTCCGATACAGTTGACACCTTGTTGATTATGGGCCTTGCTCTTTCTTTAATCTGTTCGGAATTCATAATTATTCTTTATTTGGGTAAAAAGGACCAACGATGTGGAGCTGACGACCACAGGAAGTCTGATCTCATCATCGCTTGTTGATCTAAATCGCTCTCGGCGATAAGTTTCTAAACAACCAGATAAATCTAGCACAAAATTTCCATCACAGTATGTATTTAAACTTTTAAATCTAACAACAAAGGAAAACAGCAATGCTATTTCTAAGAAACCAAAGGTCATTGAACGAGCGCAATTACAAGTAAACGGATTTGATGTCATGTGGCATCGTTTGGAACAAGCCATCGTATTAGCTGGACATTCTCCATCTACCTTGTCTAACTATGGCAGATGCATCGCCAAAATAGCCCTTCACTTCAAAATGCTTCCTACCACTTTGGAAGAGGAGCAGATCAATGGTTTTTTGTTCGATCTCAAAAAAGGCAAAATCATTCCTTGTCTTACTTTAAACACACCGTCTATGGTCTGAGGTTTTTGTTTCGAATTTACGAGCTAAAAGATCAGGCCATAAAACTACCCTCTCTGAAAAAGAAACACACCCTGCCTGTCGTGCTATCAGTGGCAGAGGTCAAACGATTGTTGAGTACGCCCAAACTATTAAAGCACAGAGTGCTCATTGGCTTGATTTATTCTTCGGGACTTCGATTAAAAAAGTGCGTATTCTATAGTAATCCGATATCAATTTTGATCGAATGAGTATCTGAATGTAGCATTGAAGAAACAAAACGAAGATCAAACTAAAACAAACCCAACTCCACTGAGGGCAATATACCCATCTACCCACCAAATAATATTTGCTTTTAATCTACAGCGTGCTCCTCGCGATTCCGTTTAACAGGGAACTCACCGCTGGGTCTGACGACCACTTGAGTTCTTAATTATTATGAGCTGGCTTTCCCTTTTTTTCACTATCCTTTTGATTTTTAAACGCCCCTGTTAGAATTCCAAAACCAGATAGCATAAAAACAAACGTAAGCAATCCCCACCAATCATAATTAAATTCACCGCTTCTAAAAAAGCGTTTAAATGTCCAAAAACCAAAAATTAAAATTGTTAATACCCCACCAAATAGTTCTCCCCAACTAAATATTTCAAATTTGAATACAGGTTGACGTAAAGTTGTTTTAGGTTTATTCTCAATTTTAGGCTTGTCAAATGATGCTAACAATCCTACATATGATCCGAAAGCAATTAATGCTAAAAAGAAGAAATTTGTATCAATCAGTTGAGCGACAATTCGACTGTAGAGAAAGTATCCAACCGTTATAAGAATGGTGAACGAAATAAAAAATGTACTGTAGCTATATATTTTAGTTGGAACTCTATATTTTCTTTGAACCTCCCTTTCAATGGCATCTTTTATTATTTCCGAATTTATTATATCTGATATTTTTGATTTTTCATATACCTCAAGGTCAGAAAGGATTTTAACTGAAGACCTTGGAATCAATGGAAGTATTTTCAGATAAGCAACAAAAAATGCCGTAACACCTGCTAAAATATTAAACAGCTGAGACAAATCAATCTTTGACAAAAAATCTTCAATCATTTATTTTAATTTCTTCAATTACAGATAACGGTCAAGTGACACCCGTCGTGCTGACAAAGGAAGCATGATCGTCATGTCACATGTGTGTGCCTTGAATGGTTACTACTTCATTCTTTGTAAAAGTACAAAG
>CAYTVR010000587.1:0-2120 GCA_964441245.1 uncultured Saprospiraceae bacterium | reverse complement strand
TAAATGATTATTTCAATTTAGTATTCCAAAATGCAAATGATGCAGATGATTTTGAGGTAGATGAATTTAAAGTTTATAATCGTTTTGGTAACTTGGTTTATAATAATGATAATCCGCAAAGAGGTTGGAATGGTTTCCATAAAGGGAAATTAGCTCCATCGGATGTATACATGTATAAGATCGTCCTTTCTTTAGAAGGTTGTCCTCAAAATCCTCAAACTGGAGAAGTTACTTTGATCCGATAGAGGTCTAAATTTATAAAAATAAAAAGCCGGAAATTGCATTGCAGTTTCTGGCTTTTTATTTTATAGAAATCTCTTTACGGAAAATCGATTAACTTAGCAGGATGGAAAATTGGGAACTTTTGTTTTTCTTTTTTGGTGTAGCTGCCCTTTATTCCTCGGTTGGTTTTGGAGGGGGATCAAGTTATAAAGCTATATTGGCTTTGTATACTTTTGAGCAAATAGTGGTACGCAGCATTGGTTTGATTTGTAATATTACCGTGGTTTTAGGAGGTACCTATCTTTTTTACAAACATGGTCACTTGAAGTGGAAAAAAGTATGGCCACTTGTTATTTTTAGTATTCCTGCAGCTTATTTTGGTGGAACGGTACAGATGTTAGAACGAACTTATTTTATTTTACTAGCGGTCGTTTTGATCCTAGCAGCTTTGATTATGATTTGGCAAACGAAGACAAATAAAATTAAAGAAAAGGATATACTAATTAAAGAAAAAAAGGGTTCGATATGGTTGGATGCAGGATTAGGAACAGGAATAGGTTTTTTAGCAGGTGTGGTGGGTATTGGTGGAGGAATTTTTCTAGCTCCAATTTTACATTTGATACATTGGGCAGAATCCAAAATCATTTCTGCGACAGCAAGCGCCTTTATTTTAGTGAATTCGATAGCAGGCCTCATTGGTCAACAAACCAATCCAGATTTTTATATTGATTGGCGATTGGCAGTTTATTTAATTGTAGCAGTATTTCTTGGCGGACAAATTGGATCTCGTCTTGGAGCCAAGCAATTGAGTGAAATCACCATTAAAAAATGGACTGCACTTTTGATTATGTTTGTTGGGATTCGTATCTTGATTAAATATGTTTAAGCATTTAATTTATTTTACCCTCAACCCATAAATGTCGAATGAGATTATTTTTGAGCTCAAAAGGATTAGCAAATGAAGAAATCGTTGAGCATTTTTTATCTTTTGTAGAAAACAATAAAAAAGTTTCTATCATAACGACAGCATCGGAAAAGTATAAAGAGAAAAACAAGCACGCTATCGATTTAAAAATAAAATTAGACCACCTTGGATTTCGGGTTGGTTTTGTTGATGTTGAATTGGAGAATCCCCAAAAAATGAATGCATCAGATATTATAGTCATCAATGGAGGAAATCCATACTATCTTTTATATCATTTTAAAAAAAATAAAGCAGATAAAATATTACAAAAAATAGCGACTAGAAATCATCCAATCATGGGAATCAGTGCAGGATTTATGATCCTGATGCAGGACTTGAAAATCATCGATCTTTTGACTCCTGAAATGAACACCATAAATTTGAAAGATAAAAAAGGAATGAACTTAGTCGATGAAATTATCATTCCTCACTATGATAGATTTGTAAATGAAGGGATCATCAAAAAAGAAATAATTGATCGTTTTCAAAAACAGTCTACTAAAGAGGTAATCAGATTAGGAGAATTTCAATGTTTGAAATATGAAAATAATACAAAAGAAATTATAGGAGAATTACTAGACTTGAAAATGGATGGATGAAACCTAGTTGATAAATAAAACTCATGGAAATAAAAATATTAGCCTTCGGCATTGCTAGAGATATTGTTGGAGAAAGTGATTTCGAATTTTCTGTCAAAGAATCGGTAACCGTAGGAGAATTGAAAAAGGCTTTAGTCGAAAAATATCCGGATTTTGAAAAACTAAGATCTTTAGCCATCGCTGTCAATAGTGAATATGCCACAGACGAGCAATTGGTTGATGCTGGAGATGAAATTGTTATTATTCCACCGGTGAGTGGCGGATAGGAAAGATGTTATAGTTTTCATCTGTTTAAAATTTTTCTGCAGCAATTAAAATTGCAGAATCCCGATATA
>CAYTVR010000586.1:0-2122 GCA_964441245.1 uncultured Saprospiraceae bacterium | reverse complement strand
TGCCGATTGGAAAATGTATTTTTTAAAGAATTTCAAATTTAATTACTATGCTCAGTATGGGATTTAATAAGACCGATTCAGTTGATTATGATAAATGGTTGTATGATTACTATCCACTAGCTGAAGATACCCCGCAGATCATAAATGAAAAACAAGAAAAATTTTCTGCCAAAGTCAAAGAAAAGGATGATTATGATTTGGCAAAACTAAAAAAACTTATTGAATACAAAGATGAGATTGTTTTTGAGGATTTCTCAGGCATTCCGCACCCAAGCTTCAAATTTAGTATCACAGTTAGTAGAATAGAGACTCAAGAAGCAATTTTTATTAAGATCTTGGCATTTAGAATATCGCTTTTAGCTCCAATTTTTAGTAGTTACATTGTAAAATCTGCTATAGAAAAATATGATTTCATTGATCATCGTGGCAAGGCAAAACAGCACATTGCTTACCCTTCTACAATATTTATTAATCAACAGGACAATGACCATGAAAAAATTAAGGGTATAGTACATGATTTTTTTAAAAATAAAGAGTATGAATCGATGGATATGTTATGGTATAAATCCAGAATCGAGAAAATGAACTTTGTGTTTGATCCATTCTGTACGGTTTTTCATGGTCTTTTTGGACAACACACTTTAAAAAATATAAGAGTCCTAGACTCCCGACTTAAATAGAATGATTTTCCATAATAAAGCTTACAGAGTGTAAATATTTGCATCCTTCACACAACTTAACTTATTCACTGTACACATATCGTCTTTGAGCTTGATTTGCTAAAAAGATAAAAAGGTGATTGCATTATTAAAGCAAAAGAATCATATCGAGAAATTACCATAGTCAATAACAAGGTAACCTACTGGCTATAACTGGCCATGAAGAATGAAGAACTTCCTAACGTCGTTCCTCATCTTATGGCAGGACCGTTACAAGCAATTCCTAAGGCCTTTCATCTTCAAAATCCCAGAAATTTAACCTTAAATCAATCTCCAAAATTTCAGTATTTTGAAAACGAAAGTAAATCAAGTTAGATAACGATGCGTTTGAAATTATATAATTTTGTAATATGTAAAATATTCAAAATCAACATAATTTTTGACCGTTATTCAGTATAAAAGATGAAAAAAATAATCGTATTATTCTTCCTTTTTTTTACAACCGTTACCATTGGGTATGCACAAGATGATACTACGGGATATGAAACTATTATTTATAAGAAAATAGATAGTACTCAATTAGAAATGAGAATTTTTCTTCCTTCCCAAGTAGATAGTACTTATAACTATCCAGCTATGGTTTTCTTCTCAGGAGGCGGTTGGTTCAATTGTAGTTTAAAACAATTCGAACCTCAAGCAAGATACTTTGCTGAAAGAGGGATCGTATGTTTTTTAGTGGAATATAGGGTATGGAGCACTCATCGGGCGAGTATCTTTGATTGTATCGCAGATGCGAAATCAGCTGTTAGATACTTAAAAGAAAATGATCAAAAATATAAAATAGATAAGGATAAAATAATTGCCGTTGGAGGTTCATCAGGGGGGCACTTGGCAGCAGCAACTGCTATGACAAATGGTTATGACGATCCCAATGACGATCTTTCTATAAGCTCAAAACCACAAGCTCTGATTTTATTCAATCCTGTAATAGATCTTGGTCCAAGCGATGCAGAAGTTTATGGATGGATAGATGAGAAGTATAAAGATTTGTCGCCATTGCATAACATAAAGCCCGATACTCCACCAACTATTATGTTTTATGGAACTGAAGAAGGTGGAATTTCTATGGAGGCATCTGCATATTTTTGTGCAGCCATGAAAGCAGTAGGAAGCCGTTGTGATTTATTTCTATATGAAGGACAAGAACATGGATTCTTCAATTATGATAGAAGCAAGGTCTACTATAAAAAGACAACTCTTGAGGCAGATAAATTTCTTATCTCCTTGGGCTACCTTGAAGGAGAACCAACAATTATGAAAAAAGAGTAAAGCTTGTAACAATGTATATGAAATCATAGCTTCCATTCGGTCGCCACGCTTCATATACTAGACCGTTGGCCTTAATTGGGTACAGTCAAGGGACCTTCTTTACACTTATAAAGGGACATATTTTACACTTTTAG
>CAYTVR010000585.1:0-2144 GCA_964441245.1 uncultured Saprospiraceae bacterium | reverse complement strand
GCTTGTACCAAATTTAGTTTGAGTAGTCCGGCTGATTATTGTAATGATAATCCTTTTTTGGGAGTATCTTGTTATGTGCCTGGAGAAGCAACAGTTGGGGAAGATGCTTTGGCTTCTTTTAGAGATGATGCGACGGGTAAAACATCAACGGCGACTACCAATCAAATTGGAGCGACTTGGGGAATGGCATTTGATGGAAATCGAGATAAAATATTTTCGGCTGCGTTTTTAAAACGACATATTGGATTAGGACCTGGTGGATTAGATGCTATTTATGTCCTTAATTTTGATCCAATACTTGGAGGGGCTTCAAGCGTATCTTCTACCATTGATCTTTCTAGTATAGGGGTAGATGTTGGAACCAATCCAAGAACAGTCACTTTGCCTAATGTAGCAGGTGCTCCCTCTCATGATCCTGAAGTATATCCACATATAGGTAGAATTGGAATTGGTGATCTTGGTATAAGCGAAGATTATAAAACACTTTATCTGGTCAATCTTTTCAAAAAGGAATTAGTAGCATTGGATATTTCTGACCTATCTAATGTAACAGTGGCCAATACCTATCCTATTCCTGATCCTGGATGTGGTGATGGAAGCTATCGTCCTTTTGCGATTGAAATTTTTAAAACAAGAATTTTTGTAGGAGCTACTTGCTCCGCCGAAACTAGTCAACTAACGAGTGATTTGGAGGCACATATTTTAGAGCTTTCAAATGGAACTTTTGGAAATGTGGCTTCATTCCCATTAGATTACGCTAGACCAGGTGTTAGTGCAAACATTAATAATGGTAATGACAGTGAAGGTGGTCCAATACTTTTTCAACCTTGGATTGATTACTGGACTAATAGTGGTAGACAAATGCCGATCTTGATGGATATCGAATTGGATACTGATGAGTCTTTGATCCTTAGTATTGGCAACATCGAAGGTTTTATGAAACATCCCAATCAATATAGTACAGATGTCAATAACATGTCTCTTTTCCCTTGGACAACTTATAGTGGTGGAGATATTTTAAGAATCTGTAAAGTAAATGGTGCTTATGTAAATGAAGGTGATCCGGGTTGTGCTTTCAATCACGATCATCCTAGCTTAGGTGGTGCTTATGGTGATGGAATATTGAATGAATATTACTATGATGACTTTGATTCACAAATGGCCAATCCCGCTACTTATAGTGGTCACCCCGAAACTAATATTGGAAGTCTAACTTTTATCCCTGGATCGAATGAAATTATTACGACGCAGGTCGATCCGATAGGATGGAATTCTGGAGGAGTAAGATGGTTGAACAATATGGACGGTAGTTTTGAAAGAGGTATTCAACTATATGTTGGAAATGGTTCTTTGTCCGCAAGAAAAGGAACGGGACTTGGTGATGTTGAAGTTTTCTGTAAGTCAGCTCCAATAGAAATTGGAAATTACGTTTGGTGTGATTCCATCGAAAATGGTATCCAAGATGCTTGCGAAAAAGGAATCCATGAAATGTTGGTGCAGTTATTTGATGGAACAGGAAAGTTAGTAGGACAAGACACTACCATAAACGGTCATTACTATTTCAACCAAAATAATGTAGATACTTCTGGGATCGATGTCGATCCATCAGGCCAAGCTACAGCAAATGGATTTTGGAGCGGATTGGACTATGAAAGTAATTATTTCATCGTATTTGCCAATGGTCAATATGACAATAACCTCGGTGCTTATAGTACCGCAACAGGAATTTATGAAGGACTTACGACCACAGATGTTAATGCTAATAACAATGATAATGTAGACTCAGATGCCGATAGTACCAATCTAAGTATCGCTTTAGGAAACATGCCAGCCGATTTGCCTTTCATTGAATTGACCACTTCTGCTACAGGCTGTGGAAATCATAAATTTGATGTAGGATTTACCTGTTCGAAATTATACGATTGGGGCGATTTACCAGATACCTCGGCTGTAACCGGCATCATGGATTATCAAACAGATAGTATCAATGGCGGGCCTAGTCATCAGGTAATCGTTGGTTTATATCTTGGATCAACCATAGATTTTGAAATGAATGGTCAACCATCAACAAATGCCTTAGGAGACGGAAATGATGAAGACGGCTTGGCCTTCCCATCAACCATGCAAATCAATTCTGGCGGAAC
>CAYTVR010000584.1:0-2150 GCA_964441245.1 uncultured Saprospiraceae bacterium | reverse complement strand
CGTTTCACTTTCAACGATTAGTATTAATACACAGATAAGATTGGAGGAAGAATTCTTGAAAAAGTCGCATGGGAAATCTTATACCGATTATTGTCAAAAGGTAAGAAGGTGGTTTTAGTAGTCAATTACATTTAACAGTTAATCAGTCATAAAAATGAAAAACGAAAAGCACATACATACTTATGATGAAAACGGCAAAATAACCTGCTGCTCATTAGAAGAAAAAATAGATGCAAAAACGCCTCCGTTGATTGCAAAAGAAAAAGACCATCATCACGAAGAGGATGGTCACGACCATTCGCATAGTCATAATCATGACGGAGCTACGGGCTGGAAAGCCTATCTTCCTGCTTTGATTAGTTTGGTTTTGTTACTGTCAGGTTTAGCCGCAGAACATTTGTTAGAAGCTCCTTTTTTTAAGGGATGGATAAAAATAGTTTGGTACACCATTGCTTATTTACCTGTTGGTTTGCCTGTATTAAAAGAAGCATGGGAAGCACTTAGGAAGGGAGAAGTATTTACAGAATTTTTCCTGATGTCCATTGCTACAATTGGAGCATTTGCCATTGGCGAATATCCCGAAGGAGTAGCGGTAATGTTGTTTTATGCCATCGGAGAATTGTTCCAAACGGCTGCGGTACAACGAGCCAAAAATAATATTAAAGCATTGCTCGATGTGCGCCCAAACATAGCCAATGTTTTTAGAGAAAATACTTACGAAACGGTCAATCCAGAAACAGTACAAATTGGGGAAACAATACAAGTCAAGGTGGGTGAAAAAATTCCTTTGGACGGAATTTTAATTTCTGAAAAAGCGGCACTCAATACCGCAGCACTTACAGGAGAAAGCAAACCTCAAAATGTCCAAAAAAATGAAAAGGTAATGGCAGGCTCTATCAATTTGGACGGAGTGATTGAAGTGAAAGTAGAGAAGTTATTTAATGATAGTTCCATTGCCCGTATTTTGGAATTGGTACAAAATGCGACTTCCCGTAAATCAAAAACAGAATTATTGATTAGACGTTTGGCAAAAATCTATACACCCATTGTAGTTTATTTAGCAATTGCCATTTGTATCATTCCTTACTTTTTTGTGTCGGATTATCAGTTCTCAGATTGGTTGTATCGAGCATTGATTTTCTTAGTGATTTCCTGTCCGTGTGCTTTGGTGATTTCTATTCCGTTAGGTTATTTCGGTGGTTTGGGGGCTGCCTCTCAAAATGGTTTATTATTCAAAGGAGCGACCTATCTTGACCAAATTACAAAAGTGAATACTTTAGTGATGGACAAAACGGGAACGGTAACGAAAGGCGTTTTTAAAATCAAGGACGTGGTCATAACAGACGGCATGGAAGAAAGCGAATTTATGAAACTGCTGATGGCGATTGAAGCCAAATCTACCCATCCAATTGCTAAAGCAATTTTGGAATATTCTAAAAATCAAGATTTGCCTGAAGCAACTGATATTGAAGAAATAGCAGGGAAAGGATTGAAAGGAAAAGTAGCAGGAAAAACACTATTGGTCGGTAATAAAAAACTCATGCAGCAATTCAATGTCAGCGTTCCATCTAATACTGAGGGAATTGTAGAAAGCATTGTTATGGTTGGAATTGATGGACAATTTGCAGGTTATGTAACTATTGCTGATGAATTAAAAGAGGATGCTAAACAAAGCATTCAACAAATCCGAGATGCAGGTATTCAAGACATCATCATGCTGTCTGGAGATAAAGATTCTATCACCCAAAAGGTTGCTCAAGAATTGGGAATTAAAAATGCAAAAGGTGGACTCTTGCCAGAAGATAAATTAAATGAGGTTGAAACTATTAAGCAAGATGCAAGCAAAGTTGTTGCCTTTGTAGGGGATGGTATCAACGATGCGCCCGTATTGGCAGCAAGTGATGTAGGCATTGCTATGGGAGCAATGGGAAGTGATGTTGCGATTGAAACGGCTGATGTAATTATCCAAACTGACCAACCTTCAAAGATTGTTACGGGTATCAAAATTGGTAAATCTACTCAACAGATTATTTGGCAAAATATCGCTTTGGCTTTTGGAGTGAAGGTGATTGTTTTGATTCTTGGAGCAGGTGGTTTGGCTACGATGTGGGAAGCTGTTTTTGCAGATGTTGGCGTGGCTTTGTTGGCTA
>CAYTVR010000583.1:0-2159 GCA_964441245.1 uncultured Saprospiraceae bacterium | reverse complement strand
TCTCAATGCCTATCACCCGCTCCCTCCTATTTTGCCTTTCCCAACCCGCCACTTAGAACGTAGTGCTATATCGTACATAATGTAAATGAAATTTATCATTTATTTTACACTTTAAACATCTCTTATTGTTTTAAAACAAGCTAACGTAACCGAAGTGGGTTTTGACGGAGCGAAAATCGAAAGGGTTATTTTGTTGTTTGCCGACGGCTAGGCTGAAGCCAAACAATCCTACTTTTGTTTCGAAGGTGATGCCTGCACCCATTCCCATTGGGCGATCAAAGTTTCGAATATCTGGGGTTTTATTTTCTACATAGGCGAAATCACCGAAGGCGTAAAGATAGGAATTGAGGCTGATTAAAAACCGTAATTCTGCTGTAGCTACTCCATAGTTAGTTGCGAAGATTGATTCTTCATCGAAGCCTCGAAGAATGCGATTTCCACCGATGCGGTATTGTTCATTTTGGTAAATGGCATTTTCAGAAATGAGTAAACCACCTTGTATCCCCGTACGAATCGTGATCCGTTTAAACAAGGGAATATAGTAGTTTAAAGCTCCAGTGATTTGATATTGAAAAGATCGAAGGTCGATGGTGTCGTACAATAAGTTTGGATCAAAATCTGGCGTTTGTAGTTTTAAAATTTGATTGTTCTTTTTAATTTTTTTGACACCAGCTCCACCTCGTATCATACCCGACCAACCACTTCTCGGATTAAAACGATAATTGAGTTTTTGATATTGATATTCCAAACCAAAAGATGATCGGCTTACGTCCAATCGTTGTGGTAAGCGACGCGTATTTAAAATCGCAGTTTCATTGACACTCAAAATATTCGTAGAAGAATTATTCCAAAACGCTTTTAAGTAATTCCCTCCTTCCAATAAATATTGAACGCCCGCATCAAAAATCACATCGAGGTAACTGGTATCTCGTTTATATAAATCAAACTTCAAATCAGTTCCAAATGGTAAATCCAAAATATAAGGATAGGCAAATTGCAACTCTAACTCTTGGGTCAAAGGACGAACTTGTTGAAACTCAGCAAAGATCTTTTCTCCTTGTCCAAATTGGTTTTGCATGTCTGCATTGAAGGTTCCAGTGAATTGAAATCGCCTGACTTCTGGTTGATTGGGGCCAGTAGTTTGGTTATTCGGTTGTAAACCAATTAAAAAATCAAAACGGCTGGCTTTCTTTCTTTCCAAAAATAAATTGACCGTGGCTTTATTTCCAACAAAAGTAATCGTTGGGTCTGACTTTTCTTTTACAAAAGGAAGTTCCCGAAGTCGATTTCTTATTTTTAAAATCTTTTCCTTACTGTATAAACTTCCTGGCTGTAAGCCTAAATAATTTTGAAGATATTTTGCAGAAATTTTAGCTTTCCCCGTGATGCTGACTTTGTCTATTAAAATCAATTGATTGCGTTGCATAAAAATTTGCGCCGCGATTTTTCCATTTTTTACTTGTATACTATCCAACCATACCGCTGCAAAAGGATACCCATTATTTTCCGCATATTCCAGCAAAGATTCTTGTAAGTCTCTCACAGCTTTATAGTAAAAAGGCTTGCCTGAAAAAAGTTGTTCTCGATAGCCCACTTGACTCAAAAACACTTCTTCTACATTTCCATTTTTTAAAGCTGCCCATTCGTATTTTTCTCCTGGTTCTAGGTATGCTGTAAAAGTAGAATCTACTTGTTCCACTCGTTCAATCGAAGCTTCGAGGTAAGCATTGCCGTGCAAACGAAATAACAATCGTTTCAGCTCTCCCATTGCAGAAAGAGAGTCGGGGAAAGCAGTTTGATAATTTAATACTTTTTCAGACAACTTTTGATCGGGAGTGCTATTTTCTACTTTTAGAAAAAATTGTTTTTGTGATAAGGCATTAGGTAGTACTCCTACGAGTAAAAACAGCACGAATAGAAAGCCTTTCAGACAATTCATGTCCAAAATGGTTCTTCTTAAAAAATACTTTCTTTTATTTGTAAATGTTTTTATCAAATCGTATTTAAATATCGAGTAACAAAAATTATGTCATAACTTGAACTATCTATTTGTTACTTTTGTATTGGCAAATAGGCAAGATCACCGACTGGATGATACTGCATTAAAACCCTAGACAAATAAAACTCTTTTGGCTTTACTCTTTGATCCTCTAGGATCA
>CAYTVR010000582.1:0-2165 GCA_964441245.1 uncultured Saprospiraceae bacterium | reverse complement strand
AAAGTCAGTAAATGTTTTTACTGGCTTTTTTATTGAAAGACATTTTTCTTGAGTTTGACAGTTTAAAGAATTAATTATTTGATATTTAGGATTTTGTAAAATAGCCTGTGCACTACTTTATTTTGTAAAGTATTGGTTTATAGAATTTTGTGGTGTTGTGTCGTTTAGCACTTTTAGTTTTAATTTGTCGAAGATGATCTGCTGAGACTCATCAACTTTGGAACGTAGATAGATATTTGATTTTGCCTTGTCATCTTTGATAAGAGAGACCTGCATACGGTCTATGGCTTTTACAATAGCTCTGTACTGAAGATCCGTATTGTTTTTTAAGTGGTTGATAAAAGTAAATGCTGTAAAACACATCGCGATGTGTCCTCTGATTCTTCTATCTGTCCAATGGAAGACTGGTCGTATTTCGAGTTGACTTTTTAAGGCTCTAAAAGTATGTTCTACTTCAAACAGGTCACTATATTTTGACAGGATGGTTTCTACCGGCAGATCTGTTGTGGTAGATAATGCTTTAAAGCCATCATACCTGGCATCGTTTTCTATGACCTGTAGATTCAGTTCTATAGATGCTCCGTCTTTGGTTGAAGTTATAAATCTGCCTGCCCCTCTTTTTTTTACTTGCTTGTATTTTGAAGGCTCTTCCAGCCATTGCCTGGCTTTTACAATGAGTTTTTCTCTGGCATATGCATCTTTACGTGCACGTTTTGCAGAATAACTACAAACAAGGCGTCTTCCTTTATAGCTAGTCTCACTATAACTAAAGGTCTCTTTTGAGATTCCTTCTATGGCTTTGTGGTTTTCAATATTGATTAGATTTGCTTTGATCGCTTTAGGAAGTGTTTTGATACTATCACCAATAATATAATCAATTTGGTTGTCTACCATAAAGTTGCGATTCTCTTTATCGATCATAGCAGTATCGGCAACCACTACAACACGGTCTATGGTAAATTGTTGTTTCATGGTATTTAGTGCATCAATCATCGTGCTTCCTTCGTAGGTATTGCCCTGATAAATTTGATATGATATTGGATTACGGTTTTTATCAACCAATAGTCCCAGTACGATTTGTGTCTTGTGTGCTTTACCGTCTTTAGAATAGCCCTTTTGTCTTAATGCATCCTGCTGCTCTACACCAGATTCAAAGTAAAGTGTAGTCACATCATAAAATACCACATCAAGCACGGTAGAGAACAAACTACGTTGTTGGCTAAAAAGATGTTGTTTTATCAAATCTTGTTCCGACTCTAGTAAATCCAATGTTCTGTAAAATTGATGTAGGGGGATCGTCGTATCACCAAAACCAAGATATTCCGATTGGTTAAAACTACTTTGAAGTTTAGAACAAGGTTCATTGATACGCTCGGCAATCATAAAGCGAAAGATGAGTTGCCAATCAAATCGGACACGATGTCTTTGGGTGATCACCCTGGCTAATTTGTCCAGGTTAAAAATATCCCAAAGTTTGCTTACTATAAGAGCATACCCATAATTGTACCTGCCCAGTTCATGTAGATAAACACTAGCAAGAATATCAACATCCTTGCCTATAAGTTCCAATAGCTTCTTAGCGATTCGCTCTAGTTGATTGACATCATAATCTTCGAGCTTACCCAATGAATAAAGAGTTTTATGTCTAGACTTGCCATCCTGTTTATAGGATTGAAGAATTCGTAAATAGGTGCCTGATGATTTTTTCTCTGCTCTAAGGAATGCCATAAGGCAAAATTAGCTAGCTCGAATCAAAGAAAAAAACGTTTTCGCACTACCGCTATTTTTTCAAATGGAGACAATAAACCCAGTAAAATCAAGGAATCAACTTTTAAAAATGCCGTTTTTTACCCTCAAACTGTCAAACTCAAGAGTAAGCAGAATTATTGCCTGGCGATTTTAAACTTTGTGTCGGGCAAGCACCGAAAAACCGAACTAAAAGGGGGTTTCGGTCTTTCAAGCTTTTTCTTTCTTTTTCTAACAATATTCCCATATCATTGATGAATAATTGTTGGTTGTAAGCAATTGCCAATTGCTTTTTAAAATGTTAAAGTATTGTTAAATCAATAATAATGCCATAAAAAAGGGTCAAAACAATTTGCTTTGACCTTTTTGATCTTGAATTCATTTAGATCTAAAAAACCTAAATGAATTCTTTGTATAAA
>CAYTVR010000581.1:0-2176 GCA_964441245.1 uncultured Saprospiraceae bacterium | reverse complement strand
TAAGTAAATCTGAAACGTTTGCTAAAAAGGCACAAGATTTAAAAGCCCAACAATAAACGCATTCCTGCGCAGGCAGGAATCTCAATCTATCAGTAATAAATAGAATAATTAAAGTGATAAGACATAATAAATATAACTTTACAAAGATCTTTTTTGGGCTTGTGCTTATACTGTTTCTTGCAAACTGTAAATCAGCAAAAAGTGTCATAGAATCTGGTAAGGCGAGTGAAAAATTGTCAGCCAAGCAAGTGATTAAACAGCATGAAAAGAATGGTGCTGACTTTAAAACACTTCAAGGCAAGGTGAAAATCGACATTACCCAAGACCAGAAAGAACAAGGCTCGACTTTCAATTTAAGAATTGAAAAAGACAAAGTCATTTGGCTAAGCGCCAAACTTGGATTGGCCAGAATGATGATCACTCCACAAAAAGTTCGTTTTTATAACAAACTCGATAACGAATATTTTGATGGCGACTACAAACTCCTAAGTGATTTCGTTGGTGTAGACTTAGACTTTATGAAAGTGCAAAATATATTGTTAGGCCAAGCAATTTATAATCTGAAAGAAGAACCGCATATGGTTTCTGTAAATGAAAATTCGTATGCTTTACAGCCAAAAGACCAAAGGGCACTTTTAGAGCTGTTTTATCTCATTAATCCTTCGCATTTTAAGATGGATAGTCTACAATTGTTTCAACAATTAAAAAAGCGCATTCTTCAGGTAGATTATAAATCGTATCAAGAAATAGACAAACAGGTTTTACCCAAGGATATTCGAATTATTGCCGTTGAAGATTCGGATGAGGTTGCTATTACTATGGAATTTAAATCTCTGGCTCTGAACGATGAGGTGCGTTTTCCGTTTAAGATTCCAGCTGGATACAAAGAAATTGTCATAAAATAATGAGTGTAAAGGGTTTTTGTTTTTTAGTACTAATTGGATTTCTTCTAGCCCCTTCAGTTCTTATTGCCCAAAGTGATAAACAAAAAAAGTTGGAGGCCCAGCGTCAGCAGATTCTAAAAGAGATGAAGCAAATAAATGCGTTGCTTTTCACCAAAAAGAAAGAAGAAAAATCTGAAGTAACACTTATTGAAGACTTAAATTACAAAGTAAGTGTTAGACAAAATCTGATTAGAATTACCAATGAACAGGCCAATCTTCTCACTCGCGAAATCAACACCAATCAAAAAGAAATTACAAGTCTAAGAACACAACTTCAAGAATTAAAGGATGATTATGCCGCCATGGTTGTAAAATCATACAAGAGTAAATCAGAACAGAGTAAAGTAATGTTCTTGTTGTCTTCTGAAAACTTTAAGCAAGCCTACAAACGACTGCAATACATTAGGCAATATTCAAACTATCAAAAAGAACAAGGAGAAGCTATTAAAAGTAAAACCAAGGAGCTGCAAGAGTTGAATATTCAACTATCAAAACAAAAAGAAGATAAGCAAAAACTTATTGAAGAAAATAGAGCAGCCAAGCGTCAGTTAGAAAAGGAATTGAAACAACGCGAAGTTCTAATGGCATCTATAAAAGCTGATATGAGCAAGTTTGCGTCTCAGATTAAAAAGAAGAAACAAGAAGCTGATCGTTTAGATAAAGAAATCAACAGATTAATTAGAGAAGCCATTGCAGCATCCAATAAAGAAGCTGGGAAAAAGACATCTACAGGAAAATTTGTCCTAACACCAGAATCTAAAAAACTAGCCTCAAGTTTCGAAGCGAATAAAGGCAAGCTCGGTTGGCCTGTAGATAGAGGTGTTATAAAAGCCAAATTCGGGAAAGGACGCTCTCTAACGGACAGTTCAGTTGAAGTTAACAATCCTGGAATAAAAATTGCAACAACAACCAATGCGGATGTTAAAGCTGTTTTTAATGGTGAAGTATCTCAAATTCTAGTTATAAAAAGAGGAAATCCTGCCATTATGATTCGTCATGGTAATTACCTTACCATTTACACCAATTTATCTAAGATTTCAGTAAAAAAGGGCGATAAGATAAAAACAGGCCAAGTGATTGGTCAAGCATTTACCAATAGAAGAAATGGGGAAACACTTTTAGGCTTTAGAATCTATAAAAACAATCAAAAGCTTAATCCACAGTATTGGTTATCAAAGTATTGATTATACTCTTACTACAACATAACCATTTCTCGTCTTTCTATAATGCTT
>CAYTVR010000580.1:0-2177 GCA_964441245.1 uncultured Saprospiraceae bacterium | reverse complement strand
AACTCTTCTGGGCGATACTCAACCGATACTGGCCTTTAACGCCCTTCTTGTAAACCGCGACAAATCCATGCCCCAGCAGTTTGAACTTCACCGGACGACAGATACTGGTTTTCTCTTCATTTACTGTTAATAACGCGGAAAACTCCCTTGCGACTTGCTAATTGCTCTCACTTATTTTGAGCGATAGGAGAACTTGCATCTCCCAAGAGTCCTCAGATTCTATCTCAAAATAATTCTTTAACTTTGGAAGGAATTGGGTGCCCATTCTGGGCACACACACCATGTGATCACATCATCCTAGCTATCGCTTCGGACGCTGGATACATATGATACGTAGTCCGCAATTAAAAACCAACCACTCAATAAAAGAATATGAAAAAATAAATATTAGATTGTTTAAATTAATTTATTCATTCATCGTAATAGAAATAATAAAACTGAATTACCTAATAAATAAAACCCTATTCAATATTATGAGAAAAAGCAATGCATTGATTTTTTCAATTGTTTTGACATGCATATTCACCATAGACACTAAAATGACTGCTCAACCCGACTTAGAATGGGAGAAATCTTTTGGTGGTACAGATCATGACTTTGGTTACGAGATTCAACAAACTTCAGATGGTGGATATATTATTTCAGGCAGGTCTGATTCAAATGACGGAGATCTTCAAGGGAATAATGGAGGATTTGACATTTGGGTGATTAAGCTAGATTTTCAAGGAAATTTAGAATGGCAAAAAAATTATGGTGGATCAGAAAATGAATCGACTAGTACGATTATACAAACTACAGATGGTGGATACATTATAGGAAGCGGGAGCTCATCAATAGATGGCGATGTTGGAGGGAATAACGGGGTCACTGATGCTTGGGTAGTAAAATTAGATGTTGATGGAAATATTGAATGGGAACAAAACTATGGAGGAACGAATAACGAAAGTGTCAAGTCATTACAACAAACTACCGATGGTGGATTTATCTTTGCGGCGACTACTACATCAGAAGATGGAGATGTAGGAGGGAATAACGGAATTTTTGATTTTTGGGTAGTAAAGTTAGGTAATGAAGGAAATATTGAATGGGAACAAAACCTGGGTGGTTCAGGTGTCGATGCGGCTGAGTCTATCCAACAAACTATTGATGGCGGATACATAGTCGTAGGAACTTCCACTTCAAATAATGGAGACGTTGGGGAAAATAATGGAAATGATGACTGTTGGATTACAAAATTGGACATTGAAGGGAATATCGAATGGGGAAAAGTATATGGGGGTTCGGAAAAAGAATATGCATATGCTATTCAACAGACCCCAGATGAAGGCTACATTATAGCCGGTGGTTCTTATTCAACCGATGGAGACGTGGGAGGAAATAACGGAGATGTTGATTATTGGATTTTAAAATTGGACTCATTTGGGAATCTACATTGGGAAAAGAACTACGGCGGATCAAATTCTGACAGAGCAGAAGATATTAAATTAACTTCTGATGGCGGTTATATTGTTACAGGGTGGTCAGCATCAGACGATGGAGATGTTGGAGGAAATAAAGGAGGATTTGATTGTTGGGTATTAAAATTGGGTATTACAGGGACGATAGATTGGCAAAAAAATTACGGTGGTTCTAATGAGGATTACCCATCCTTTATTCAACAAACCTCCGATGACGGTTACATTTCTATTGTGTCCTCAAATTCGAATGATGGAGATCTCAGTGGGAATAATGGAGATTATGATATTTGGATTTTTAAACTTTCCCAATTCTCTGTTGGAGTTCAAAATACAAATTCTACCCCTAATTTCACCATCTCACCAAATCCTTCTAATGGTGAGTTTACAGTTCTAATGGATGATTTTACCTCCTCTGTTGATATTGAGATAACGGACATTGAAGGACATTCTATTTATACGAAAAATGATTTATCTGGAATGTTGAAAATTAATAGTATTCCACGTGGAAGCTATTATATCACTGTTAAGAATTCTAAGAATTCTTTTACCAAAAAATTAATTATACTTTAAGAGGGAACCTAATTTCAATATTGTACCTTGAATTAAGATTAAATAAAACTTCAAATAGAACCTAGTGCAGTCCCGCTTAATCAGATCTAGGATTACTCCGAACGCCCTTGCGGCTTGCTAATCGCCCTCAATACTTTGGGCGATAGGAGA
>CAYTVR010000579.1:0-2197 GCA_964441245.1 uncultured Saprospiraceae bacterium | reverse complement strand
CCGCTAGGTGGGCAATTTTCTTTTTATTTTCAGCAAATCGAACCTATTTCTGATGACAACTGGCTAGTCCCTGAAGCCATTGATGGACAACCTTATCGTATTGTGGAGCAAAACAGTAAAAAGGTTCACTTTGAAAAAATAATGGCTTTGACTAATTTCATTGGAACAAATTTCGATCTTTTTATAAATAGAGAAATTAGAATTTTTGATAAAGCTGAAATAACAAACAACTTACAATTGGAGGATTTTGATAAAGCGGTCAAATTTGTCGCTTTTGAAAGTAAAAATACGCTTACCAATATTGGTTATCAACCGCTTAGAAAAGAAACCGGTTTAGTCGCAGTTTGGAGTGCCGGTATGTTTGAAGGAACGGATGAAACCACCGTCATTATACCTTTAAAAGAAAAAAATGTGAAAGAGAAGATTTTAAAATACATGGGCCCTCTTGATGAAAAGCGATTAAAGCTTGACGACCAAACTTTGCTCTTTAAAGCAGATGGAAAATACCGAACAAAGATTGGGATTCCTCCTCATCTTGCCCCTTCCATCTATGGTTGTTACTCCAAAGACCGACAACGATTATCTATAGTTCAATATCAAACTTCCAACGATAGTTTATATTTCAACTCCGAAGTTGCCATCCAAAAAAATCCTTATCAAGGAGAGGTCATTCCGATTTACAATAATGGTTCAATGGATTATTCGCCAGTAGCAGAAGCTAGCTTTTATGAGTTAGAATCTACCTCGCCGATGCGAGAACTAGGGCAAGGAAAATCAATTAGTCATTTTCATCGGGTCTACCATTTTGAAGGAACAGAGGAAGAATTAAATAGCATTTCCCAGCAGCTTTTAGGTACTAATTTGGAAAAACTTTTTTGAACAAAACCAACAACTTCATGAAGATCATCCATCTTTCATTCTGTTTTCTGTTATCCCTTTTTTCTTTTTCCTGTGAGCAAAAAAAGGAATCTGATACTCTGGCTTTTACAAAAAAAATAAATCAGAATTGGAAATTCATTCAAAGTGATGTTCCCAAATCAATTGAAAATGATTTTGATGATTCCGAGTGGGACACCGTTCAACTGCCCCATGATTGGAGTATTTCAAAACCTTTTTCAAAAGACAATCCAGCCTTCTCCAGAGGCGCTTGGTTGCCTGCTGGGATTTCTTTTTATAGAAAAAAAATAGACTTATCTGACATTGGAAAGAACCAAAAAGTATTTATTCATTTTGAAGGAGCTTATCGGAATTCAAGCGTTTGGATAAATGGTCATCTCTTAGGAAAAAGACCCATGGGTTATATCGGATTTGAGTATGAATTAACGTCCCATATCACGCCTAATGATGAAAATGTGCTGGTCGTTAAATTGGATAATTCAGCACAACCAGGTTCAAGATGGTATTCAGGAAATGGCATTTATCGAGACGTTTTTCTTAAAGTAAAAAATGAGGTACACCTCAGCAACTGGGGAACTCAAATCACAACGCCCAAGGTCTCCGCAAATGAAGCAGTCGTCCAAGTCAATGCAGAAATTAACAACAGCTCATCTGAGCAATCTGAAATCACTTTTAAAATTTCCATAAATGACAATCAAAATAACAATGTTTCTACAAACACACAAAAACTAGTCCTTGAACCCAATTCTACTTCCAATATTGAATTGGCCACTGAGGTAAAAAATCCAAAACTTTGGGACATCGACCATCCTAATTTATATCAAACAAAAGTTGAGATTTTAAAAGGAGAAACGATAATTGATTCAGAAGAAGTTTCGACAGGGTTTAGAACTTTAGAATTTACGGTTGATAAAGGATTTATGTTAAATGACAAACCGCTCAAAATACACGGCGTTTGTGTACATCATGCGGCCGGGCCTTTGGGGGCAGCAGCGAGAAGTACTTCCTACGAACGCCAAATCCGTATTTTAAAAGAAATGGGAACCAATGCGATTCGTACCGCTCACAATCCATTTGATCCTGAATTTTTAGATGCTTGTGATCGATTAGGAATGTTGGTGATGAATGAAATATTTGACGAGTGGGAGGTACAAAAAAAGCCAATGACTTTTAGAGAGAAAGGAAATAAAATTAGAATTCCAGTCACCTACTACTATGACCAATTTAAAGAATGGAGTGATAAAGATTTGACAGATTTTGTCAAAAGAGATAGAAATCATCCTAGTATTTTTATGTGGAG
>CAYTVR010000578.1:0-2235 GCA_964441245.1 uncultured Saprospiraceae bacterium | reverse complement strand
TTAGGATGTTTCCTTTTAACTGACCTCCGCTACTTAACGTATAGCCAGGATATTTTGCGCCATCTGCATTTCTAAAAAAACCACCGACATTATAAGTTATTGTTTTGTCTTTGGATAGCGGACCTCCAAAATTTACATCTGTTCTGAAATAAGGGTTTTTTCCATCTCCTTCCAATCCTCCTTTTATACTAATCTCTCCGCCAAATTTACTACCACCAGTCTTTGAGATATAATTAAAAATACCTCCTGGGGCATTGGGTCCTAAGATAGCTGCAGAACCACCACGTACTGCTTCCACTCTTGCTATTGTAGCATCTGCTCTTAGAAACATGTCAGGGTTGTTAAGTCCGCTAATTCCAACGACCGGAAGTCCATCCTCTTGTAAAGAAACGTACCGGAAATTACCATCTCGGGTAGCCGAACCAGCACTAAGCCCTCTGGTGTAGATACTGTTACCAATCTCACCGGAAGAAGTATTCACATATACTCCTGGTAGGGATTTTAATAAATCCACGGAGCTATTTGGAGCGATGGCCTTAATTTGTTCAGGTTTTATAGAAGAAATAGCAACCGATGCTGACATTTTAGTTCGAGCATCAAATACTCCTGTCACTACTACCTCATCCAAAATGGAGCCCTCGACCAGAACAACTCTCATATTATTAGCGGCAGCAATCTCCTGAGGTTCATATCCTGTGTAACTGATTTTAAGGATAGTTCCTTCTCTAACACTTAGAGTAAAACGTCCTTCAACATCGGTTATAGTACCAGTGGAAGTTCCTTTTTCAATAATATTTGCGCCAATTAATGTTTCTCCTGACTCACCAACAATAACCCCCGAAATTTGAGCTATTGATAAATTAGAAAACAGCAAAAGCATCAACGGGACTAAAATAAAATTTAGGCCACTGGCTAATTTTTTTGGGTAGATTTGATTCTTCATAACAAAAAGTTTTTTTGGAAATGAGGATTAGAAATGTCTCTCTCCCTTTCCATTGATTGTTTGATTAATTGATTTTAATTTTACATTTAATTAGTCTGAAATTTCATGTTTCAACTATTAAATTCTAGTTACGTTGCTAAAGCTTTATGGACTTTTTTTACATTTTGTAAAAGGGTTTTTATCATCTTCAATTTCAAATTTGTTTTTTTCAGCAATTAAGATTTCTACTTTTACTTCCTAGAAGAAAGGATCCTTGATCCCTTTAACCTGCTCCTTGGATCATTTAAAAATCATGGGGGTCATACTGACAAATATTTTAGATTAAATGCCTATTCCAGAATCACTATTGTTTGACATTTATTTTCAATAATTGATTGGACTTCTCGTCTTCATCCAACTATTTAAAAACAGAAATTTCTGTTTTTAAATTCTGAGTCTTGATTTTGGGTACTATTCTTTTTTCGTCAAGAACATTTCTAACGTAAAACACACAAAACTCATTAACCAAATTAAAATTCACAAAATAGAATTTCTGCAAAATTTTTGGCCTACCCTTGATGTAAAATTAAAATAAGGTGGCTGTTTTTGTAATTCAAAAATCAACCATTTATATTCAATCTCAATCATTTTTTAAAAAATGATCATAGATTCAAATAGTCGGTAGGAGTTATGCCGGTCTGATTTTTAAAAAAGCGAGAAAAATTGCTGGGCGTACTTTCGCAAAGTTGATGGGCTATTTGAGATATGGATAAGTTGGAGTATTTAAGAAGGGATTTTGCTTCTAGAATAAGCATTTCATTGAGTAGCGTTTGAGCAGTTTTATTAAGTGTTTTCTTAACACATTTATTTAGATGATTGGGAGTAACAAATAGTAATTGAGCAAATTCTTGAACTGTTCGGTGAGTATAAATGTGTTGAGTTAGCACGTCTTTAAATTGTTGAGTAATTTGAGCAGCAGTATTTTTCAGCTCGTTTTTTTGAGAGAAAGAGTATTTATTAACCTCTTCAAATAGAGCCATCAAATACCACACTATTAATTTGGAGTCATTCTTTTCTTCACTCTCATAAATTAATAATAGCCTTTCAAAAATATTCAATATAAATTTTATTTCATTGTCTGGTATTGTTAAAATTGGGCTGGTATTGAAATGTAAAAAAGAGAATGGTCTTAACAAATGAAGATTATCAGGAAAAATATCAGGAGAAAAATGTATAAAAAATCCTTGAATATCTTCACTCATACTTTCATGAGAAGTAATTTGGAAAGCTGGTAAAAAGAAAAATTGGTTTTT
>CAYTVR010000577.1:0-2248 GCA_964441245.1 uncultured Saprospiraceae bacterium | reverse complement strand
ACCCTTTCGAAAATCTATAGAATAATCAAAACATATACCATTCAAATAATACTCTGATGAGGATAAAAAATAGTAAAGTCAAGCTTAAGAATAATGCCCTTTTTTAATTTTATCATCCTTTATTCTCACTTTAACTTTGAGGGCACCCTCAATTTTTTGATCCGAAGCGACGACAATATATCCTCCTCCTGATCCAGAAAATATTGCACCCGGATGATCTTTATATTTTTCCAATTCTTTTATAATATGTTCATTGACGGTATAAGGTAGCATCTTCTGCCATGCTTTGACCGTATTCGTAAGAGATCGACCAAAACCTTCTAAATCTTTATTAAGGATACTGTTGTAACATAGATCACCAGCTAAACCTAAGGCCTTAATAATTTCTGGACTTAGGTTTTTTTCCATTAATGGATTATATCCTTGCGGACGTGGTTGGAGTGGTATCATATGGATGACTTCTTCTAACCAATTAGCAATCTCTTCGCTGACATTATTGTCAATAGTTTCTGGCCAAAACTGACCATTATAATATAAACGACTTACACCTGGAACAGAAAGTCCTATTTGATCTTGTGAACCAGATATGTAAGGATTTCCTGGAGGATTTTCCGCACCGAAAATTAGTTTTGCTCTTTTGACTGGATCGATGTTGGGTAATACCGTTCCCCATAATTCAGTGGCTGTTTTTCTGGAACTTGTTCCCATTCCTGAGCGATCATTGAATTTAATCGTAGGATAAATATTGACAACGACTACAGAGCCTGGGTGAATTTTCGATACCCAAGGTTGATCCATCCAACCACCAGCCAAACATATTCGGTAATTAAGAACGTGACTATCGTTTTCAATTTTTTGTATCCGTTCTTTTAGAGAAGTACTACTACGAGAAGGCAATCCTTCTTCTGGAATTCGATTTAATACTTTTAATTCAACACCATATTTTTTGCAAAGAGCCTCTTTTTCTGGCGTGTATCCATCATCATTGACTACAAAGTAAGTTGGTTTTAATCTGGCCATTTCTGGTTCATAATCCAACATCCCTGTACCAGTGGCTATGGTTGCTTGATGAACATATTTAATATTCTCGACGAGGAATAATCGTTCTTCTTGAGAAAATAAGGGATCGTGAAATTTTAATCTTTTAATATTTGCATCAGAACCAAGGCAAACAATTAATTTTCCAAAACTAGCAGCTTCTTTAAAAAAAGAAACATGTCCACCGTGTAATAAGTCAAAGCATCCACTTACAAGTACTGTTTTTTCTGTCATGAGATCGTATTTATTGTTCTGCGAAAATAATACATATTGTCAAAAAATAAAATTTAATTTATCTCTTTGCTTTATGGTTTAAGAACTAAGTATAATCTAAGGATTTCTCCGGAATTTACATCGGGTGTACCTATAGTGGATTGTATCCTAAAACTATACCAGTTTAATTAAAACTTATAATATTGAGCTTAGAAGCATCATGCTAGAAAGACCTTCACTCTGATATTATAACAATGAAGTGGGTGAATAGTGAACTGCATTCTTTTATGCAGGTTTTATTTTACTAAAATTTGAAAGGTCATTTAGGGCATTTAAAAGAAAATTATTTTCATGACCGTTGACAATCCATGATTCGATTTGATTACTTTGGGCCATTTCAGCAGCGGTCAATTTAGATTGCATGCCACCCGTTCCTTGATCCGAAAAATTCTGATTAATAAATGGTCGAACATGTTCAATGTCCTCAATTATTTTAATAGTTTGCTTATTGTTATCATATACACCAAAAGTATTTGTAGCTAAGATGAGTAAATCAACTTTTAGTAAAATGGCAGTAAGTGCAGATAATTTGTCATTGTCCCCAAATTGAATTTCTTCCGTTGCGATAGTATCATTTTCATTGATGATCGGAAGGATGCCATTCTTTAGAAGACTGCTTATAGTGTTAATGAAATTTTCTTTGGAGGTTTTATTTTCGAAGTCTGAATAGGAAAGTAAACATTGTCCTACGGGTATTTCATAATCTCTAAAAGAGTCATGTATCAGGCGCATTAAAAAAGGTTGACCAATGGAAGCTAAGGCCTGTTTTTCTTTTAGTTCATTCCCTATTTTCTCCAACTTAATGAATTGTTTTGCCGCTGCTATTGCACCTGAGCAAACTAGAATAATATCATATTGATTTCTTAACTCAACGATCTGAATAGCGATGTCTTCAAGTTTTGCTCTTGATATTTTATCCTTGCCTTTGGTCAGTGTG
>CAYTVR010000576.1:0-2332 GCA_964441245.1 uncultured Saprospiraceae bacterium | reverse complement strand
GTAGCTGCAGTAGCTGGCGGCGCGTTTGATTTGCGAGTCGGATTCACTGCCAGCTATTGACAGCTAAACTTTGTTCATTTCCATAAACTTAAGAAAAAACCATCAAATATAGGTACCTTAACTACATGAAAAGTGACAATAATATAAAAAGCCTAAAAAACAAGATCATTCAACTAAGGTTGTTCATTCATGAAGCTGGTTTTTTAAAGAAAAAAAGACGACAATATCTTAATCGATCTCAAAAGGATTTTACAAGAAAACGGAAGTTGGATTTCTCCACAACCGTTACTTTGATCATCGGCCTTTTAAAAAAAGCATGGATGCCGAATTATTAGATAAAAAACAATTATTCCCAAACCTCATCCCTCCTTCAAAAACAGCCTTTGCTGCTGCTCGGTTAAAAATCCTAATTCCTTTTTTTATTGACCTGTTTTTATTTACTGTATCATTGTTTTATAAAAAAAAGAGCATCATTAAAACTTGGAAAGGCTTCAGGCTCCTTGGCGTTGATGGTAGCGCAGTTATCGTTCCTGAATCTAAAGAAAATCGATTCCTCCTTGGCATACATGAAAATCAACATGGTGGTGTTGCTGCTTGTAAAATATTAGCCGTTCACGACGTACTTAATAGAGTTTTTATAAACGTTTTTTTTCATCCAAGAGCTATTGCTGAATTAGCCGCCTTACATTATAATTTTGAGAAACTACCTGATGATTCCGTTCTTATTTACGATCGTCATTATTGTGATAGTCTCTTGATGCACAGGCACTTAAAGGCAAATAAAAAGTGTGTCATAAGAATGAAAGGTAAGGGAATTAATGTGGTGAAAAAATTCCTAGCAATGAATGTTGATTCGGCTTTGATGGAATTACAAATTGGTGAGCGAGCCTACTATTCTGCTCGCGACAGATACGGATTAAAAAACAATCATCCGCGATTTCATAAATTTAAAATGAGATTTATAAAAGTCATTCTACCAAACGGTGAAATTGAAATTCTTGTTACTAATTTATTCGATGAAAAAAAATATCCAACTAGTGATTTTAAAAATCTCTACGCCAAAAGATGGGGAGTTGAAACCGCATTTGATGAAATAAAAAACCAACTAAAACTTCCTGTCTTTTCTGGCTACAAATCTCAAATAGTTTTTCAAGATTTATGGTCAGTTTTTATCTTTTATAACATCAGAGCAATGTTCCTTTCTCACGCAGAACACGACTTAAATCAGGATAAAAAAGAACAACAAATAAATAGAAATCTCGCTGTAACTATCATTAGAAATTCATGGACTTCTTTACTCTTAAAAACTCTTCAACATAAATTTTTCAAACAGATATTTCTTTTGCTTAAAAGGTACCATTTTAGAACTCGAATCCGCCCACCAACAAAGCGTAAGAAAAAACTGATGAGAGCAAACGAGCGCTACATGACAGAAAAAAATTACAAGCCCGCATTCTAAAACTAAGCTTGTAATCAATTGAAATATAAACATTTGTGTAAATAATTACATCAACTGTCTTTACGACTTTATGGGTTAACTAGGCATTGTTTTTTAAAAACACTTTTTTGTTTATCTATCTTTTTCCTTTTTCAATCTGTGACTCGATTTTTTGCCACCTTCCTCAAAAATATTGCCGGAAGTTTTCCTTAAGTTGGTGGAATTGATGCTTTGTTCTGCTCAGTTTTTCTTTTTTCAATTATCAAAAATCAATTTCATGATTATTTATTTTCAACTTGATTAGCATTCTTCCATAATTTTGATTGAATGCAATCCAATTATTTTCAACATTTCTCTTTACAATTTCAATATTTCTATTCAATTCCCAAACCTGCATTTCCTTATTTTCAATTGAGTCAAAAAGGTCAAATGGTTCAAACCTCATTTTTGAAAATTTTGAAAGATTTATTTCAGTAGAATTTAGCAATTTTTCTGATGATCCAATGAAATTTCTAACAGGTTTGATATGAACATTTATTTTTTGAATGCTGAATAGAACTCGCTCTTTCTTATCAGTAAGTTCCCTTCTTGAGGATAAAAGAACGGTTTTTGACTTCTCTAAATCTGATATTCTCCCTTTTTCTCCATAAGCTTCTTTTAATGTATTTAGTAATTCAAATGTCCAATTTAAACTTTCGTTCCAGCATGAATTTAAAATCTGAAATTTAATCGGATTATCATTTTCACTCATTTTCAATTCTAATTATACCTTCTTTTAAAATTTCAATATACACTTTTTTTGATTTACTTCTCTTTAATAGTTTGCGTATTAATCTTGATAAGTTAATATCGTAGTATTCAAATTGTGAAACTTCCTTTTCAAAAAACAATGTT
>CAYTVR010000575.1:0-2374 GCA_964441245.1 uncultured Saprospiraceae bacterium | reverse complement strand
TAGTATTACTCGCAATCCTTGAAGCTCCATTGCTTGCCATCATGGATAGATCTGGAAAACCCGGTGAGGCAGGATCATCCTTAATTTGTTCCATTTCCCAAGTAATACCTCCAACATTTCGAGAAGGAGTTACACCAAGAACATTTTCAAAATAACTAATTTCACCTAAATCAAATGTGCTTAAGCCTGCATGTAAATTAAAATAACGATTTCGATTTAAATCTGAAATTCCACTTATTTTTTTTTGTGTAAAAAAATCAATTTCAATTTTAGCTTGACCATTAAGATCTGTAATTCCAACCATAGTCAATAAAATAACTAAGGGGATAAAAAGGGGGTAAGTTGATTTTTGCATTGCGTGTTTTTGTGTTTTATCGGACTATTGTCACAGGACCTTTTAGGACATCTTCTTCAGTTAAATCTAAAAAGATTAAGTAATAATAAACGCCTTCAGGTAGCGGTTTGCCATCTTTATTTGTTCCATTCCAATCATTACTGTAGTTCTCCGCTTCAAAAATAACTGATCCCCAACGGTTGACAACGATTACTTTATTCTCTTCGTAATTTATGATATCTGGGATCACCCAAGTATCGTTTTTACCATCATCATTTGGGCTGAAAGCATCAGGCACGATTATCTTATCTTCAATAATTGATATTGCAACTGTCGCCATAGAACAATTATCCAAACAATCCTCTTGACAGATTTCATAAGTAAAAAATACTTCATCAGATTGTAAACCACTTGGGACATAGGTGAACGATCCATCATCTCCAAAATCTAAATTACCAGATGCTGGACTGTCTATTACTTTTATGAGCCAGTCTGAAATACCATTAAACGAATCGTTATCGGTAACTGTGGCTTCTAGTTGATCCACTCTATTTATAATAAAGTTATCATCATTGACTAGTATCAACTCAGATTGATCCACATTTACATCATCAATGTTTTGACAACCATTTACGGTATCCGTGACGACTAAAGTATAATTTCCAACATCCGCAACTTCTAATATATTTTCACTACCTCCTACAATTGGATTGCTATTTTCATCCAGCCATTCATAGACAATAGAAGCTCCTTCTTGACTTTGAGAGCCATCCAAAATAACTGCATCATCATTACATGCTAAAACAAGATCATCTCCAGCATTAGCAATTGGAAAATCAGTGAAATCTATAACCTCAGTCGAATCCGTGGAGACACAACCATTGATCAAATCAATCACATTGAAGAAATAAACACCAGGAGTAGATGTACTAAATTCAGGATCATTAGAAAAAACTTGACCATTTTCATCTTCCCAGGTAAAGGAGATATCATTGACCCCAGAAGCATCTTCTCCTTTCAAATCAACAGAAGTGGTATAACAACTTATTGAGCCTTCTATTTGAATCACCGCCAAAGGTTGTACGCTTAATATACGATTGGTGATAACAAAACTATCACATCCCATCATATTTAAGGCAAAAACAGTATCTGTTCCAACATTCTCTTGAACACATACAAAGTCCTCTAAAACAGTTATGCTTGGTTCCAAAGGACAATCTGTAGAACAAGAACCTTGAGTCACCTCTACACTAGATACGCAAGAAGTATTGGTCACATCACTTAATGTCAATGTAGTCGTATTGCCATTGGCTGGCAAATTCGTGACCATTCCTCCTGTACCATAATCAAATGGACCCCAAGTATCTACACCATCACTTACTGTAAATGCACTGCCACCATTTAATGCAGTCGCATTAACCATCACATTATAAGTATCATCACTGGGGTCACTTGGCGTGCCTCCATCATTACATAAACCAATCTCTGGTGCACTCGCTGTCAGTATACAATCTGTAGAACAGGACGTCTGGGATACGGTCGTCATCGAACTACAAGTTGGATCTGTACCATCTATAAAAGTTAATGGAATATCTCCTCCAGTCGCTGATAAATTATCAATTATTCCTCCTGTACCGTAATCAAATGGACCCCAAACATTTGTGCCATCTGTAACTGTAAATTGTCCAGAACCATTCATCGATGTCGCATTTACAATTACCTCAAATGTATCATCCGATGGATCACTTATTGTTCCATTATTATTACAAATCCCAACTTGGGTTTCTGTTATCGTTAACTCACACGCAGCTGAACAAGAAGCTTGACTTACCTCTACACTCGATACACAAGAACTATTAGAAGCATCACTCAATATCAAGGTGGTCGTAACGCCGGTCGCTGGTAAATTCGTCACCATCCCACCTGTTCCATAATCAAACGGACCCCAAGTATTTACACCATCACTTACTGTAAATGCACTGCCACCATTTAATGCAGTCGCATTAACCATCACATTATAAGTATCATCACTGGGGTCAC
>CAYTVR010000574.1:0-2382 GCA_964441245.1 uncultured Saprospiraceae bacterium | reverse complement strand
CGCCATTGAGCGTACCATCCCAACCTGGAGTATCATGTCTTAATGTAGTTAAATGCTTGCCGTAGCGATCAAAAATATGAATGATAGTACCAGGTAGTGTTTCTACACCGACGATGTGCCACGTATCAAACTGACCATCGCCATTCGGCGTCATATGCTTAGGAATGTCAATTACCAAAACCTCTCTAATCGCCTCTGCACAACCATTTAAATCAATAATGGTTACTGTGTGGTAACCCATACCTACATTTTCAAAAACGTTAGATTCTTGTGGTTCTCCATCATCCAATTGATATAAATAATCACCTATACCACTAATTGTAATGCTGATATTATTGGGATCGGAAAAATCTATGACCTCTGTGGCTTCAATAGTTGCGGCTTCGGATTCTGTTACTCCAAAAACACGCGTATTCTCACATCCAAATGCTGAAGTGACGGTTACCCAATAGGTTCCAATTGTTTCAATGTCTATTTCTGGAGTTGTTTCACCAGTTGACCATAAATACCGATCTGTAGGAATATTGGTGTTTGCTGAAACAATTAAAGGTATATTATCCAAGCATATAACCTGGTCTACAATATCTATAATTGGTAAAGGATGTATTATAACTGAAAATTGTGTCACAGCATAACAACCAGAGGTGTTATTTTCAATTCTTGCGAAAATAATCTCAGTATCAAATGCCATATAATTCGTATCTAAAGAAGCATTATTCGCATTGGCTTGTAATTCGGAATTGTGATATGTAATCGTAAAGTTTGATGGATTTTGCCCTCCAAGAATGCTAGAATTTCGAGTGGATAAATCAAATTCTAAAATGCCGTCAAAATCATCATCACAGGCTTCTAAATTGCTAGGCTGATTGGCGATTGGTAAAGGATTGACATTAAGATTAAATTCGTATATAGAATAACACGCTGTGTTCATATCTTCAGAACGAACAAAAAGTGTATCATTATTAGTTAGGTAGGTGTAATTAGTATCTAGTGCATTTTCATTGGCAATAGCATCGGTTACGTTATCAAAATAGCTGAATAATACATTAGAACTGTCATCAATTAAAACAGTATTGATGTCATTCAAATCAAAACTGTTGTTCTCATTTTCACAAATATTATAGGTCTGAAAATCATTAATGGACGGAGGTAAATTAACAACAAGTTCAATAGGGACGTATGCCGAGCAGTCCGAAATGGTATTCGTAACCTTAATGTAAGCCGTTTGCGGATTACTAACATTAGTATAATTTTCTGGATCAGCAATTTGGTTACTATTGGCCTCTGCGTCTTGCAAGTTTGCAAAATATGAAATGACAATATTATCTTGTCTTACATCTAGTACATCGAACTCTGCAATTGTGATATCAAATTGCATAAAACCGTCATGATTAGTATCACAAGTAACCAGTGGAACAGATGCATTAACCTCAGGAACTTGTATGACGTTTAATTCAAAAGCTACGATGGAGTTACATATGGTGCCATTGTCAATTTTTGCGAAAATGGTCTGTGGGTTGGAGGTATTGGTAAATTCAAGAGGTAAAGGTTCAATATGATTTTGAGCGTTTGTTTGTGTCAAATAGAACGTAATATCTAAATTTTCAGGCGAACCTTGACTTATTTCAGTAACCTTGGTCGATAGGTCAAAGGTTTCAAAACTATCGTTCGATATGTCATCACAGACAAACCAATCCGTTGGAGTATTGAAAATAGGATTTGTTCCAACCTCAATAGTAAAACTAGATATCCCATAACAATTTTGATCACTTAAATTTTCAACTCTAACAAAAATAGTTTGTGGATTACTCGAATTCTGAAAAGCAATATCTTTATTAATGGTATTATTGCGATTATCAGCGTCGTTTTGATTGAGATAATACAACACCTGCTTATCCAATTGTCCATTCAGTATTTCATCATCTTTTGTGTTGAAGATGAATTCACCGAAGCCATCACTACTGTCTTCACAATCTTTGTAATTAGATATCGGTGTTATTACAGGAAGTGTATTGACTATAATCTGAAATGGTTCTATGCTATAACAACCTGTCGAAGTATCTTCAACTCTAATAAAAACGGATTCCGACTGTGCATTGTAATTACTTGTATTGCCAATAGAATTTGTTGAGTCTTCGGCATCCGCTTGATTGGAGTAAAAGCTGATTTGTTTCCCATTTGTATTACTCACAACTTCTGGTATAACATCTAATAGATTGATGGTTGAAAAACCATCTTGATCATCGTCACAAATTATTAAGTCTGAAGGTGTAGAGGTACTTGGAGCCTCTAAAACCGTGATTTCAAAAGACGTTACATCAGCACAAGTTGTATCATCAGATTGAATTCTTGGATAGACCGTAAACGGATTTGTAGTGTTTG
>CAYTVR010000573.1:0-2402 GCA_964441245.1 uncultured Saprospiraceae bacterium | reverse complement strand
CAAGCAATTACTTATAGCCATCGTTGGTAATAGTTATGTATATAAATTAATGAGTATTAATATTTCAATTTTTCACATCTTTCAGCGAAAAACCTATAAAATCACCATTTTGATTTACAAAACCTGTCCTACCATTAAATCTAACAAGTCCTAAATCTTTGCTAGCAAAATCATCTGGCTCATATTCAAGTTTTCCAAAACTTGTTGCATAATCAAAAACACAGTCAACGATGATTTCGCCTTTTTTATTTATATATCCATATTTCCCATTTAACCTTACGGGTGCAAGATTAGACTCATTAAAATCTCCTGCATTTTCGAACTTATTTTCAATTACTAATTCGCCTTTATTATTGATAAAACCATATTTACCATTTAACTGTACACTGGCTAAGTTTGAAGTACCAAATTGACGCGCATAATCATATTTAATGGGAACGATTAATTTACCATCCTTATTAACATATCCCCATTTACCCTTAGTTTGTACTGCTGCCAAATTTGATTTTCCAAAAGACAATGCAGCACTGTATTGAAATGGAACTACTAAAGTTCCTGTTTTATCAATGAACCCAATTTTCCAATTTGCGTTTGAAACACCTGCTAAATTCGATTCATCAAAAGGCTGGGCAATTGAATATTGGGGTGAAATCACTATTTCCCCTTTTCTATCTAGAAATCCGTAGTTACCATTTTTTCTAAATAAGGCAAGTTCTGATGAATTAAAACTAAAAATCAGATCAAAATTAGGCTCAGCTACTATTTCTCCTTTTTTATCTATTAGTCCCCAAAAGTTCTTAAGGCTAATTCTTGCTAAACCTGAATCATCAAACGCTTCAGCATCATCAAATTTAAAAGGAATAGTAGTATTGCCGTTATTATCTATAAAACCCCATTTATTTCCTTTTTTCACAGCCGCTAAGTCAAATTCTCCAAAATCTTTAGCTTCATCAAACTGGGTTAAAATTATCAAATTCCCATCAGTATCTACATATCCCCATTTTCCATTTTGTTTTACTGCTGCTATTTTTGAAACTCCAAACCTTTCAACATCTTCATAAACTGCTGGAATTACGATTTTCCCTTGGTGATTAATAAATCCCCATTTCCAATTTTTACGGACTGGTGCCAATTTAGCTTTGCCAAAACTTAGCGCCCATTGTAATTCAGGTTGAACAACTATTTCACCACTTTTGTCTACATACCCATATTTATAAGTATCAATCTTATAAGGGTAGATGTCATTCTGTCCATTACATGAGTAGAGTGACAAACAAATAAAGAATACTACTATTTTATATTTTCTCATTGTTCGTTTTAATTATTGCCAACGTGTTTGTTTATGATTAGTGGCGCGGTTAAGCAACTAAGTTAGGAAACAAATCACAGATATAAAATTCCAGCGGACACGAGCATAGCGAACTGGCGCAGCAATTTTCGTAAGTCGGCAGTGACCAAGCAATTAATTATGCACGATGTTGTGCTTTCGTTATTTTTTTAATTCTTTTCGTATTTCTTTTTCCAATTTCTCTAAAGTCAAATTAAGTTCTCTCACACGCCTTAAAGCTCCACTATCTGTTTCTAATTTTAAGTTTAAAATATTTGATAGTTCCAAATCTTTAATAAAATCTGCATAATCGATGTTTTGACCTGTATTTATTGAAGTTGTGCCATTTTGAATTTCAGCGTGATTCAGGTTTTTTACAACATATGGTTCTATTAAGGATTGATATTGAGTAGTGGCATAATTAGTGTAAAAGTCCAAAAATGATATTTCGGATTTTAATTTTAGGGCAAGAGTTTTTAGTTCCGAGTTGTCTAATTTCTTTGAATTATCATCTTCAATAAACCGCATAGTATTAGGAAGCTCAAATTTAAATGATTGCAAATACACAAGACCTCCTAATGTGTTTTTTAATTGATAAGCAGAATCAATATTTTTAGTTTTGAGTATACTTAATGATTTCTGGGTTTTTTGAATTACAGAATCTATTTCTTTTAAATCTGTTGTGGTCAAAGATTGTGTGATCGCTATTTCTTCCAAAATACTTTTGAGGCTACTTGTCAGCTCATTTTTTCTTTGATTTTCAGTATTCCAATTATTTATTGCCAATGCGATTAGAATTCCGATTACGACAAGAATTATTTCTCCGATAGCGTAAATCAGATACTTACTGAATTTATTTTCAGTTAATAATCTTTGTCTAATTTTTCTAAAGAATTTTATCATTGGTTAGTTGTTTCTCGAAAGTTAGGATAAATATTTCATTCCGATCGAGTAAGAGATAATGAAGCACAACTAGTGTATAAATACATCCATCATAAAATTCCAATTATTCCAATGATTTAGTCATTTTCAAACGTTTTTAATCAATTACAAACGTATGTAAATAGGTAACTAC
>CAYTVR010000572.1:0-2411 GCA_964441245.1 uncultured Saprospiraceae bacterium | reverse complement strand
TTTGAGATTGAACTCACAATTTACCGTGCCATTTGGGCCAAAATTAGCCGACGAAGTAAGCTTGAGCACAAGGGCATTGGTCATATAATCACCATCCATAGAATAAGCAGGACAGTTGCCACCAGTACCACCATAATCTGCCCCTGATAAGTAGCACAAATCTATTAAATCATCTACATCACAGCAATCTTGAGCCTGGATAGGTAAGGCCAAAATAAATAGGCAACCAATCAAGCTTAGACGGGTAATATTTGAACACATGGAAAAAAGTTTAGAGGGTTTTAATTTTTATTCTTTATATCTAATATAACTTCTATTCAATATTTTTTGCTTGGTCTATCAAGATACCATCAAAATTCTACTCTGCGTTAGTAAATTACTAATTTTTTCTTTGAAATGAAATTATATTTACCACAGCTTCATAAAACGGTTATGCATTTAAATTTTATGAAAATCAATTTACGAATTTAACAACAAAGAAGATCAAATGAAACCAATAAATTCATTTTGCCAAGCAAACCGTCTCGCCCATATATTCCTAACCACAGACATAAATTTCATTTAAGTCTCGCTTCGAGTTTCGAATCAAGGTAGCCAACTGTACAAACATTCCACCTGCCCCACAAGCCGGATCAAATAATTTCCCATTAAATGGTTCAATCACTTCTACTACAAAACGAACTACTGAAGTCGGCGTGAAAAACTCCCCTCCTTTTTGTCCTTCACTCATCGCAAATTTCCCTAAGAAGTATTCATAGATTTTTCCAAAAATATCACCAGTCGCATTTTGCGGAATGTACGAGAAGGATTTTAGCAATTAAGGTAAAATATCGTCCTTCTTTTTTTCAATATCAAAATACACCTCAGTGGGCAACACATTTTTAAACTTCGCATCTTGATATTTCTCGGTCCCGTCCATTTCATTTTTCACTTTTACAATATCAAATCGTTCATCCTTCTTGATGGCCTTTATCCTTTTAAAAATGATCTGCTTTTCAAGGACATACATCGAAAATTGATTTCTTTTTTCTTCAATCAATTGGATCAGTAAATTTAATTTCGGGTGAAATGGTTTGATTAAAGCATGATTAAAATTATTATTAAAGAGGGTATCAAATTGGATCAACCAAGGATATGGTTCTTTCAGTTAGGAGCAATGATATTCGATAAAGGAAGAGAATTGTTTGGAAGGCAAGCCAAAAGCTGTCTCGATCAAACACATCCAGTATTGACAATGATCAAATTCATCATCAATCAAAATAAAGTCAGGCAAGAAGTCAGCATGTCCTTCCGCCGTTACGTCAAATAATTTAGCCGATTGTTTGGAGTAATCCACCACTGGGTGTTCATGGAATTTCACCCACATGAAGTCATCCACAGATCCCTTCTTCATGTACTATGTTTAAAAGTTTTCTCAGTTCTAGTAGAATCGTTTGTATGAAACCATTCTAATTTTCATTACTTCTTTTTCTTCTCAAAGGAGCTCCTTTAAAGTCTGACTGGTGTTCTTCTAGTAAGGTGTGGATTTCTGTTTAAAACTCTCGCCGCATTTGATATGTTAGTACACATCTCATCATCACGTGGGAGGGTGAGTTTCAAAAGTATAACAAAAACAGAATTAAAACAAATTGTTTTTGATTTATTTAAAAATAAATAACATTTTGTTCTATATTGTGTTTTAATAATTACGAATTAATAACATACTTAAAAGAAAACGACATGAATTTATCTAGTAGCTTTACAGCTGTGCCTGTAATTCAACAATCCGATTTATCACCATTTAAAACCAAAGAGCTTCAAGAAGAAAGTACCTTTCCTATTTATTGCGAAGAAGCAAAAATCCAATAAATCGACTTATCCAAAATTGAAATCAAAAATCCAGCAAAGACCTATTTTGTAAAAATGGAAAACAATCCTTTTCCTAATACCAAGCTGCAGCCAGGTTCCATCATAGTTGTAGAAAAAGATAAAGTTCCGTTTATAGGTCAAATCGTCATTGCTTGGTTGGAAGGTGAGTTTGTGGTCCGAAAATATGAGAAGAAAAATGTGTATCCTCGATTGATTTGTGGCAATCGGGACTATCAAGATATAGAGATTGAACCAGACATGGAATTTTGGATTTGGGGAGTAGTCTTCAACATGATCCGTCCTATTTAATGGTCCAAATACTTCAATTATCGCGTGATCCCAGTAAAACATCATCCCCTAAAAACAGAGAAAAACGACGAAAAACAAGGAAATTTTATGTCACAGATTTGAGGGGCGAGCATTTCAAGGCAAGAAATAGTTTAAAAGTGAATGTTTTACCTATGTTTGACCTACTACGAAAAAAACCTTGTAAACAATTGATTTACAAGGATTTACAAAAGTTATGGTGATCCCACCAGAATTATAATCAAATAGTTTACATT
>CAYTVR010000571.1:0-2411 GCA_964441245.1 uncultured Saprospiraceae bacterium | reverse complement strand
CGAATGGTGATGGCATAAATGATCTTTGGGTAATTCCAGGAATAATTGAAAAACCAGATAACCAGGTTTCAGTTATTAACCGATGGGGAAATGTGGTATTTGAAATAGAAAATTATCAAAACGATTGGGATGGAACCGATAAAAAAGGAAAGCCTTTACCAGAAGGAACCTATTATTATTATATCCATTTTGACCTAGTAGAAGGAGAAAGTTTTAGTGGAAACGTAACGATTATTAGATAAAGATTTGTTTTAAAATAAAAGAACATGAGAAGAAAAACAGTTGTGGTTGGAATTATGGTTATTTGCTTTCTTTCATTTTTACAGGAAGGTAAAACTCAGCAATTGCCATTGTTGAATCAAGATCGAACATCCTTGAACCCGGCACTGATCTCTTCTAATTATTTTAAATATTATACGACTACCAATGCTGCGATATCCTACAGACATCAATGGACAAAAGTAGAAGGAGCACCACGAACTATTTATGGTTCCTTTTCTCATTACGATGAAGACAATAGGCTATCCTTTGGTGGAGATTTTATAAAAGATGAAACTGGGCCAACAGGTTTTATAGGCCTTAATGCTCGAGCAAATTATAATATTCAACTTGGCGGTGCATTCGTTTTAGCAGCTGGCTTAAGTGCTGGAGTGAATCAGTATCGAGTGGATGGTAAAGACTTGAAATTCTTAGATTCAGGCGACTTGGCTTCCAATAATGCAACAAGGATTTTTCCTGATTTTAGTTTTGGCGCAATGCTTTACTGGAATGAAAATTATTATATCGGATTTTCAGTTCCTCAATTATTTGCACTTGATCTAACTTTTAAAGATGAAAATGGCGATTACAACCTACAACGAATTCGACATTACTACGGATTAGTTGGTGGGAGATATGAAATCAGAAGTGATTCGTGGATAGAAGCTTCTGTTGAAGCGCGCTATGTGGAGCATGTTCCATTTTATATGAATGCAAAAGTAGATTTCGAATTTCGAAAATTATTTTGGGTCAATGCCATGGCGTCAAATACTAAAGAAGTAGGAATTGGAATGGGTTTAATCGTAGATGTAGGAGACAGTCTAGGGAGATTTGGCTATAATCTTTCTAATCATTTTCAGACATATGGTCCTAACTTTGGTACCGTACATGAGCTTGGTTTTCAAATCAATTGGTAAGAATAGATTATTTGTAATTACACATTGTCGGAACCTACAAATAACCCTGACGTCTTCATCTAATATTAGGTTTATAAACAGAAAAAAAATACTCAGTGGTCTAGCAATATTTAAATAAAAAAAAATAAACTTTCACAATACTTTATTTTGTGAATTGAAAAAATACATAATAAATCTATTAGTATAAAACATTTATTGTATTTTAGCTATTACTTAAGTTTGTGTTCAAAATATATTTTTAATTCGAACAGTTACTTAAAAGCAACTCAATAATTTTCAAGCATTCCAAAACCGTTTTATTTTAGAATTCAACAAGATTTTAAACTAAAAATCTTTCAAAAAAGCAACCTTTTTGATGTATAACGATACATGTATACATCGCTAAGTGGCATAAATATGTTCCAAAGACCGAGTAATTTTAATTCAAGACAATTTGTCATTAACTATTTAAACTTAAAAAAAAAACTTATGAAAAATTTACTGCTACTCTTCTTTTTAACATGGTCAGTGCATCTAGCTTTTGGGCAACCAACTACCAATGCCCCAGACCCTACTTTTCCTCCTGCAGATGTCGTGTCTATTTATGGAGATTTTTACTCTATGAATATAGCAACAAATTATAATCCAAACTGGGGACAGTCAGGATTTGGACAGGTTAATCCAGCATATGATCTAGGTACAGGAAATCCTATCTTAGCATATCCTAACTTTAATTATCAAGGAACAGAATTGATTGCGACCGACTTGTCTGGTATGACTCATCTAAATTTCGATGTATGGACTGCGGCTGATCCAGCAACTACTATTTTGCAGGTAAGTCCTATCAATCAAGGTACAGGACCTGCAGAGATCTTAGTTACTGTTCCATATACTTCAGGAGAATGGACTTCTGTTTCCTTACCAATTGGTGATTTTGGTGGAATGACTTGGGACCAGGTTTTTCAAATGAAATTTGCGGCCAATGGTCCAGGAAGTACTGTGCCTGTAGATATTTACCTCGACAATATATATTTCTCACGTCCTGCACTTACTGCACCAACTACCAATGCGCCAGACCCTACTTGTCCTGCGGCAGATGTCGTGTCTGTTTATGGAGATTCTTATCCTACGAATATTGCTACCAATTATGATCCAAACTGGGGGCAGTCAGGCCATATGATGGTTAATCAAACATACGATCCAGGTACAGGAAATCCTATCTTAGCATATCCTAACTTTAATTATCAAGGAACAGAA
>CAYTVR010000570.1:0-2423 GCA_964441245.1 uncultured Saprospiraceae bacterium | reverse complement strand
GGACTTGGCGCAAAACGCACGCGTACTTTTTTTGACATAATTTAATTTTATAACTGAACTATCACGCTGAGCACGCCTGTGCTGAGCGCAGTCGAAGTATCCAAGTGTTGCTTCAGAAACTCACGCAAAGATAAGATTCGTCATTAAAGTAATTTCATAAATTTGTTGAAATTCAATTTATCGAAATGCTTAATTACAGAATATCGTCTTTTTCTTTTTTTCTTTTTTTCTCGTTTTTACATGCTCAAAATATTAAAACGGTAGATACCGTTTTCGTTAGATATAATGGCGAAATAAGTAATGATTATAGGTTCAACACTATTAAACTCTATGAATTACAAGGAGACACCATCTATAACGTGACTGAGATTTATAAATTCACTAATCCGATTTCAGTAAGATCACAGCATCAGGAAAATTTACAGCGAGAAAAACACGGTTATTATAGGAAACGATATGCAAATGGAGTCATATCTGAAATAGGAAATTACTTCAATGGAAAAAAAGACGGAACATGGAAAACCTACAGGAACGATAGCCTAAAATCAAGATATTTTTATAAAGATGGGAATAGGGAAGGTAGGTCATATCATTATTTTTCAGGAGAAAATTATTATGTGAAAAATTGGAAGAACGACAAACTAAACGGAAGGGTCGAGGAATATAATAGTAAGGGGGTTTTGGTGTTTGAGGGGCAATATGATGAGGGAATAATGTTTGGCGTTAATAAATGGTATTTCTCTTCTGGAGAAAAATGGAAAGAAGAGAATTATAGCAACAGCAAACCAAATGGATTGTATATGGAATGGTATAAAAATGGCAATCTTTATTGTAAAGGCAATTACAAAGATGGAAAAATGGTAGGTGATTGGAGATGGTACAGAAATAATGGCAAAATAGCAAGCGAAGAAAATTATTCGGACAAAGGAAAAATAAAAAAAGCTGTTTTTTATGATGAATACGGAAATAAGTCTAATGGGAAAAGACATTTAATAGATGGCGTGGCGAATGAAAAACAAAGGTTGAAATCAACAATAATGAAATATGTTAGGGATCATTTTACATATCCCAAAGAGATGTTGGAAAGAGGGTTTGAAGGTCGTGTTTTTGTCAGTTTTAAAATTGATAAGCAAGGGTTTGTAACCGACCTAAAAACTAGGGCAGATGCTCACGATGTGCTAATTAAGAAAGCTGAAGAAATAGTAAAATCTTTACCTAAACAAAAACCAGCAGTAGCTCATAATATAGTTTATGAAGAAAGGTTTGGTATTCCTATTGTTTTTCGTATTCCAGATTAAATAATAATCATTTCCCTGGGCACACGTTTATTCATAATTTTAAACCAAAGCGGCGGAACCATTGCTAAAACCATAGAAGTTGGGTAGCCGAAAGGCATTTGTGGACTTTCATCATGACAATCTAAAATCTGATATTTTTTGGAGGATTTATAATGATGATCACTGTGACGCGTTAACTCATACAACACAATTCTACCAATAATATGATTAGAATTCCAAGAGTGCATTTCCTTAACACGCTCGTAACGACCAGATTTTGTTCTTAGGCGGAGCAAGCCGTAGTGCTCGATGTAGTTCACTGTTTCGAGCAAAATAAAGCCAACAATTCCTGCAAAAAAAGCAAAATGTAGAGCTGTTGCGCCTAAAACAGACCCAATCAACACCAAATAACCCATCTGTAAAATACTATACCAAAGCATGTCGTTTTCAATAGAAAAAAACGATTGATTGTTGTTCTTTAATAATTTCTTTTGAATGTTCCACGCATTAAAATATTGTCTAATTGTTGAGGTCAACCAAAAGGAGTACACAGATTGATTGTATCTGGCTGTAGCTGGATCTTCAGGTGTCGCAGCATGCAAATGATGCCCGTAATTGTGTTCAATATAAAAATGCATATAAAACGAGGGCAAAAGCAAGGCCTTGCCAAGAAAACGCTCATTTGTGGTTTGTCTGTGGCCAAGTTCGTGAGCCACATTAATACCGTTGACACCAAGTACAATACCAATGGAAAAGATGAGTCCTATAAACTCATAAGTTGCTAAAGTTTCATTTGAAACCAAGACTAAAGCAGAGATAAGCAAGCCGAAAACCACAGGTAAATTCAAGTACAACAACCAATCAAAGAGCTTGCGCTGTAGCTTACTGTCAGCTTCTTCGGGCTTAAGATTTTCTGTATCTACAGGAAAAATCAATTCTAAAACGGGTATACACACAAAGGCAAAAATTGGAGTTGCCCAAACCCAATAGCCCTTAAAGTATAATCCTAAAATGGCAGTTACCGGAATCGAAAAAGCCGCCAAATATTTGAGGTCTTTCATGTTTTAATGCTGTATTTAACAGTTAAAGGATCTAAATTAACAGAATCTTATCAAATTTAAGGAAATGACAATTAAAATAAAATTG
>CAYTVR010000569.1:0-2432 GCA_964441245.1 uncultured Saprospiraceae bacterium | reverse complement strand
CTTGCAGCAATACACCTACACTGTTGTAAATTTGAATAGTTGCAGGTAAACCAGCGTACTCTTTCAATCCTACTTGGATAAGATCTGTTGCAGGATTTGGATAAATACTCAGGCGATCTGGGCTTACTTCAAATTCAACTTCTTCAACCGCAGAGTAACGGTAGCTTCCATCTTTGAAAATTTGCTTCACTCGGTAAGCGTTGATTCCCATTGCTGGCTGTCGATCATCCAACTTATAAATGACTGCTTGGAAGTTGTCAGAGTCACTATTCGTTGCTTCGATTATTTCAAAATTAATACCATCGGTAGAACGTTCTACTTCGTAGCTAGCTGTTTTGAAATCAGTATTGATCGTCCAGCTTAAATCTACGCTTTGTGCATCTTTAGTCGCATTGAAAGCGAAAACATCTGCTCTGCGTAAGGTTCCACCACTGTAGTTTTCTACCGCATCAATAATTCCATTATCATTATCATCACTACAAGTAATCGGATCAGATAAATCAAAATTGAAATCTGCACTCATATTTCCTAAATGCATCCAACCAGAAGCACCGTAAGTGTCATTCATTACATTGGCACCAAATCCAACTTGGAAGTTATGATCAGGATTAGGAACTACATTATAGCCTCCAATCGTTCCAGAAAAATCTGCGTAGTAATACCAGTCGTTTGCTTGGTCATCATCGGCACATCCGATGTAAGGCGTACCTCCGTTAGTTTTACCAGTAAAGGTTACATCTACTTCAGAGATATTATTACCATCTACTTCCTGAAGACGACCCTTCAAAGTAGCAGTACCATCTGCATATTCGATGAAGAATAGGTCACCGATTTCTTTACAGTAATCACCTTCTACCCAAAGGACACGATTATCAGCTCCAGTACAAGCAGAACTTAAGTTTTGTACTTGTCTAATAGAAACGATATCATCACAGATGGCGGCATCACAAACATCACCAATTCCATCGTTGTCGCTATCTTCTTGTCCAGGATTGTATTCATAAGCACAGTTGTCTTGATCGTCGCAGATACCATCGCCGTCAGTGTCACCACCATTATTAGCACAAGCACCTATAGCATTTGTAATTTCAATTTTTTCTACTCGCTGGCAGATAAGCGCATAAGCACTTGTGTAGTATTTGATATACACTTCATACACTCCATTGTCTAAATCTACTGTTGTTACATCATCACAATCGCTAAAGCATTGGAACTCTTGTTGCCAGTTGCGATCAAATACTTGTAGAGAAGTAACTGGTGCTCCGTTTAGACCAGTAATGGTCAAAGTTCCTTGATCTATAGCCAAGGTTACATCTCCACAATCAGAACCTGCCATATCACAAAGGTCGCCCACTCCGTTTCCATCTGCATCTTCTTGACCTGGGTTGTAATTGTCTGGACAGTTGTCTTGATCATCACAGATCCCATCATTGTCGGAATCTCCTCCGTTGAATTCACAAGGATCATTTCCATCTACTATTTCTACCGTTTTGCTCGTTTCACAAATCAAACCGTAAGCTGCAGTGAAGTATTTTACATAAACGTAGTAAGTTCCATTAGCGAAGTTGCTAGTTTCTTCTGCTTGGCAATTGTCAAAGCATTGGAATTCTGTTTGCCAGCCACTGTTGAAAATTTGTAGAGAAGTAACTGCTGCACCATCTAATCCATTTACGGTGATGCTTCCTCCATCTACAATGATGTTGATTTGATCACAGTCAGCATCTGGCGTATCACAGACATCACCAATTCCATTTCCATTCGCATCTTCCTGTCCTGGGTTAGGCGTATCAACACAGTTGTCTTGAGCATCGCAGATACCATCGCCATCAGTATCACCGCCATTATTAGCACATGGGTCCGTTGGGATGTTTTCAAACACATCTACGATATTATTATCATTGTCATCATTACAAGGTAAAGCCTCAGAAAGGTCAAAGTTAAAATCTGCATTCATGCCTCCCAATTTCATCCAACCAGAAGCACCGAAAGCGTTATTTTTTACATTGGCTCCAAAACCTACTTGGAAGTTGTGATCAGGATTTGGAACAACATTATAGCCGCCAATCGTACCTGAGAAATTACTGTAGTAATACCAATCGTCTTTTTGGTCATCATTGGCACATCCGATATACGGTGTTCCTCCGTTGGTTTTTCCCGTAAAAGTTACATTTACTTCAGAAATGTTATTGCCATTTACTTCTTGTAATCTACCTTTTAGTTCTGCTGTTCCGTCATTATATTCTACAAAGTAAAGGTCACCGATTTCTTTACAGTAATCTCCTTCTACCCAAAGCACTCGATTATCTGCACCAGAACAAGCGCTCGCTAAATTCTGTACTCTTTTGACCGAGGTAACAGTTGCACAAATTCCTTGAGCAGTATTTACGCCGTTTTCAAATACATCTACGATGTCATTATTATTGTCATCATTA
>CAYTVR010000568.1:0-2432 GCA_964441245.1 uncultured Saprospiraceae bacterium | reverse complement strand
ACAACACCAGACAACATGAAAATCATTTGCATCGGCCGTAACTATAGAGATCATGCTAAGGAGTTGAACAATCCAGTTCCTAAGCAACCATTGATTTTCATGAAACCTCCTTCTGCCCTATTGGTCAATGACAAACCTTTGTACTATCCAGAATTTACAAAAGATCTTCACTATGAAGCAGAGATCGTTTTAAAGATCACTAAAAATGGTCGTCATGTCCAAGCTGCTTTCGCAAAAGATTATTACAAAGAAGTGGCTTTTGGAATAGATTTTACCGCAAGAGATCTTCAAAAAAAATGTAAAGAAAAAGGACATCCTTGGGAAATCGCCAAAGGTTTTGATGGTTCTGCCGGATTAAGTGATTTTATTCCATTAGAAAAAGTCAACAAGGAGGGAATTGAATTTTATTTACATAAAAATGGAGAACGTGTACAGCATGGTCATACCAAAAATTTGATTTTCAACTTTGACTATTTGATTACTTATGTTAGTCAGTTTTTCAAACTGCAAATGGGTGACTATATCTACACTGGCACTCCTGCAGGTGTTGGACCAGTTCAAATAGGTGATCACTTAGAAGGCTTTATCGTATGTAAAAATGCTACTGAAGCTGATTTAAAAATGATCAATTGTCACATTAAGTAAACTATTCCTTAAAACAAATCTTCTATTTCCTCATCTAATTTTCATTGGAAAAATATCCCCAGGATTTCTAGTTTTATACCTTACGGAAAAATAAAGCTTAACTATTAAAAATAAATTAGATTAAGTTTAAAAAGAATTTTACCTTTGCATCGTTTTAATTTAAAAAAATTATATACACATACTGAATGTTAGTCTTTTCCTAATTAAAATCTAACATTTTACTGTTCATTAAAATTTAAAAAAATGCCTTACTTATTTACTTCAGAATCAGTATCAGAAGGACACCCAGACAAAGTTGCCGATCAAATATCTGATGCGATCCTTGATGCATTCTTAACGCAAGATCCTAATTCAAAAGTTGCTTGTGAAACATTGGTAACTACGGGTCTAACTGTTGTTTCTGGTGAAGTACGATCCAATGCCTATGTTGATGTACAAACCACTGTGAGAGAAGTCATCAAAAGAATTGGTTACAACAAATCTGAATATCAGTTTGATGCCGATTCTTGTGGTGTTATTTCTGCCATTCACGAACAATCTGCCGATATTGCTCAAGGAGTAGATGTGGGTAAAAAAGCAGAAGATCAAGGAGCTGGTGACCAAGGAATGATGTTTGGTTACGCTACGAATGAAACGTCAACTTATATGCCTTTGGCATTAGAACTTTCTCATTTGCTTTTAGAAGAATTAGCAGCACTGAGAAAAGGTGGTCGTCAAATGAAATATCTTCGTCCAGATTCTAAATCTCAGGTCACCATTAAATACGATGACAATGATCGTCCAATCGGAATCGATACTGTAGTTATTTCTACTCAACATGATGATTTTGATTCTGAAAGAAAAATGTTGGCGAAAATTAAAAAAGACGTTAAAGAAATTTTGATCCCTAGAGTTCAGAAAAAATTACCAGCAAAAACACGTAAACTTTTTAACTCAAAATATACTCTCCACGTCAACCCAACTGGAAAATTCGTCATTGGTGGACCTCATGGTGATACTGGTTTGACCGGCCGTAAAATTATTGTAGATACTTATGGTGGTAAAGGTGCACACGGTGGTGGAGCATTTTCTGGAAAAGATTCTTCTAAAGTGGATCGATCTGCTGCTTATGCCACTCGTCACATTGCAAAGAATGTTGTAGCGGCTGGCTTAGCTGAACAATGTCTTGTGCAAGTTGCTTATGCAATTGGTGTTGCAAAACCTGTTGGTTTATATGTCAATACTTACGGTACTTGCCAAATCGAAGGAATGGATGATGGTAGCTTAGCTAAAAAATTAGACAAATTATTTGACCTTCGTCCAGCGGCAATTGTCAAAAAATTCGGCTTAAAAAATCCTATCTTTTCTGAAACTGCTGCTTATGGTCATATGGGTAGAAAACCAGGTAAGAAAACAGTCTTGATTGGTGTTAACGGAAAAGCTAAAAAGAAAAGCGTTGAAACTTTTACGTGGGAAAAATTAGATATGGTTCCTGCAATAAAGAAAGCGTTTAAATTGAAATAAGATTTATCCGAAAGGATACCAAATACTACAAAAGTCGCAAAGATTAATTTCTTTGCGACTTTTTTTGTTGATACTTTGAACGGGATAAAAAAGTGACTTGAATAAAAAAGTAAAATCATTTGATTTTTAAAAACTCGATTCAGCTATCAAATTTATTGGTACTGTAAATTATTAGGTGCTAGAATTTTTCGTAAAAATTTTAAACATATTAAGCGTTTTAAGAAAAAATTGAATGATCTAATATGTTACTTTTTCATTGGCAAAAAGTAACCAAAACCCTAGAA
>CAYTVR010000567.1:0-2480 GCA_964441245.1 uncultured Saprospiraceae bacterium | reverse complement strand
CCATAGGCACTATGGTCGAATTTTCATCAAAAGGCTCTAAAGTAGATTTCAATTTTATATGACAACTTTTTGCCACTATTAAAGATAACTTTTTTGGATTATTTTTTATTTATCAATTGAAATAAGAAGATTACTTTTTGGCATTTTTTATAACATTGACGATAAGATAGAGGATTAAAACAGATCGATGTAGCTTCTCATATCAATGTAGATAAGTCAGCTTACAGCAAAATAGAAAAGGGATTAAGGAATGTATCTGTAGAAGAACTACAGAAAATGGCAAGCCTATTCAATCTTACCATAGATCAAATTGTCAATTTTGAAGGTCAGATTCCAAAAGAAGTAACCATTGAAGATAAAACAGCAGTAGAGCAAATCAATCTTATCCAACAACTCGATGAAGAAGATCGCAAGACCGTTTTTACGATCATTGACAAAATGCTAACCAATAAGAAGTTTAAGGATTTCTTTCAGAAAAATGTGGCCACACTATAAATGAAAAAGCCCCAGATTTCTCTGAGGCTGTATTTTCTAATTTATTTCAATCGTATCGCATCAAGGTTGTAATTTTGACAAACGTATTTTGTCATGTGTAGACGAGTAACAAACTATCTTAATTGATTCTTCTAATAATTGAGTTGAATCTTTCCTCCTCAATGCCATACATAAAATCATCAAAGAGTTGTTGATTATTAATTGACTTTAAAATAATTATAGCTGGATCAAAATTCTCATCTCTTCTTTTAAAATCTAACAATATTTCTAGACCTTTTGAGTCATTATAAAAAGGTATATCGGTGAATAACTTAGCATAAAATAGCCCTTTTTGAGAATTAGGATTCTCTCCAAATTGAATAAAAGATTTCGCATCCATTTCGGTCCATAGTTTCCAAGTTAACATTTCATTCGATGATTTTTTATATATGTCCAATCTTGCTTTCAAATAAGCTAATTCTTTATTGTAAATATAAAATCTTCCATCGGTAAATATTTTAGAATGATCGTATTCTTTCGATTTGGCATCTAAAAAATTTGGTAATGGACTTTGCAATATTGTATTCATAATTTTAATTTTTATCCTGGTCCTATTCCATCTGGCCCCATTGAATCAGATGCTTTTCTGCCCCAATTTTTAAGTAATTCTTCCATTGCTCTATCAACATCATTCGATCTTGTAGTTGTATGGGTGCCAGCCTTTCCTTTTGGTTTAGTAGCACGCTTTAAAAGTGGCCAATATCCCTCCATTGACTCTCTCATCCATTGCCCACCTTTTACTGCTTTATTTTTAATTATGTCCCAAAATGCTTTTCCCTTCGGTACTCTAGGTAATTTATTTGCTGCAAATCCAAGTGCTGCAGAAACTCCTGTATAAGCCGCATAAAATTCTGATGCCAGAGCTCCATAGGCTTTTATATCAGTGGGCATACTACCATGAATATTTCTATGTCCTGGAGTGGGATCGCTTCCTTGAGTATGTCTGGTATCTATACCAGAGGAGTAGTCTTTTTGAACGTAATGAATTTTAGTTCTCTCTATATTTGTAGAATATGCAGCTCCTGTAACATTACCGTCATCATCCTTGTGAATAGTTCCTTCATATACGTAGTCGACTTCATCCCCTCCTTCAGTTCCAACTTGTAAAAGTTCACCAGTTTCAATATCCTTAACATATTCATTATCCAACATGCCGTCTGGATCATAGAGTAATACGGGATTATTTCTCACATAAGCGAATGTAGAGTGTTCTGAAATGACTTCAGCCATTGGATCAATAGATGTCCATCTACCTATTGCCGGATCATAGTAACGGAAGCCATAATCATGCAGATTAATATCCAGATCATCCACAAGTTCCTTTCCATTATAAGAATACTTGTAATAGCCTGACCTATTTTTTTTCTCAACGCTCCAATTTCAATAGACAACTTTTTGCCTGTGCTAAAGATAATGTTTTAGATCACTTTTTCTTTTTCAATTGAAGATTTTTCAATTGAAAAAAATAAGACTATAAAAACGTTTTGATTAAATCTGCAATAGCTTTTATGGTAAGAGCGATTTCCTTGATCCATGATAGATCCTTTTTGTACCACGGTTTTTTCTTTTCTTTTTGTGTCATTGTAGTTTACTATTTATTTGTTTCAAATGTCATTTATTGATCGCGGAATAAATAGGACAGATTATGTAGCTTCGTAACTTGTTGATTTTCAGGGATATCATGTTTTTGCGGTTATTTATTTATTGTTTGAGTGGCAAGACGTAACCAATTCAAAGCTTCCTCCCATAGCATACTTTTGGGAGGATGATGTATAACAATGATTTTGATTACTGTACTTTTCTTTAATGCTGTTGACACCACTGTTACCACCTTTTTCAACTATTTTCTTTTTTTCTCTGATTGGGTTGATTTAGAGTTTGGATCGAGTCTAGCCAGAGCATGAGCAAAAACAAAACCGATAGGCAACCAATTGTGGGTGGCGATA
>CAYTVR010000566.1:0-2493 GCA_964441245.1 uncultured Saprospiraceae bacterium | reverse complement strand
GTATCGAGCACGAGGTCCCATATCACGATGCGTCAATTTGAACCAAGCACGTGCGAAGGCATCTTCGAATTCTTTAGGATTTTTATGGAAACGTTGAGAGATCGCTAAATAAGCTGGATCTTTCTTCAAAGCCATGTCCGCTGTGGTCATCATTAAAGCTTGTGTGCCATTTGCATCACCGGCTTTAGGAGCCATTTTAGCAGCAGAGGCTGCAGTTGGTGTCCATTGGTGTGCTCCTGCTGGACTCTTAGTCAACTCCCATTCATAGCCCAATAATACTTCAAAATAATCGTGATCCCACTTTATTGGATTTGGAGTCCATGCTCCTTCGATACCACTGGTGATTGTGTCATCACCATGACCAGCACCGAAAGTATTTTTCCATCCCATTCCTTGCTCCTCGATCGTTGCTCCTTCTGGTTCAACGCCTACATATTTATCTGGATCAGCCGCTCCATGCGCTTTTCCAAAGGTATGTCCTCCCGCAACTAATGCTACGGTTTCTTCATCGTTCATAGCCATTCGTCCAAAAGTTTCTCGAATATCATATCCAGAACCAAGAGGATCTGGTTGACCACCTGGACCTTCTGGATTCACATAAATCAATCCCATGTGAGAAGCACCAAGTGGATTCTCTAGTTCTCGTTTTCCAGAGTAGCGAATATCGTCACCCATCCATTCTTTTTCAGAACCCCAATACACATCTTCTTCTGGTTCCCAAACATCTTCACGTCCGCCACCAAAACCAAAAGTCTCAAAGCCCATAGACTCTAGCGCACAGTTTCCGGCAAGGATCATCAAATCAGCCCAAGAAATTTTTCTTCCATATTTCTGTTTGATTGGCCAAAGCAACAAACGTGCTTTATCTAAGTTTCCGTTGTCGGGCCAACTGTTCAATGGTGCAAAACGTTGCTGACCAGTTCCTCCACCTCCACGTCCATCAGCGATACGATAAGTACCTGCACTATGCCAGGCCATTCGAATAAAAAACGGACCATAATGACCATAATCAGCTGGCCACCAGTCTTGAGAATCTGTCATCAAGTCGTAGAGGTCTTGTTTTAATGCAGCCAAGTCAAGGCTTTTAAATTCTTCCGCATAGTTGAATGCTTTGCCCATTGGGTTAGAGCGTTCAGAATTTTGGCGCAAGATGCTTAATTTCAATTGGTTTGGCCACCAATCGCGGTTAGTGGTTCCACCACCTGCACTTTGTTTAATTGTGCCGCCCATAAATGGGCATTTACTTTCATTACCATTTTTGTTATCCATGATCTGGTTATTTTTTTTGCGAATATACTGGTAAATTTTCCAAAATCAGTATTGATTTATGTTATTAAATAATTAGTATTTTCTATGATTCAATTCTTTTAATCTATTCTTTCCAATCAATCAACTTTCCACGGTTATTATTTTGGAGACCTTCGGGTATATTTTCTAAAATTTCATCTTTTAGTAAGTTGATCAATTTGCGTTTCATAAAACTTCTATGAATGACCAAACTGACTTCACGAATTGGATGAGGCTTAGAAAAGGTTTTGACATATTTCATGCGATGGTCATCTAGATCTAACATGGCCAATTCTGGTAATAAAGTATAACCAAATTGTTTTTCAACAATTCTTCTCAAGGTTTCTAAACTACCACTTTCAAAACGGAGTCGGGAATCTTGTTGATTGATGTTTTCACCACAAATGTTCATGACTTGTGATCGAAAGCAATGACCTTCTTGAAGCAACCACATTTCATTGATATCTAAATCTTTAAAGTTGATTGTATTTTTACTCGACAGTGGATGTGTCGTAGACATATATACCACAAAGGTTTCGTAAAACATAGGTATTTCGATGATACTATTTTCCTTTAAAGGAGTCACCAAAATTCCTACATCTAACAAATCATTATTCAATTTATGAACAATTTCTCCAGACAGTAATTCTTCTACTACTAATTTAACATCTGGATATTTTTCAATAAATTTAGTGATAAATAGCGGCAATAAATAAGGACTCAAGGTTGGAATAATCCCAATCCTTAGCTCTCCTTTAATTTCATCTTTTTGGCTTTGAATGATTTCCTTAATTCGATAGGCCTCTTGTAAGGTAACGCGTGCTTGAGCAATAATTTGTAAACCAATCTCCGTGGTTAAAACCGGCTTTTTACTACGATCAAAAACCAATACATTCATCTCTTCCTCGACTTTCTTAATCTGCATACTCAAGGTCGGTTGAGTAACGTAACAATGTTCTGCAGCTCTCGCAAAACTTTTATACGTATCGACTGCCACTAAATATTCTAATTGGGTAATAGTCATAGTATTTTAATTTTCCATAAAAATAACTAAAAACTATGATAAATAAAAATCAATCAATTTAATTTATATGTATTTATCCTCACACAAAAATAAAAATGCTTCTTTCCCTAGTTTTACATCTGCTTGATACACTCCATCATCAAGTAAGCCAAATATCCTTCATCCTTATTTTGAATCCCTAA
>CAYTVR010000565.1:0-2576 GCA_964441245.1 uncultured Saprospiraceae bacterium | reverse complement strand
TATTTCAATGGTCACTTTATGTCGCCAAAGAAGCTTTGAAAGACAGTGGTTATTTCCAACAAAACGAGGTCTTGAATCGATGTGGTTTGGTACTCGGGAATTTAAGTTTTCCTACAGGATCTTCTCATAAAAAATTGGCCAAGGTGTATACCCAAACAATGGAACGTGCCTTGTGTCAAGTCTTAGATAATCCTGATTTCTCAATAAATGCAACACGACATCCCATCCCCGAAAATGAATTGTTATCTTACACTCCATCCAAAATGGTTTCCAAAGCATTGGGATTAAATACAACTCATTATGAATTAGATGCTGCTTGTGCTACTTCTTTATATGCCATCAAATTGGCTTGTGATGAATTGATTTTAGGAAAGTCAGATTTGATGTTGGCAGGAGCAGTTTGTGGTTCCGATCAATTATTTATTCATATGGGATTCAGCATTTTTCATGCTTATGCTGCTGAAGATAAAAAGTTTGTGCCATTAGACAAAGACTCTGCTGGTTTGGTTTCTTCTGAGGGTGCAGGCATGGTGGTTTTAAAAAGATTGGAAGATGCCGAACGAGATGGCGATCAAATATTAGGTGTCATTGCTGGCATCGGTTTATCAAATGATGGTCGTGGAAAATTTCTTTTAAGTCCAAATCCTAAAGGACAACAATTGGCATTCAAAAGAGCGTATACTGAAGATCACGTTTCCCCGGAAGAAACTTCTTTTATTGAATGCCATGCAACGGGAACGCCTCTTGGTGATGTCACCGAAATGAATTCTATTGCAGATTTTTTCCAACAACACAACAAGAAACCATTGTTAGGATCAGTAAAATCTAACATGGGACATTTATTAACCGCGGCAGGGATGCCCGGTTTGTTAAAAGTATTGTTATCTATAAAGAATGAAATCATTCCTTCCAATATCAATTTACAAGAAGGACTTGAAACGAATAGTGCTTGGTTAGGTCAAGAGCAAATGATTTTGGAACCCACTCCTTGGAATTCAGCATTCAAACAAGCGGGTATCAACTCCTTTGGTTTTGGTGGAACCAATGCACATATGGTCATTCAGAATCATCAAAAAAATCTACCAGCTATAGCTAAAAATGAAAAACAACCACTCAATAAAATGGCTGTTGTTGGAATGGATGTTCATTTTGGCGATTGTGAAAATTTAGATGAATTTTACTATAGCATCTTTAATAACAGACAACATTTTAAGTCCTTACCGAAAAGTCGTTGGAAGGGTTTTGAGGCCAATAAAGCCTTACTTAATGATTTTGGTTTGCAAGAAATTCCTAAAGGTGCTTATGTTGAAAATTTTGAAATCGATCTTTTGCGTTTCAAAATCCAACCCAATGAAGCAAAGACATTAGAGCCACAACAAGCCTTAATTTTAAAAGTTGCAGACAATGCGATTAAGGATGCACAATTATCTGAAAGTGCGAATGTAGCCGTTTTGATTGCCATGCAATCTGAGTTGGCGATACACCATTACTTAGCGCGTTGGGATGTTAGTTGGCAACTAAAGGAGGCTTTTGCCAAACAAGGGATAGAGCTCTCAGAAGAAGAATATACGGAATTAGAAAACCTTTGCAAAAATGGAATGTACTATCGCGAAGGGTCTCAATCACCCAGTCAACATACAAGTTTTGTTGGAAATATCATGGCCAGTCGGATTGCTGCGTTGTGGGATTTTACTGGTCCAGCTTTTACCATTTCTTGTGATAAAAATCCTGGATTCAGAGCATTAGAAGTCGCTCAGAATATGTTATCTCTTGGCGAAGTAGATGCAGTAGTAGTCGGTGCAGTTGATTTTTCTGGAGGCTTAGAACATGTCCTTTTGAAACATCAACAAACGCCTTTAAGTGATCATCAAAATCCGAGTTTGAGTTTGGATACTTTGGAAAATGGATTTCAAATTGGAGAAGGTGCGGGAGTCGTTGTTTTAAAGCGAAAAGAAGACATTAAGAATGAAAAAGTTTATTCCGTCATTGATCAAATTGGAAAAAAACAAAAGGAAATTGCAGTTGATTATTTAGAATTGAACGCTAGTGGAATTTTAAATGAAGACCAAGAAGAATTGTCTTATTTGAATCAAATCAATGCTAAAAGCAAAATTGCACTTGGAGGCGTTAAAGCCAATATCGGACATTGCTTTGCTGCCGCAGAAATAGCTTCTTTGATCAAAACCAGTCTTTGCTTATATCATCGATTTATCCCCGGAATTCCCAATTGGAAATCACCAAAAGAACTAGAAACACTCAAAAACAGTCCATTCTATTTTCCTACTAAATCTCAACTTTGGATCAAAAATGAAACAACAGGAAATCGTCAAGCAGCGATTAACGGATCAGGACAAGAGCAAGTTTTACTTTCTGAAAGCATTTACCGAAAGGTAGATGACACCCCTTTTTCTAACGCACACTCTTCCAAATTATTTGTACTAAAAGGAGATTCGCCAAAAGCATTAAATCTACAATTAAAAGCTTTAGAAATTGCCATCGAAACGAAGACGCCTCTACCCACCATTGCGAGTCAGTTTTACGAAAATTTCAAAACTAAAAAAGGAAAATATTCCATT
>CAYTVR010000564.1:0-2577 GCA_964441245.1 uncultured Saprospiraceae bacterium | reverse complement strand
TAGGCAATTAAAATATCATGGATATTTGGTAATCCTGGTCTACTGTCCCTCATTAGTAATTGTTTTATAGAAATATCTAAAATTGATAATCATTGGTTTTGTCTTGTTTCGAACACTTTTTTCCAATCTATCATCATTAGAGCTAAAAAGGTTAAACACTTGCATTAAAAATATAGAATATTCTATTTATTACAAAATATATTATAGCAATAGACACCTTTAACCATTGAATTAATTAGAAAAAACTAATTATATATTAGATATTTCTAAAAAAATCATAAAATGTTGATTTTCAGCTGCCATTTTGGATTCCAAAGACCCAGTTTTCAATCATAAATTAAAAAATGGTTCATAACTTAGGCGATAATTAATACTAGTCCTCAATATTAACAATTATTGCCTTTATGGAAAACATAAATAAGAATTCAAATCGAAGAGACTTTTTAAAACAGATTCAATTAGCACCATTTGGACTAGTGGCTGTTTTATTACTCTCAGGTTGTAAGAAGGAAACAAAGAAAGAGTGTTACAACAGGGGTAAAAGAGATGGCATCAAAGAAGGATATAAATCAGGCTGGTGGGCAGGGTATCGTGCATTTGTAAAAGATTCTTGGAAACCAACATTAGCAGGAATTACTATAGGTGCTTTTGGAATGGTATTAATCGCAGGATTCTACTTTTTTCTTGTCAGACCTAGTATAAGGAAAATGCTACTTAAAAGTCGAATAAATAAGTTAATAGCATCTGCTGAGAAAATGGAATTAGTTGCTCCTCACCACAAGCAGCTTTCTAATGATTTATATGAAGTAAAGAGATTAAATGATCAAGTCTTTGAACATTTAAACAAAAAGCTTAGAGCAAAGATTCAGCTTCAAGACGAGAAGAATAGACTGCAAATGCGAAGTGAGGTATATCGAATTCAAAAAGAAATTCTTTCAATGAAAAGTAAAACTCTAATTGTCCAAAGTGACATTCAAAATCTTTCCAACATTTTCAAGACTAACTTGAATGAAGATTTTGCGAACAATTTAAACGAGATAAATAGTGACAAGGAAATAGGAACTGAAGACAAAGCCAAGCTTATAACTAAGACTCAAAATATTTTTTTCACCGATAAAATTTAATTCTACAATGAAGAACAAATCTAAAGTCAGGATAATTCAAGACAACCAGCATCTACCTGTAAATGTAGATGACGGCTTAGATCAAAACTGGCTAGCCCAGTTGTTATCCAAGCATGCTTACAAAATGAGTAAGTTTAAGAATGGAGCAAAAGAACAAGATTTACAAAATTTGATAGCAGTTAAACTTCAACAAAGAGCTACCTATTATGAAAGAGAAGCAGATGTCGCATTAGAGAGAGCAGGTAGAATTTACAAAAACGATTTAAATGAAAATAAAAAAGGGGAAAGCTTAGATTTAAACAATCACTTACTTGATGCTGCCAAAAACTACGAAAACCATTGTGAAAAAATCAAAAATCAAGAAGGCTTATCTGAAAGCATTAAGGAAAAATTACTGCAAAAGGCGAGCGATAATTTTATTCAACTTGTTTCGCAAATTGAATCTGAATATTTGAATCATAATGAATTACCATGAGGCAAAGTCAAAAGGAAATAAACAAATTAGCAAATGCTGATAAGTTAAGTGAAGGAACATGGTTTCCTCTTTCGAAGAATTCCTATGTTCATTTCTTTGAAGTAGTAGGTCGATCAATTGCATTTAGCATTAGGGGGTTTCCTTTAATAAGAACTCGCCTTGGAGCAAAGAGTTTTAAGTTGTGGATGCTTGGATATGGGTTTATTTGGTTTAGGATATGGGTTGTTATGATGGCTAATATTGAAGACCCTAGTGTATGGATTAAACTCTATTTCCTAGATTCATTTTATACTACCTTTTTGAGTTTTGCTAGTTATACCTTTTTGCTATTGGGATTGTATTACAAGTTCAACGACAACTTCCAGTTTTCAGTAAAAGGGAATGATGTGAACCTAGCAGACAGAGGAGACTCTCTATTACTTAACTTAAAGTTAGGGGAAGTAATTGACGAATATCTGTCAAGGAATTTAGTAAGATTAGCAATTTTCGAACCTACAATAATTTTCGTTATTGGATTTTTTTTGACTTTAAATTCTGAGTCAACATTCCTAGGGTATTTTTTTATGATAGGTGCTACATTTTACGCTATTGATGAATACATACACAATATGGCAAAGGATGAAAAATTTGGTGGTCAAAGAATCCAAATCGACAAAGGTGAAAAAACTATTGAAGCTCATAAAAAAATGGATAAAACCGTAAAAAAAGAGAAAAAAGCTTATTTCTAAATTTAATAAATAATAATTCAAATGCTTCACGTATTTAAATCTTTAAGACCAAATGCATTGTTTTATATTATAATCCTCATAGTAGTGGCGAATGCCATTTGGGGAATTGCATCTAATAACAATGATGAGAAAGATGATGAAATAATTCTTAACCCTGCTCCTTCGTCTCCTGATGAGGATAAAAATATAGATGAGAATAAAAACAAAAAGCCGCTTTCTCTTAAAGTGGGTAAAGCTATAACAGTCGGTA
>CAYTVR010000563.1:0-2614 GCA_964441245.1 uncultured Saprospiraceae bacterium | reverse complement strand
GAAGCATCGCTATCTATCGCACCACCGATATGTTTGGTAGTATTAGCGATCAGCCCAAGAGGTTTTCCATCAATGCGTACTAGAGCGGTAATCATATTTCTAGCAAAATCTTTTCTCAATTCAAGAACAGAGTTCGCATCACAAAGTACTTTAATTATCTTTTGAACATCAAAAGCCCACTTACGATCTGCCGGAATAATGGAGTGAAGTTTTTCCTGATCTTCAAGGGTAAATTCACTTAAATCTCCTTGGAAATAACTCAAATATTTTTTTGCCACAGCAACCGCCTCTTCTTCATCTTTTACTAATATATCAATCACCCCATTCGTGCTTTGTACATTTGCAGGTCCAATCTCTTTAGGATGAAATTGTCCTAAACCGCCACCTTCTATCATCGATGGTCCTCCCATTCCAATGGAAACATTTTCTGTCGCGATAATCACATCTGCACAACCTGCAATAGCCGCGTTACCTGCAAAACAATATCCTGATACAATAGCAATACGTGGGACTTTTCCGCTCAAGCGGGCAAATTCCACGAAAGTGGTGATATCCAAACCTCCGACAGAAATCAAATTAAAATCAACATCACCTGGTCTTCCTCCTCCACCTTCTACAAAAAATATAATCGGCTTCACAGCTTGTTTGGCCACCGATAAAAGACGATCTGTCTTTTTGTGATTAAATGCTCCTTGTGTTCCTGCCAAAACGGTATAGTCATAGGACAAAACCATGCATTTACTTTTCTCCGGCCCGAACCATTCTCCATTGACATTTGCCATGCCTGTGATCAGACCATCAGCAGGCGTTTGACTGATTAATTCATCAGCAGATTTTCGTCCACGTTGTGCAGCTACAATCAAAGAACCATATTCTAAAAATGAATCGTCATCACAAAGATCTGCAATGTTTTCTCTTGCGGTCCGTTGTCCTTTTCGGTGTCGTTTTTCGACTGCTTTTGGCCGATTTTCATCGAACAGAAATTGTCTGCGATTTTTTAATTCTTCTAAATTATCCATTTTAAAATTGCTGAATTATAGCGAAGCGCCACCATCCAAAGTCACGGTTTGTCCGGTAATAAATTTGGTATGATCTGAGGCTAACCAAACTACTGCATTGGCAATTTCCTCTGCTAATCCAAATCGTTTCATGGGAACAAAGCTTTTAAGAATATCTCCCATATCTGGCCGCATACTTAATAACTGATCCAATAAAGCTGACTCTGTATAACCAGGACAAACAGCATTGACACGAATATTTTTGGAGGCATACTCTAGTGCCGTAGATTTAGTCATCCCAACTACCGCAAACTTACTTGCGCTATAAGATAAATTTTTACCAGAAGCCTTTAAACCAGCCAAGGAAGCAATGTTGACTATATTGCCGCCACCTTGTTCTACCATATGTGGTAAAGCAGCTTTCATACAGTAAAAGACCCCTGTTTGATTTACGGCAATTACTCGATCCCAATCTTCAAAAGTATGATCCGCTACTTTCGCCATTTTCTTGGGGCCAATCCCCGCATTATTGACGATGACATCTAGTTTTCCAAAAAGTTGAATGGCTTGATTGACCATATTTTCTACTTCTTCGTATTTAGCCACATTTACTTTGACCGCTACCGCCTCACCACCTTTTTCTTTGATCCCTTGGACGATCTTTTCTGCATTTTCCAGATTAATATCTGCTACAATTACATTAGCTCCATGTGCTGCGAATAATTCCGCACTAGCCGCTCCGATTCCTGATCCTGCTCCAGTAATGATCACTGATTTATTTTCTACTTTCATAGTCTTAGACTGTAATTTTATTTATTGAATTTGAGAATGCTTGATTTTGAATAAGTCCACTAAGTGGGAATATCGATATTTAGTTATTTATTTCTATTTGCAAAAAATTAAACGAGAATCTTCTAAGCCTACATTACGTAATGGTGCAGGGTAACCTGGAGTAGTAATCATTTTTACAAAATCATTTTTTTCTGCATACTCTATGATCAGTATTTTGTCCCAAAGCACTTCTTCTGGTGGACCAATCAAAGTGAATTGTGGTGCCCCAAAAAATATAATTTTCGCTTTTGATGTCTCAAAAAAAGGTAGAGCGGCTTTCATGTATTTCTTGTAAGCATCAGCTCCTGACATTTCACTACCCTCAACTTTATCTTTAAATTTTAAAAGGTTCAACATTTTAAACGGGCCATCCGCAGGAAGCTCTATAAATGCTTTGAGTTGCTCTTTTGTTAGGTCAAGATATTTTTCAGTCATACATTTCGAACTTAGCTAAAACAGGTGATCAATTCTCTTTTTTTGAATCGCTTGCCAGCTTAATTGACATAATAAATTTGATGCTTGATCGAGATGTGCGAATCGTTTGTCTGTTGTCAAACCTTTTTTATACCTAAAATAAATCTGTTGAGCGATTACTGCAATTTTAAACAAACCATAGACATAATAGAAGACCAAATGATTAATTGATCGTCCGCTCTTCTGTGCATACATTTCGACGATTTCAGTTCGGCTAGGATTTCCAAGCATGGAAGTGGGAGAAGGAATACCTTGTTTGATCATATCATTATCTGCTGCAGTAGTCCAATACGCAATAGAGGTTCCTAAGT
>CAYTVR010000562.1:0-2654 GCA_964441245.1 uncultured Saprospiraceae bacterium | reverse complement strand
GTCACAGCTGTGGTAGTGGATCCATCTGGATTTGTCAAGGTGACAGTGACATTAGCAATCGGCGTATCAACATTAGGATCATAAAGACCATCTCCGTCTTCATCTACAAAAAGCTGATCGCCGATAGTACCAAGAGGAATGTAACCAAAATCAATAGAATCGGTATTGGATCCAGCAGTAATTGTAACAGTGGTTTCATTTGGAGTAATTATACCATCTGCATCTACTGAAGGTATAATGCTTTTGGGAAAATCAGTATCATTTATATCCACATCAACTATGTAAGTATCTGGAAGTAAATTTTCAAAAATGTATTCTCCATTTACATTCGTAGTAGTCGTTATTTCATCTCCATTACTATTTGTCAAAGAGACAGTCACATTCGGAATTGGAGTATCGACTCCAAGCGTATATACATTATCACCATCTTCATCAACGAATAATTGATCTCCGAGTGACGCTGTTCCTTGATAACCAAAATCTTGGTCTAAATTATTTTCACCATTACTCAATGAAAAGCTGTTTGAATTTAAGGTTCCTCCATTAGGGATAACAGAATTTTCCAATCCTGCAGGGAAGTCAGAATCATTGGTATCGACATTCACTGAATAATCTCCAGTGGAAAGATTATCGAATAAATAATTACCAAATTCATCTGTCTCTGTCGAAATTATTGATCCATTGGGTAAAGTTAAGTTCACAGTTACGTTAGCTATTGGAGAATCTATGTTTGGATTATAATTGCCATCTCCATCAATATCAATGTATAGTTGATCGCCAACCGTAGCTGTATTTTGATCACAAAGGGTAAAGTGACTAAATCCACCACTTCCAACAAGTTCTATTCTAACTTCTACCACATCAGTAAGGCCTAACGAAAAAGTAGATACATCATTATCCCCACCTCCATTAAATGGAATCGTGCCGGGGCCCGTACTTCCTGGTGCATATGAAATTACAAAATTTCCTGAAGCATCATCGACGAGACCAATTTCGGACACAGTATATGGTGTGTCAAAGCTTAGAATTATAGTTCCTCCACCTCCTAAATCGTCAGGTTCTGGATCAGGCGCTCCTACAACTGCATATGGGTAGTTTTCTGAAATGATTACTATTTTTCCAAGTGCTTCGCAGTTATTTTGTCCACTTCCATCGTTTGATGTTCCAGGATATGTGCCAGTACAATCATCAGAATCGTCTGTAGTGTTTGTTGGACAATTGAAACTAGGTGTACCAAGATCACAGTCATCTCCTGTCGGATTGGAACTATCGAAAATAATCAATGGGTGAATCCCGGTGACGTCACTGACGCTTAATGCAATTCCAAAATTACTATATGTGGTTTCGTCTATTACTGCTCCTGTTTCTAGTGGATTTCCATCTCCATCAGTTTCGAAATCAATGTTTATATATCCTGGATCGCCTGGATTGCAGTTTTGACTTTTTGCTTCTTGTATATTTATGAAAAATAGAAATAGAATACTTAGATAAGATTATTTAATGTTCATGTAAGGATTGAATTTGACTGTGCTTATTAAATTTTTATACGGTGTCCATATTTTTTGAAGAATGATATCTAGACAAGGCTTATTCATTGAAGTCACCTAACTTTACGGAGATGGCATAGCTTTGTAAAGTAGCTTACATTTATAGGTGGCGATTTGTATATATTTGACATGATTATGATAGGCACATGTTTACATATAATTTTATTATGTAATATGATGTGCCTCGTGAGTATATTTTGTCTTGCTGAAAGTGGTAGTATAATTGAATCATCACAAGAGTCGGTTGATTCAAAATGAAGAAATGAATATTATAAAGTCTTAGAAAAATATTGAAAAATTGTGATTGTGAATGCTAAGCAAACTGGATTATGATTTTGTCACAAAAGCTTCTGATGGATATTAGTAGATTACTACTTCTGAAATAATCAGATTAAGAGTTTGTCAAAATAAATACAAACACAAAACAGAAGCAAAAAAGGATATAATATTTATCTCATATTTATCAACAATATCGATTTCAATTAGTTAATTTTGAGGTGAATACTTATCTAAAAAGAAAAAATATTAAATATGGATCATTTAAATGGTGATATAAACGATTGCCCTTTTATGGGAGGAGCAATAAAGACAAGTGCAGGAGGTGGTACTTCGAATGCAGACTGGTGGCCAAATCAATTGAAATTGAACATTTTGCGTCAAAATGCTGCAAAGTCAAATCCAATGAACAAGTCTTTTGATTATAAAAAAGAATTTAGCTCATTAAATTTAGAAGCACTAAAAAAAGATATTGTTGATTTGATGACAGATTCGCAAGATTGGTGGCCTGCAGATTATGGACATTATGGTCCATTTTTTATTCGAATGGCTTGGCATAGTGCTGGTACCTACAGAGTCTCTGACGGACGAGGTGGTGGAGGATCTGGAACACAGCGATTCGCACCATTGAATAGCTGGCCAGATAATGGCAACTTGGATAAGGCGAGATTATTACTTTGGCCAATCAAGCAAAAGTATGGTAAGAAAATATCATGGGCAGATTTGATGATCCTAGCAGGAAACTGTGCTTTAGAGTCAATGGGATTTGATACATTCGGTTTTGGTGGTGGTCGTGAGACGGCCGTATAACAACCACCGGAAAGTAAAACT
>CAYTVR010000561.1:0-2658 GCA_964441245.1 uncultured Saprospiraceae bacterium | reverse complement strand
CCCAACCCGCCACTTTTAACGTAAATCACTCGATTTGCGAAATTAAGGTTCACCCCAATGCAATAATTATCGGGATGGTGAAACTTATGATCGTTTTTCCTCTTTCACAATTATAATATACCAAACGAAATCATTTATATAATATACCAAACGAAATCATTTAGATCCAAGTAGAAATGATGGTTAATAGTAAATGGGAAAAGATCAATCAAAATAATGTAGCCCAGAAGGGATTGAAAATTCACTTAAGTAAACTTCTATAAAATGTTACAAATCCAAAGTATGCCCATCGTTCTCTTTTTTATCTTCCAAGTCTTTTCTTAAAATTAAATTTTCACCAGGATCAATGGCAATAGGATGTATCCCAACAACATTTACACCATGTTGAGTAAGTCCCTTGACCTTTGTTGGATTATTGGTTAGCATCCGAATTGATTTGACGCCTAGTGCTTCTAAAATTTCTGCAGCTTTTGTAAAATCTCTTGCATCTTTTTTAAAGCCGACTGCTTCATAAGATTGCGATTGAGAAATGCCTTTTCTTTTATATTCTTTACTTTTCAATAGTGCAAAATGTCCGTTGGATTTTCCTTCTTGATCCAACCAAATAATCACTCCTTTTCCTGCTTTTCGAATGATCTGTTGAGACATTTCCATTTGTTCTCGGCAATCACATTCAATGCTATTAAAATGATGCGCAAAAATACAAGAAGAATGCACCCGACATAAAACATCTTCGGCACCATTGATCTCACCCATGGTCAATGAAAAAGATTCTTTTTGACCATCATAATAAAGCGTTTCATGATATTCGCCGAACTTCGTTTTTAGATTTCCTTCTGCCAATTTTACCACCATGAGAATATTTTCGTTTTAAGATTTCTTTAAAAGGTATGATGTCAATGAAAAGTTTGTTTTTAGCGATTGAATGGAATCGTATTTCACGTTTTATTTCACAAGTTGAAAACCACGATATAAGAAAGCCAATCACCAGAAACTAAAAAACTAACAACTGGTTAAATATACTCCTTTGCCATCTGAATTGCAATAGCAATTAAGAGAATACCAAATACTTTTCGCATGGTAGAAGAAAATTCTGGAGACATTTTTTTAGACAACCAATCTGTTGAACGAAGGATAATAAAAATAAAAAGCAAATTAACAATAATACCGATGGCGATACTAAGGGTATCAAATTCCGCTTTTAATGAGAGGATGGTTGTCAAAGTTCCAGCTCCTGCTAATAATGGAAAAGCAATCGGTACAATACTTCCTGATTGGTTTCCTTCTTGTTCATCGCGAAAGAACCGAATGCCTAAGGTCATTTCTAAGCCAATAAAAAAGATGACCAATGATCCTGCTAGAGCAAAAGAAGATACTTCGATACCAAATAAAGATAAAATAGTTGCGCCAAAAAATAGGAAAGCCAACATAATAATTCCCGCAGAACCAGTGGCCAGCGAGGGCTTGATAATGACACCTTCTTTTTTCATATTAATGATAACTGGTAATGATCCAATAATATCAATGACAGAAAATAAAATGAGGCTGACGGAGATAATTGCTGTGAAGTTCATGTCTAATTTTTTTTTGTTGAATGGCTCTCTTCAAAAGCCTTTAGTTTAATAATGTATGTTTTCAATTATAACCCAAATTAAAGCCTTTTTAGTTCAAAATGCTTGAAAAGATTGATTGCTGAGTCAGTATTTGCTATTTTTGATTAATTTTAAGTCAATATTACTTTTTAGATAAATTTAAATATGAAAGAAAATCAACTTGACCCGATGGACGCCAGAATTTTAACAGAATTGACATCTGATGCTCGAATTCCCTTCGTACAATTGTCTAAAAAACTGAAAGTTTCCAACACTTTAATCCATCAAAGAATCAAAAAATTAAAGAAAGCGGGGATTTTAAAAAATGCTATTTATCAGTTGGACCCGTGGGAGTTGGGATATGAGACCAGTGCTTATACGACGATCATGCTGACCAACTCAAAGCATCATCGAAAAGTTGAACAAGAATTGAAGAAGATTCCAGAGATCGTGGAGTGCGTCAACATTGCTGGACGCTATGCTTTGATGGTGAAAATATATGCTAAAAATAATCGACATCTGAGAGATGTGATCTATGAGAAAATTCAACCTTTGGATGGGGTAGAAGGAACAAATACAACGATGTCTTTTGAAACTGCCTTTGTTCGAAATGTGCCTTTGGTGTGATGATGGTGAGTTTATTTTATTCCTTCTTCGACAAATCCTGTGGACATTAATAAAGTGAGGTGAGAAAGCGACCAAAGGAAGCGTTGAATTTCAATTTTGAATGTCTATACACACAGGATTTGTGGAAGAACCATTTCATTTGCGCAAGGCTTATGTTTATCGCTTCTTTTAGAATGCTAAAAACAATCTAAAAAAGTCCTACCAAACGAATTCGGTAGGACTTTTTTTAATAACGATCCAAATTTATTTGGATTATTATTGAATCAATTATTTCTTGTTGACCATTTTATCGGCCATCATCACAGCATTATAAGCATTGACAATTCGACCTGATATAGACATACTAGAAAAAGGAACTTTTTCTGTTTTACTACCAGGGCGTAAAACATCCATGTTGACTTTTGTTCCAGAATTCATGATGATATGTTTGACTTGCTTG
>CAYTVR010000560.1:0-2684 GCA_964441245.1 uncultured Saprospiraceae bacterium | reverse complement strand
CCAAATTTTCTACTCTTTTTCCAAGCTGTTTCTTTTCGACTTTGTCTCATCGCTTTTTGATTTTTTCTTTTTCATAACGCCAAACGCTCAGTGCATAAAACGTATAGGGTTAGCGTTTGGTTTGCGGGTTTAGGGGCTTGCCACAAATGGACTTATGCACATTATTAGGTGCATATCTTTTTTAGTTTAGATATGATATTAATAAAAACCATAGGGTCTAAATGTTAGATTAATTCTACCGTTTTTATACTTGGGATTAATAGGTAGGCTATGTTCGTATCTTTGCTGGCAATTTTCTCCCATTATAAGGAGACTACCTTCTAAAAGTGTTATTTCATAAATATTTGAAGTCTTTTTTTCTCTTAAATGGAATTCTCTTTCTTCACCAATACTTAACGATGGAATTAAGTTTGTATCGCCAAAAGCAATATAATCCGAGTGAAAATCTACACCAGAATTCCCATTAGGATAGTAAATGCACACACAAACATTAAAAGATTTCCCAGTAATTTTTTCTATTTTTTCTTTAATCTTTAATAAACTATCTGACCAAATAGTATTCTTTCCCCATTGAGCTTCAGGGAACTTATTATTTTCAAATAAGACTTTATCGACAAACATAAGTTTTCCATAGTCCGTTGATAGTTCTCCTTCACTTGTGGTGATTTTAATTTTTAATTGATCTATTTTATATACTTCAATTAATTCGTCATAAAGATTCTTAGCTTTTGACTTTGATAGGAAATTATTGATATATTCTACAGTACAATTAAGAGGAAGTTTCATTTTACATTTTTGCTACAAACAAGAATATCATAGGGTTTTAAAATACGAAAAGTAATAGAGAACAATAAGAATTGTTAGCTAATTAAATTATGTATTAGATCGAATTCATTTTTCGTTTCTATTTCAATACTTACACCTTTGTTTTTTTTTAATTCTATTCAAAATTTAGCTTATGCCCCGAGCGTTGGTTGCCGCTAATGTCTAATGTATTAGCTTCCATTTTATTTTTTACAATTATGTTCATATTGTCACTTAGTTCAGGAAAAACTTCAATTATTTTTCTTTTTAGAATTTCGCTTTTAATTATGTAGAAATCTTCGTGACTGTAATAAATTAACCAATTAAAATCTTTGTCCGTTAGATAAGATTCTGCATTTATGTTGTATATATCAAAAGATTCTTTTTCAAGTTCATAAGCAGTATCATCTTCATTGAATATCAAAAATTTGTTACCAATATCATTTTTGATTATCTGATTCAACTTTGATTCCTCTTCTTCAAGAATTTCGTCTTCATCAAAAATCAAATAGCTTTCAAGATTTTCTTTGATTAATTTTTCTGGATACCAAAAACCTAAAAAACTGACTTTTTCTGTCTGCTTTAATTTTTCCTTCCATTTCTCGAATTGGTTTAATGTTAATTTTCGTCTGTAGAACAATTCAGGTACATTCTCTAAATCTTTGGTAGTCATTGATTCAACGAATAATTTGAATTTTCTTCGTTCATCTTCAATTACATTTTTTGCTGTTCCATGATTGTCTTTTGTGAATATTGTCTCTATACTTAAAGCAGTTTTTATTATTTGAAATTTTGCTTCATCAATAGAATTTATCGATTTAGGATTTACTTCTTCGACTCCTTGAAGTAGTGCCTCCAATGCTTGGCATCTCGGAAAAATATCATAGTCCCCTTTTTCATAAGTGTATTCAAATGTTTGAGGTTTACTTCTACTTGCTTCTTGGTATTTTTTCGACCAAAAATCAAAACTGTCTAAACAATAGTGTCTGACTTTTCTATGCAGATTTTCGATTTCTGTCATTTTTATTTTTTTCTAATGGAAGCATAACGTCCAACGCTACCCGTCGTAGTCTACTAAAAGAGACTAAGATCGAGGTCAGCCATTGTTATATGCTTTTTTAATCTATCCAATTTATTATATTTCTACCTATAATAGATAGTTGAGTTTCATCATAAACAATCGCTGATACATCATAATCAAAGAAATTTTGTTTGTAGAATATCATGTAACTCTGTTTTTCTCTATCTAAGTAAACTGAAACCATTTTTGTTTTAGGTCTTTCGTTAAATCCATTTGACCAAGAAATATCTAAATATCCTTCAAATCCCTTTGCAAATATATCTGATTCAAACTTTTGGCGAATGATCACTTCTAAAAGATCGACATATGGTTGCGAATCCCAGTTATATCTGAGCATATTTGTCTTATAAAATTTTATAATTTCTGGCAATATGATTTCGGAATTCATAGAACCCCAATAATTTGAGTTGGCTTGATACCATCCTTTGGTCAATTCTTTTAGATTATCGGATATTTTTTGGTAAGAGCCATCATAGTTTGACTTACCCCAAATTCCTTGAAAGTTTAATCTATAACAGATTAAACAATCATGATCATCATACACTTCACCAATTATCAAACAGTTATCGTTTTGTTCAAAATTTTGGTGAGCATACAGTTCTTGACATTCAGTTGGATGAAATAAACCCCTTAAGTAATATTCATCAAAATATTCTTCGCAATTATACTTTGTTACTAGTTCATTCATTTATTTATTTAAGCTCGTCGTAATTGCCTACGGTTAGTATATGAAGCGTAGCCTGCTGATAGCCGGCTATGATTTCATATACCGTGTTATGTTGGGTGATTCATTCATCTA
>CAYTVR010000559.1:0-2685 GCA_964441245.1 uncultured Saprospiraceae bacterium | reverse complement strand
TTCTTTTTTAAGTGACATTACGGATTCCTTAGTTTTGAGGGTCTTTGTTTATGAGCCAACAGATGGTATTGGTGGGCCTGCCATTACAAGTGGAACCATTATTTGGGATGACTTCTTCCTTGGTGGATATCATTCAATACTTGACGATTGTGATGGAGATGGCATTCCTAATATCCATGATTTGGATTCTGACAATGATGGAATCTTAGATGGGGTAGAGGCCAATCATGGCCAGACTTTGACCAATGGCGTAATAACAACAGCCATGGGGACAAACGGTTTGGCAGATGCGGTGGAGACCGTTGCGGACAATGGAACATTGAATTATGCTATTCCAGATACGGATGGTGACGGACGTGCAAATCCTTATGATTTTGACTCTGATGATGATGGCTGTTTTGATGCCATAGAGGCTGCGGGTCGATTTTTCCTTAGTGACTTAGATGCGACAGGTATGTTTTTGGGTGGGGTAGACGCGGACGGGATTCCTTTGGCTACGTCAGGTGGACAAGCTAGTTTGGCAGCTGTCCTTGATGCCAATAATGATGCGCAATGTCCTTGTCCTCAGGTTTTTATGAATGGATATATTCGGATGCGTGTTGTTAGGGAGTGAATGGGTGCTTTGTTGGTTGATGGTTTCCTCTAACGCATAACAGTATATCAGGTGTTGCACTCCGGATTTTCAATTAATAAGATTTTTTAACCTTATTCCTTTACTAAAGTCCATCGTGTCAATTCTAATGAACTCAAAGATTTCATTTTCTATTTTGAAGTCTTCTTTTAAGCAAGTTAATAAAATGATTCTGATTCCATTTTGTTGGAGGGTCTCAATAATTGGTTTTAATTCGTTAATATAAACATTTCCATCTACGATTAATCTATACATAATATAGTCTTTAACCTCTTCTTGATGCCTAGCTTTCGTAAGTTCGACCCAATTTTCTAATTCTTCAGTGTCGATAATTTTATGATCAGCTTCTATCCTCATTTTGTCTTTGAAGAAAATGTTATGTTCATATTTAAGGTTGCCAATAATTAAAGTTTCTAAAGGTCTATTGGTTTTAAGTTCAACAGATGAAAATGTTTTTTGATCGTTGGCTATAATAGGAAGGCAAATTTCCAATAATAGGTCGTGCATGAAATCACTCAATCTATCACAGCAATTTTTATCACATTTTATTCCAAAATAATTCCCATAATTGTTTTTTAAAATTAATTGATCTCCTTTTAATTCATAATCAAAAACCATCGAACCGCAATCACCTGGAAAAAATAATACTTTTTCGCTCTTTAAATGTTTTCCAGTTGTTGTGTTATAAAAAGAGTTTTTGCCCAAATAGCAAATGCTGTCCTTTGAAACATCCATAACAATGTAATCGGAACCATTAGAACCTTCTCTGCTGATATGCCAATGTCCCGCAATTTTTGCAGACTTTTCACAACTCAGGAAAGTGAATATTAAATAGAATAGAAATATCTTTTTCATCTTTTTCTTGTTGTCTATTCTAGTAGATGAGATTCACTCTTAAAATGGTGTAGTACAAATGCTCTAATTTTTCACAAAACTGTCCGTTTATCAATCTCCATAAAGAGGCCTGTAGCCTTCCCACTAATTATAAAAAAAACGAAATACCAATACCACCTCACTCTGGTAAATTACGCCTTTTTAACAATAGTTCTCCATTCTGTAATCCAGCTCAAAACAATTGGCCACAATTCCTTTTTCGAGTTTTGGGATTTTAAAATTCGACTGTGGTTATAATCTTCTAAATGGCCATTTTTCCTTGAAACATAAAGTAATTTATTGGAATGATTTTCAAAACGACTCAGGTATTTTTCGCAGCCTATTCTTGGCGCGATAAAACGATCGCCTTTAGCACAAATTGATAAAATCGGTACTTTTACTTCCTGCATTTTGCTCAAATAGTTAAAGTCATTTTCTCCAATGAAATTATGATTTAAATTCCAGTCAAACCACTGCTTCATGGTATAGTAACTTTCATTGTGCTCACTTGAACCAGCCTTTCTAGCGGGAACCATTCCCAACAATGCTGTGAAATATTTGCTCATGAAAATCTTCATACGATTTTTAAAATGCGTTCCAGCTCCAAAAGCTTGAACACCAAAAAATGTGATACTGTTAACTTTTGTACGGAATGTAGCATGCTTGATTAAGAACATGGTTAATGCTATTCCACCGCCACTATGGGTCAAACAGTCAATGTTCTTTATGTTCTGTTCGAAAAAAAGAAAATCAAAGGTTGATTTAAGGTCATATTTTGCAATGCTCTCAAAATTAAAGTTTTCCTTAGTTTTTGAACTCGCTCCGTGGTTTCTCCATTCCATTATCCAACAGGTAAAACCGTTCTCCGTCAAATACATTGCAATGCCATCGCATACTTTTCTGTTAGAAAATGTGCCATGAATTAGAAGAATATGCTTGTCGGTAATATGCCCTGAATTCAATTTCCAGAGCGCTATTGAACAATTGTCTTCTGTGTTTATATGATAAAGTTTTTCTTTCAGCGTTTGATTTTTAACAATTCTTTCCCGAAACCTCCGTTCTTTCTACAACTTTGGGTGCAAATTGCTTGAGTACAACCGAATCAACCCCTAAAGGAGAATTGCCTCAGTGTATTTCCCTTACTTTATTATAAGTTATAAAATTATCCGTAAAAAGAGGTT
>CAYTVR010000558.1:0-2712 GCA_964441245.1 uncultured Saprospiraceae bacterium | reverse complement strand
AAGAAATGTGGAGAGCTTATGTTAGCTTTTGTTTGTTAATTTAGTAGCGAGGTTTAATATTCATTTTTCATATTTAAATTTCACCCCTTAGAAGAATAAATAGTCAGCTAAACTAAATCAGTAGATACCTTCAACTCCCCTTAAATCTGCACCAGGGAATACCATCCCAAATAATAATAAAATCAAGGAACTTACCTTTAGTCAATTGTAACATTAACCCTACATTTGTCACGATTTGAATATTTGACGAAAGTCTTAACTTAAAGTTCAAAAGTGAAAAGCATGGAAAATAAAACAAAAAAAGCAATTGAACTGATCGATAAATATTGTTCCGTATGGAATGAATTAGAAATCGATAAAAGGAGAAGTCAATTACAAGAAATTTGGGAGGGAGATGCAAAATATATAGACCCAAGATCAAATTTAAAAGGCGTGGAGGAACTAGTAAATCATATCGAAAAAATACAATCGACTAGAGCAGGGACAAAAATAATTAGGACAAGCAAAATCGATATACACCATGAAATGGGTAGGTTCAATTGGCAATTAATAAAAGAAGACCAAACCATATTAATAGAAGGACTAGACATTGTATTCTTCAATGAGGAAGTGACAAAAATTAAAAAGATGATTGGCTTTTTTGGAGCATTAAAATAAAGTAGTTGTTTAAAAACCATCATGACAATCACACATATATCGCTGATAACCAACACTTTAAACCTATAACAACCATGCAAAACCTAAAGCTACAATTGCTTTTTTTTCTTTTATTTAGCCCAATCTTTTATTATAGTTTGGTGGCCCAATCTTCGAAGCCAAGCCGAGTAGATGTTTTGCATTATCAAGTCCATTTAGAACCGAATCTTTCAGAAAACTCCATAGAAGGCAATGTTACCATAAAATTCAAAATCAATTCCACCACTCGAAAAGTAGTTTTTGATTGTGGAAATTTGGCAGTGACTAAAATAGAAGGATTGCAGTTTAAAAGTTTTGAACAAGTAAAAAATAAAGTCATCATTTCATTAAGCCAAAGTGATTTAGAAACTTGTGAAATACAGCTATTCTATCATGGAAAACCTAAACGAGGCTTGGTTTTCTTAAATGATTCTCAAGAACTATATTCTGTATATTTCACCAATGAATGGATGATTTGTAATGCCGCTCCTGATGATAGAGCTACCTTTGATTTAGATGTTTTGGTCCCCAAAGACATGATGAGTGTCGCAAGTGGTATCTTAAAAGAAACGACAAAAACAGATCAAAAGATTAAGTATTCTTGGAGTCAAAATTATGAGACACCAAGCTACACTTATGGTTTTACTATTGGCACTTTCAATACATTTGAGCATCATCAAAATGGTAAGCACTTAAAATATTATTCAGCACATTACAGCGCTAAAGAGATGGAAACCATATTTCAATATACGGGAGATATGATTTCATTTTTTGAAGAAAAATCTGGCATCGCTTTGCCGCAGGATACTTACTCTCAAGTTTTGATTGGCAATCATTATCAAGAGATGTCTGGTTTTGCCGTACTAAAAAAATCCTATGGTGATTTGGTATTGAAAGATAGTACAGAAACGAATTTGATCTCCCATGAATTGGCGCATCAATGGTGGGGCAATCGAATTACTTGTAAAAACTGGAATCACTTCTGGCTCAACGAAGGGTTCGCTACTTTTATGTCGGCCGCTTATAATGAACATCGATTTGGAAAAGAAAAATATCAACAAAATATTGATTCCTACTTTAATGTTTATCGTAAAATAAAATCGAAAGGTGGTGATAAACCTTTGGTCTTTCCCAATTGGATTAATCCATCCGGAGATGATAGAAACTTGGTTTATTTTAAAGGCGCTTATGTTTTACATTTGTTGAAAGAAGAATTGGGGAATGAAACCTTTTGGACTGGCATAAAAGATTTCTCTCAAACTTATTATGGCAAGTCTGTAACGACTAAAAATTTTCAACTCGCCTTGGAAAGATCTTCCAATATCTCATTAGCGGCCTTTTTTAAAAAATGGGTTTATTAATAGTTTTTTTTATGCCTTTCGGCAAATTCACTTCAGCTTTGCTTATCGTAATTTACTAAAAATCAATCATTTATCTTGCTTTGGTTTGGTTTGGTTTGATTATATTTATACTTTCCTTTATACACCTAGGCGCGTATAGGAACGAGTTCACTTAAAGCAGGTAAGCTAAAAAATCTCTACTGCTGTTATTCATAGGACTACAAATTTTCGAAAAAAAGCTAAGTAAAATGAAATTTAAAGAAGAAACCATTGCAAACATATTTATGAAGCAATGGCACCACAACTATAGCTTTGATTTAATAAAAAATCCAGCTGAAAATCTAATTGAGAATATTAAAGTATTGGAACGGGAAAATATGTTCAAACATGAGTTCATAACGTTTATGGATAATAGAACACTAACTCCACTTTACGTTACGTTACCAAGAGTATTGAATCCTTACTGGGTTATTCCCAACAACAATTCTTAGATTGGGGTAAAGATGCCCTTTTCAATATTGGTTTTTTTGAGAATGGTGAATTTTGGAAAAATTTGGCCATCTGGCAAAAGGACTTCATGGAATTGGAACTAACATCAGAAAAATCTCCTCTTGTACTTCGAGCCTTCTATACAGGCTTGTCTTGTAGAAATATTGATGGAGCAAGAAAAAAGCTTTTATTTCGAACCGAAGTTCCT
>CAYTVR010000557.1:0-2723 GCA_964441245.1 uncultured Saprospiraceae bacterium | reverse complement strand
CTTATTGTATCAACCAAGCAATGCCCTCTTTTAATGTGTATGAATTTGTAAATTCCATTGTAAAGAAGTCAAAATGAAGAGAACAGATTATAGTTAAAGTCATTGTCTCTGTATGGACCCGTGTAAAATCGGTTGTTACAAATCTATTTTTTTCGTACCACCTACCAATTTATTTGGGTTGAACCAAAATCAGATTTGCCTTCTAAGTTTTTTGATTTTTCGTTTAAGGAACAAGTATGTTGTTGGTCTAACTTAATTGGTTACGACGGCGAAACTTCGTATTTTTAAGTAGTCAGAGAAGATAATTTTCTTAGAAGTTCATTACAAGCACCCTGCTAAAAACAGAAAACTCGCAACGCTACTGTTTATAGTATGTTACGAGTTTCTTTTGCGGTCTGGACGGGACTCGAACTTTTCTTAAAAACACCTTGTATCAAAGGCCTGCCAAGGGGTCTATTTTTGGGCTCACCGTGAGGCTCACCTTTTAACATAAGTTTAACATTCGATGGAATTTCGCATACCAACTATTGGTAAAAACAAATGAAAATCATCCTTTATTTAAACTTTATTGTTGATGATTATTTCTCTTATGGAAATAATAAAATTTTCATTTTTCTCTAACCAAGTATTAAAATCATCAGAGCCAATATTAATTAGTTAGGAAGCTCCACCCCCATGATTTTCACTAAACGGATAAAACTCTATCCAATTAGCTTTTTCGTTTTGATAAAAAATTAGCCAGTTATCAGAATCAATAGTAACTTTTCTAAGCTTTTTTCGTTCTATTAATTCCTCAGAATAACCTTCAAAACTAAAATCTTTGTAATTCAATTCCATTTTTTTAACCCCAGATAACAAGCAAAGTTTATGATCGCAAGAATTAAACTAAGCATTCTTACTATTCGAATGTCAATCGGCAAGCCTCGATATTTAACAGGTTCTGACTCCGTGAGAAGCCAAAAAAATACTAAAGAAAAAACTATCCCAAGAATCAAATTATAGTTCCAATTTTTGTTTTCCATTTAAATCACGAGGGTTTTAACTTTTTTGTACTATCCTAATTTAGATTGATCATTTATGGTTAGAATTAATCCTTAATTTGAACTTTAATTTCTAAAATATACTAAACCACTTATTCAAATAGTACATTAAAATAACTAGAAGAGTTGGTACAACAAGTCCAACAATCACAAATGGAATACTGTCCTTATGATGCTTCCATATTTTCTTTCTGCATTTATCGCTAATGAACATATCCTTTATTTGAACTTTTGTGTTAATTCTTTCTAAGCTATTACTAACGGCTCTGCATTTCATTTTCAGCTTCATCCCTTGATTTGGTCCAACTTCTTCTAGCTTTGTTCCCCTTAACATAGGTCTCCATTCTGTCACATGCATTTATCCAAGAATGAAGCTCGGCATTTGTCATATCGACGATTTTCTTACCTCTTAATTTTTCTTGTTGTTTTGTTAACGGGCTACTCATTTTGGACAAAGTTTCTTAAAACAATTATGTGTTTTTGAATCAGAATCTTAATCCCAAACCAAATTTTACTAAACCGAAATCCGTATTATATTTAATCGGGTCTCCTACATCATTATTTATTTTAATAAACTCATACTGTGCAATAGCAAAAAAACGATTAGTGATTTCATACGTGAGACCTAAATTCACATTAAAACCGTTATAGTTTTCATCTGAAATACCAAGGTCTTGAATTCCGTTTTTATATGTAAAACTTACATAGGTATACCCCATACTTAGTTGGGGTCTTAACCTATTTAATTCGATTTCCGCAAAAACTCTAGGCTCTAAAAAAATCGCATTGGCTTTGGCTTCAGGGTCAAAATCGTCTTCTGAGAAAGTCTGCCTCAAATATGTGAAATTACCCGAAAGGCCTATATTTATTTGACCAACCTTTACAAAACGATATTGAAGGCCTGCATCAATAACACCACTATACTTATCTACAAAGTTATCACCTACTGTAATAGGGTAAGAAAAATTTGTGCTAAATTTTGAATCTTGCGCTACTGCACCAATAGTAAAAATTAATGCTCCCACTATTATAAATATTTTTTTCATGGTTTATTTAAACTTTTTGATTAATTCTTTTATTTCCACATGCTGCACATAATTTAGCCTTTGAGGTGGATAGGGCGGTCAAAGTAAGCATAGCAAATCAGTTGCTAAAATGATATACTAGTTATTATTAGTCACAGGTTACTCCATTATTTACAAAAAGCTGCGTGCCATAGTTTTCGGGCATATCACAAATTTCCTGCGGTATCGATGTCAAAGGATTACCGGAAACATCTAAATGCTTTAGATTACTTAGCGCACCAATTTCTACAGGAAGAACATTTAACATATTTCTATTAAGTGTTAATCGACCTAAATTCGACATTGAACCTATTTCCGATGGGATAGTTGTGATTTGATTATCATTTAAAGTAAGTCGTTCCAATGATGATAAATCACCCAAAGTTGCGGGAATGGTAGTTAAATTATTCATTCCTACCGTTAAATCTTCCAAATTATCCAGCTGCCCAATTTCTAATGGGATTTCTGTAAGTAAATTGGTGCTAAGTGAAAGCCGTTTTAGCTTTCTAAGTAGGCCTATCTCAGGAGGTAATATTTTAAGTTGATTTTCTCCAATTTGAAAGTATTCCAAGTTTTCAAGTTTCCCTATTTCAGGCGAAATCGTTTCAATTTCATTTAC
>CAYTVR010000556.1:0-2727 GCA_964441245.1 uncultured Saprospiraceae bacterium | reverse complement strand
TTTGGGGATTATTTTCTCTCAAACAGCTACCCATAGATGCTGTACCTGATATAACGAATAATCAAGTACAGATCATTACCATTTCGCCTACCCTTGCTACGCAAGAAGTAGAGCAATTTATTACTACTCCCGTAGAGCTTGCCGTACAGAGTTTGCAAAAGACAGAAGAAATACGGTCTATCTCTCGTTTTGGCTTATCCGTAGTAACCGTAGTTTTTGAAGAGGATTACGATATTTATTTGGCTCGCCAATTGGTAAATGAAAAACTCAAAGAAGCTGAAGAAGATATTCCCAATGGTTTAGGTACTCCCGAGATGGCTCCGCTTTCAACTGGCTTAGGAGAGATTTATCAATACGTAGTCCGTCCAGAAGAAGGGTTTGAAGACAAATATTCACCAACAGAACTAAGAAGTATTCAAGATTGGATAGTTACCCGTCAGCTTTTAGGAATAGAAGGTGTAGCAGAGGTTAACTCAATGGGAGGCTTTCTGAAACAGTATGAGGTGGCGGTAAATCCAAATCTTCTTAAATCCTTAGGTATAAGCATTACAGATATATTTTCAGCATTAGAAAAGAGTAATGAAAATACAGGCGGAGCATACATAGAAAAAAACTCAAATGCCTACTATATCCGTTCAGAAGGTTTAGCCAAATCTTTAGACGACATTGGAAACATTGTAGTAAGTGATGCAAGTAATATCCCTGTCTTGGTAAAAGATGTGGCTACTGTTCAATATGGCAAAGCCCCTCGTTATGGAGCATTGGTTAGAGATGGTGCAGAAGTCGTTGGTGGTAAGGTAATGATGTTTAAAGGAGCAAATTCTGCACAAGTAACAGAATTAGTAAAAGAGCGAGTCATTCAAATCCAAAAATCATTACCCGAAGGAGTAGTTATTGAACCTTACTTGGTTAGAGACAAGTTGGTGAGTACTGCCATAGGTACAGTGAAAAAGAACCTCATAGAAGGTGGCTTAATTGTCATATTCATTTTGGTTTTGCTATTAGGAAATTGGCGAGCAGGTCTAATTGTTGCTTCTGTCATTCCATTAGCTATGCTCTTTGCTGTTTCAATGATGAACTTATTGGGTATCTCGGCTAACTTAATGAGTTTAGGAGCGATTGATTTCGGGCTTATTGTAGATGGTGCAGTAATTATTGTAGAGGCTATAGTTCACCGATTGCAAGTCAGTAAAGCAGGCAAAGTATTGTCCCAATCCGATATGGATAGTGAAGTGATTACCTCTTCTCAAAAAATAAGAAGTTCGGCTGCCTTTGGCGAAATTATTATTCTAATGGTCTATATACCAATATTGGCATTAGTTGGTATTGAAGGTAAAATGTTTAAGCCTATGGCTCAGACAGTAATGCTTGCCATTGCAGGAGCATTGATTTTATCATTGACCTATGTGCCAATGATGGCTGCCTTGGTGCTCAAGAAAAAGGTAGTGAATAAAGAAACCTTTGCAGATAAGATCATTGCATTTTTTCAAAGAGGCTATACCCCCATACTCAATGCAGCACTTCGTTTTAAGACCGTCTTTGTGAGTGTTACGGTGGTAGCTTTTCTGATAAGTCTATTTGTGTTCAGCAGAATGGGTGGGGAGTTTATTCCTACATTAGAAGAAGGCGACTTGGCTATGCAGCATATTCTGCCACCGGGCAGTTCACTTTCTCAAAGTGTAGAAACTGCCAAGATGATACAAAACAAACTCTTAAAAGACTTTCCAGAAATAGAAGATGTGGTGGCCAATATTGGTTCTGCAGAAATTCCAACCGACCCAATGCCTGTAGAAATTGCAGATTATGTATTGGTAATGAAACCTAAATCAGAATGGACTTCTGCCACCAATAGGCAGGATATGTTTGAAAAATTAGAAGAATCACTGCATAGTATTCCTGGCGTAGGATTTGAATTTTCTCAGCCTATACAATTACGGTTTAATGAATTAATGACAGGCTCTAAGGCTGATATTGCCATAAAACTATTTGGTGAAGACTTAGACCTATTATTTCAAAATGCAACGAAAGCTGAAAAAGTAATTAAGCAAATTGATGGGGTTGCTACCGTAAATGTGGAGCAAACGATTGGTATGCCACAGGTACTGGTGAAATACGATTATCAACGAATGGCACAATACGGATTACACATTCAAGAAGTAAATCAAGTAATCCGTTCTGCATTTGCAGGAGAAAAAGCAGGTACTATTTATGAAGGAGACAAACGATTTGATTTAGTCATTCGCTTAAATGAAGAGAATAGGAAAGGAATAGAAGATGTAGAAAACCTTTTTGTTACACTCAACAATGGTAGTCAAATTCCACTCAATAATGTGGCTAATATAGATTTGATAAATGCTCCTATGCAGGTGTCCAGAGAAAACACCAACAGAAGAATTGTCATTGGAGTAAATGTGGGCAATACAGATGTAGAATCATTAGTAGAAAAAATTCAAACCGAATTAGAAGCTAACGTAAAACTACCAACGGGTTACTATTTTACTTATGGTGGGCAGTTTGAAAACCTCAAAGCCGCCAATGCACGGCTTTCAATTGCCGTGCCTATGGCACTGGCTCTCATATTCATTCTGTTGTATTTCACTTTTGGCTCAGTGGCTCAAGCAGGGTTGATTTTTACAGCCATTCCTTTATCTGCCATTGGTGGTATTTGGGCTTTACAGCTAAGAGGGTTGCCTTTTAGTATATCGGCAGGCATTGGTTTCATTGCCC
>CAYTVR010000555.1:0-2739 GCA_964441245.1 uncultured Saprospiraceae bacterium | reverse complement strand
GGCAAACAATTACAGGAGCTGGTCCGCCAAATTGAAGGGTACTACGAACAATGATCGTATTTGGAGATACATTTCCACATTCATCTCTAATTCCGAGTTCGTTGATAATGTCAACGGAACATCCAGGTACTCTGTTTTCCTCAAAGGAACTGACAAGCGTCCATTCCAAATCTCCAATGGCGCTACAATTATCAGTTACGCACGCATTAAGATCAACGGTTTGGATTCTAGATCCTCCCACAGCTGTTAGGAAAGTACCACTCGCTGGTACAGGAACCCAACTTCCATTAGGGGTATTTTGAAATACAAAGTCAGGGCAATCAGAGAAAGTCGTTGAAAATTCCGTACAAGTTACGTCTGGTGGTGTGGTATCTTCGATAGTGATCGTTTGCATACATACGGCATCACTACCAGAGTTTCCACAAGCATCAGTTGCAGTCCATGTTCTGGTAAAACTTCCCGTTCCACCACAAGCATTTGACATAGGTCCATCTACAAAAGTTATAATAGCATCTCCACAATTAGACATAGCTGTTGCCATTCCTGTATCTGCAGGATCTGTTGAATCACCACATTCTACTGTTGCATTTGCTGGACAAGAAATTACTGGTGGAGCACCATTATAAGTAATAGTTCCTCTGTAAATAAAAGTAGTTGGAGAGATATTTCCACAGGCATCTCTAACTTGATATTCGTTGATGATATCTTTAGAGCAGCTAGGGACCACATTCTCCTGATAAGATGCCAATAGTGTATATTCCATCTCAGTGAATGCACTCATATTATCACTAATACAACCATTTAAATCTACAGTCCCAGTAGCAACTCCTCCTCCAACGGTGGATAAAAATGTACCTGATGCAGGTACCGATTGCCAAAGACCATTTGGTGTATTAGGATCATGAAGTTCAGGGCAAGAGCTTCCAGATCCAGTAAATTCGCCACAAGTAACAACTGGTGGTTCTGTATCAGCACTACATCCAGTGAATTCAACCAAAATCGTCAATAAGTTTAGCGCTTCATTGCCTGAGGCATCTCTTACATCGTATACATTTTCTAAATATACACCACAAGGATCGCTGCCTGATACGAAGGCAGAACTCGCTAGTCTAATTTCTAAATCACCAACAGGATCATTATCATCCATGAGACAATTAAAATCTATCTCAATAAAAGCGCCTCCTGGGAAACCAAATAATAAAGTCTGTACTCCTGATGCAGGAAGTGGGCCCCATCCACCGGATGGTGTATTGGGCGGAATGCTTGTGCCACACAAAGTCGAGCTTACTTCAATTGGATCGGCACAGGAAGAATTTGGTGCTTGTGTATCATCTGGAGTTGGACAGATGGGCACATTAATGGTGACTGGGCCTGCCATACAAGTAGGGTCTGCGGAGTCTCTTATAATGACTTGGGTGGTACCGCCGGGTGTAACTCCAGGAATGCTAGACAGACCACCGACGTTTACCGCACCATCGGTAGCAAGACCAATATTGGTACCATACGAAGTATTATTAGCAGGGTTCAATATAAGGTAAGTACCAGAGCCACCTACAATGTCAAAAGTAGCTGTAAAGTAAGAATCATTGTCAAATGGGGGGTCACCACAAGTCGCATCCATAGCGACAAAGTTGGTGATACTGCATTGAGCATTTAACATTTCATTTTCCATCAGGAAAAAGAAAAAAATCAAAGTACTCCAAAGAAAGGAGGACTTCACTTTTGAAATGGGCTTTCGACACCTCTGTAGAGTATCGTTGATGCACCATTTCTTTGTTATTTTTTGAGGTTTCTGTTTTTTCATAAAAAAAATTTAAGAAAGTGGTTTATTAAAAATGATTAAAATTCGTCCAATAAAATTAGAGGGCAAGTCAAGATCATTTAAACATCTTGTTGCCTATTGATGATAAGACGCATCCTTTGCTCCTCATCAATATTTGTAAATCAGTTTTTATAAACAAAACTTCTACGATTCGTCGCAATGACGTTGTGGCAGGTCTTGTTTTCTAAAGTTTTATACAATCAATAGCATTGATTGCGGGGGTGTTTTCTAGTTGTAAACAACTATGTAAATAAGCAAGTACTATCAGATACTTTACTTATATATTGTACAGGTAAACACTATTGCAAAAATTTTTAGAATAAGACCTATAAAGAATCATTCAAAAACAGTATAGCAATAACATATTACATGTTAATGTTCTATTTATTAGTAATAAAAAAAGGCTAGTAAAAGAAAATATTTTAGGCAGGTAAAGTTTTTATATAGTATGTTGTTTTTACCATTCTTATTGATTATTCAAAATAAAGATTTTGGGAACTTTAGGAATAATCATTTTAATGAACTAAAATATTAATTCGTTATTACAAAGCTACAAATAAAAAATTAAAATCAACAAACTATTCATGATCTTTTTTTACATAAAATAAAAGATCATATTTATAATATTTAACTAAATCAGGTTTGAAAAATTGATTAAATAAAAAAACTCCTTCCCCGGAAATCGGAGAAGGAGATTTTTATTGATAAAAACAAATCACATCATTAATGCGCCATCATCTTCCTGGTCGCTATATCCGTTGTCGTTTCTAATTGGTAATATAACAATCCAGTTGCACTCCATTCAGAACGATTGATCGCTACTTCGTTATAGCCCTTAGTATAATCACCTTCCACTTGTTTTAATACCCGACCTGCCACATCGTAAATGGTCAAGGTGGCGAATGAAGCTTCTGGTA
>CAYTVR010000554.1:0-2781 GCA_964441245.1 uncultured Saprospiraceae bacterium | reverse complement strand
GCCACTAAATTAGTGGCAACAGATGACAAAAGAAAAATCATACTTTGGGATAGAAATCTTGTTAGGTTGAAAGAATTTCAAAATTGAGAAAACAAGTTACAACAAGAATTTCACCTAAATAACCAGTCAATAAAATTAAACTCAGAAATGATTCAAACATTTATAGACTACATTTCAACTTTCATAACGCTCTCAAAAAAAGAGGAAGAATATATGCGAGCGAATATGGTAATCGAAGCGTTTGATAAAGATTATACCATACTAAAACAAGGAGAAAAAACACAGGATACCTTTTTAATTTTAAAAGGCTACATACGTAAACATCACGTTATTATCCTAGACTTTATGGCAAAAAAAAACAAAAAATGAAAGGAAATAAACATATTGAAAGAGAAAGTCGAGAGGCAACAAAAATATATGATAATAGAAGTTTAGAAAAAGACTTTAGAACATTAAAAGGAATTCTAAAAGAGGGAATGGTCGTATTAGATGTTGGTTGCGGAACAGGTGCGATTTCTAGTGATATTGCAAAAATTGTAGGAGAAAATGGAAAAGTTATTGGCATCGATAATACTAAAAAATTTATCGAAAGTGGTCAACAATCTTACAGCGGAATTAACAATTTAGAATTAATTCATTCAGATTTATTTGACTTTAAATCCACAGAAAAATTCGATTTAATCATTGCCGCGAGGGTATTACAATGGTTGACTACGCCTAAAGAAGCCCTATTGAAAATGATGGAATTATTAAAACCAGATGGACAAATATCGATACTCGATTATAATCATGAAGCATTAGAATGGAAACCTTCTCCTCCCAAATCAATGCAAGACTTCTATGAAATATTCCTAAAATGGAGAGCAGATGCAGGAATGAATAATAGGATTGCTGAAGATTTATCAGGCATGATGAATGAAGTTGGCTTGACTTCAATAAAAGTGCTAAATTCAAATGAATATTATGAGCGAGGTAAGGAGAAGTTTAAATCTAAAGTTGGAATTTGGTCAAAAGTTGCAGGATTGACCCAAATAGTTGATGAGGGATATTTAAGTGAAGAATATAGATTACAAGTGATACGAGAATACGATGATTGGGTTGAAAAAGAAGCGTACTCCATGACGATGAAATTAAATGAAGTTCGAGGAAGAATGAAGCCAGTCATCAACGATTCTGGCAACACATAACAATTCTCTTTTTCTTAGGTGACCATTTTGATACAAGTATTTTTATGAGTAAATTGTATCAACTAATTTGAAATAAAAACAAGATGAGTGAAAATATTATACTTAGAAAAAATCCAAAAATTGAATTCCAATTTTTGGATAATGGATTTCAATTAATTGATGAGCAAACGAAGCAAAATTCTGGCTTTTACGATTATAATGATGTAAAATCCATTGAATTAAATAAAACGTGGTTTCCTAAACTAGCAAAATGGCTAAGAATTGTTTCATGGGTATTTAATGGAGTTCCACTTTTCCCTGATGCAGAATCTTATAAAAAAGCTAATGTCATTATTCATTTGGGTAAAACGAAATTTGGCATTTGGTTGACCGATTCTCAAATGACTAAGAAAGCAAAAATGCTAAAAAAATTATTAGACACAAAACAATAAAAATGAATGACTAAGTTTGAATAACAATTCATTCCCATTTATTCATTTTTAATCGCATCCACAGGATTCGACAAAGCGGCTCTTACCGATTGACTACTTATCGTAACTAGCGCAATGATCATCAATCCTAGACTACTAACCAGCGTCACCCACCAAGGAAAATCTATATGATAGGCAAACTCTAACAACCAATTGGATACCAAATACCAAGTAACAGGTGTGACCAATATCAGTGCAAGAAGAATCAGAGGAACAAAATCTTTGGTCAACAAATGTAAAATTTGAACAACACTTGCGCCTAGAATTTTTCTAATACCAATCTCCTTAAATCGTTGCTGCGTCAATAAAGCTGCAAGCCCAAATAAGCCAAAACAAGAAATCAAAATCGTGATAAAAGCGAAATAACCAATCACCTTTGATAGTCTGCTTTCTGCCTGATAGGTCTCCGTCAAAGATTCCTTCAAGAATGTATATTCAAAACCCTTTTCAGGAAATGATTTCTTCCATTCTTTTTCTAAAGTCTGAATAGTCTTTTGAATATTTGCATTTTCTATTCTTAATGCAAAATATCCAAAGGCTCCAGTATTCACTTCCATGACCAATGGATTGATATCTGAATGTAAACTTTCAAAATGAAAATCTTTAAGTACACCGATCACCTTTCCTTCTTTTCCACCAAATTGTAAGGCCTTACCTATTGCAGCTTCAGGATTATTCCATTGAAGTAATTTCAATGCTTTTTCGTTGATTACAAATGCATCTAAATGATCCGTTCCATGGGAAGCATCGAAATCTCGACCTGCTAATAATTCTAATTCAAATGTTTCTGCAAAATCATAATCTACTGAAAGGGTAGCAGCGATCAATCTTTCTGAAGAAGGAATATTTTCAGCTGAGAGTCCTCTGCTAACTGCACCTAAACCAGGTAATCTAGAACATTGAGTCACAGATTTTATATTTGGTTGCCGCATCAGATTTTCGTCAAATGTATTCATTCTTTGTCTTAAGCTTGCATCGCCTGGACGAAGCACAGCGTTCAGGTTTTTTTTACTATCTAGCGGGATACTCAATATTAATTCCTCATTAAATCCTAAAGGTTGATTACTCAGATAAGACACCTGTAAATACAATGTTATTGCTCCGGCTACAAAACCAATAGCAGC
>CAYTVR010000553.1:0-2792 GCA_964441245.1 uncultured Saprospiraceae bacterium | reverse complement strand
TCGATTTTCCACTTGCTTTCCGAATCCGGTGCATGGCTTGATGATAGGGTGGGGCATAGCGAATGAATTTTGGACATTTGTTGATGACAAACCGAATGACCTTAATTATCTGATGAAGATATTTATGCTCTCGGTTAGTTAAAACGACCTGATAAGCTTGCGCAAATTTTTCCGGAAGGAAACCGCCTGCTATCCAACGAAAAAAGCCATGACTTGCATATGGAGGATGTAAAATTATTTTGGATAAATCCAAAGTAGTGGAAGTCACACAAAGTTGATCGCTCTCGATCATCTCATAATAATATTCATAAAAATCATCTAGATCCTTGGGATAAGCCTCCTTTGGAATGCCCATCAAAGTGGCAATGATTTTTGATTCCTCAAAAAACTGTTCAGTTTCTAATTGGCTCAATGGCTGATGTAGTTTTTCGTACATTTCAATGCTCGTATCCACTAAAGTAGCCAATACCCAAGTGAGTAATTCAGGATCTTTCGCACAAAAAGGAACCTCCAAGTATTGACCATTTATGTTTCTTTTGACTTTGCCTCGAATCATGCTATGCATCTTAAACAGTCTTCTGGCAGTCTGTAAAGCTTGTGTCGTATCGCCATAATAAAAAGTAGCCATAGAGGTGAACGTTCGATGTGCCCTGTAGATATATTCTTCGTGAAAATTACTAAACAGGTGAACTCCTTCTGCCACAGCAGGATGAGCGATTTGTAAAAACAATGCTCTTAATCCACCTAAAACAATTCCGGGTTCTCGATATATTTTCCAAGTCATGCTAGTCGGTCCAAAGAAACCTTTTGCCGGATGCGTAACTTGATTTTCTAATTTTTTTAATTGACTGTCAAAAAAATCTTGATCTAAACGAAGTTGAATTTTTTCACTTTCAGTTAAACGGATACTAGCAAATATATTTTCTTTCATCTGTCTATTTTTAATTTTAAGTTCAGATGGAACTTACCAATTTTAAAAAAGACTGCCGGCTAAAGACCGGCAGTCATAACCTAAAATAAGAAGGGTGCTTCCTCAACACTTTTCTTTTGATATATTAGATCGCGTAGCGAATCAATCGGCTCGTTGAGTAAATAACGGAAATCCCATTTTGCAATGCTTCGACATTTTCTACCAACTTGGAATTCTCGTATAAAGTCTTGAATATGTTCCGGGACCACAATGATGGAAATGATGGCGGTGCAAAGTGCATACAAGGAACGTTTTCTATTTCCCAATAAAAAAAACTGCATGCGCGCTTCGTCCACCACGGTTGTTTTGTATTTAAAAAGAACATGTAGCACATCGTGGTCTTCTAATTTTGGCAATAACTCTAAATCCTCTTTGATCAAAAAATCTCCCAATGCTCGGCCCAATGTTTTGGGTGGAAACTTTTTTAAAGAATAGCGATTGTGACACCAAGCTTCAGTATTGGATTTAAACCATCGAGTATAATATGGTTTGGTCCATTCTACCATTTGTACTAAATATTGCTCTCGGTATGCTCGTATTTTATTGAATATAATTTTCATTGTAAAAGTACTTTGTTTTTCAAAGTTAAATGATAAAAAAAATAGAACTAAAATAGTTCCTCTCATTGGAGTGTTTCTGACGATGATCAAAATGTAGCTTTATTTACTTTGTTTGATAATTGCTTCGAGTGCGTCTAAATGTTCGGTAAATGCTTTCCTCCCTAAGTCTGTTACTGCGTAAGTCGTTTGAGGTTTTCGTCCGACAAATTGTTTTTGTATTTTAATGTACTCGTGTTTTTCTAGTGTTTTAATATGACTTGCTAAACGACCATCAGATAAATCGAGCATTTCTTTTAGTGTTTTAAATTCTACCCAATCGTTCACCACTAGGATCGACATGATACCCAAGCGAACCCGGTTATCAAACTCCTTTTTTATTTTTGTAAAAATATTCTTCATGGTTAACCTCCTGATAGCTATCGGTATACTTTGGTTAAAATGCTCTTTTTTTTGTTAAGAAATTTTCAATTGGACCAAATTTATTTGGTCCGCCATTAAGTTCGTTCATATTTATAATACATCATTGTTCCATAAACGATATGCAAGATTCCAAATCCAATGGCCCAAAATTCTAATCCGTAACCTAAGTTAAATAAGGCAATTAAGCCTAATCCAATTTCCATCAAGCCTAAGTATCGAATATCTGTCAAAGTATATTTACTGGCATTGACACAAGCTAATCCATAAAAAACTAAAGTAGCTGGAGCAACGAAACCAAAGAATCCATGATAAATCAATGCGAGGCAAAATACGCCTCCTGCAATAAGCGGAATAAGCATATTGATCACTAAGCGTTGAGTTAATTGATCCCAGATTTTTTGTCCTTTTTTCTTAGCCTTTCGGGTAGTAAAGAAAATACCTGCTGCCAATGCCGCTAAAAGTACAAAAGCTGCATCTAAAAAGAAAAAACTTAGATAATCCATGCCCCACTTATGGGCGGATTCAGCAGTGATATAGTATAATTTTCTATGAGAAAATGGTACAATATCTAAGTAAATATAGACTGCTGCTGCACCTAATAAGGCAAAAATACCTGCTGCTACACCAGACAAGCCGCTCAAAGAAATGAAGCGAGAAGATCGTTCCATTAAGGAGCGGATTTCGCTGAGAGTTTCAAGATGTTTATGATGACTATCCATTACCATAATTGATGTTTGTAAAAGTGCTTTGAATTTCAAAGTTAAATTTAAAATCAATAGGATGCAAATTTTTGAGGGATATTTTTTTGAAAATGAGTTTTGTTGGAGACTTGGATAAGGCGA
>CAYTVR010000552.1:0-2833 GCA_964441245.1 uncultured Saprospiraceae bacterium | reverse complement strand
CAAGGTCGTGCTCTACCAGCTGAGCTACTTTCGCTTAAAATGCCTCTTATTTACCTCAACACTTTTGTTAGTTTTTCTAAGAGTGACGCAAATATAAGGGAATTGATGTCAATATGTCAAAATTTATTACAACTATTTTTTTATTTTTTTTAAATGATAATAATTGATTCAAAATCAGGACTTTTTACATTTAAAATATGTTTAATGTCTATTCGGGTAATCTATATTATTACTGTTTCTATCCTACGGTAGTTTTTACAGATTTACAGAATTAATTCTTTGTCATATTTGAATGAATAAGGTTCTCCCAAACTTACTAGGATTAGGCCCGCTTTCTGATCCTTACATTCTTTTTCGATCAGGGAAATGGCTTTATTAATATTGTTTTCATCGAGATGACTGAAAGGTTCATCCAATAATAAAAAATCGAAAGGTTGGCACAGGGCTCGGATGATGGCTATTCTTTGTCGTTGTCCGTAGGAAAGGGTAGCACACTTTTTATCTAAAAGGTTGTCCACACCGAGTAATTCAGCCATATCTTTGATCTCATTAAGGCTTTTATACTGGTGTAAATCGTTTTTAATTTGAATATTTTCTAGTGCTGTAAGGTTTAAAAAGAGTCGTAAGTTTTGAAAAACAACGGAAAGTTTATTTTGTCGAATCTCTGACCACGCTTCCTTAGTTAAGGTTTTTATGTCTTTTCCTTGTAATAAAAGTTGACCTTCATAATCAGATCGAAGACCATATATAATATGTATGAATGTTGATTTACCTTTGCCCGAAGGGGCAGCAACTAGATATTTTTTTCCCTTTTTAAATCTACATGGTACGCCCCATGTTTGCGAATCAGCTTGAATGCCATTCGGAAGTAGAGGAATAGGTTTTATATTTTGTAATTCAATCATGCTATTTTTTTTGCCTTCTTTGACAAATCCTTTCTATGAGTGTGTTTCTTCAGAATTTGTCGAGGAACCTTTTTACAAACCTATTAAATGTCTGATTTTTTATCTTTTAAATATTGCGCATTAATCATTTTGAAAATGCTATTCAAACTGTTATTATTTTGATCTTCCATATTGGCCTTCATCACAGCTTTATTTCTTTTCAATTGCATTTCGAAGTTACTCAAATCTAATTCATCAATTTGTTCGCTTGTCTTTTTGATGACTTCAAAATCAACTAAAGTACCTAATAAGTTTCCTGCTATTTTTTTATAGGTAGTAGATTTTATAGAAGAATCCTTGAATCCGCCGGATTGAATTTGGTGGAGCATATCTTGATCTTCGGAGAAGAAAACAAGGTCATCATTTAGCATCATTCTAGTTTCTGGTTTGATGCTATAACCAATATTTCGACCAAAGAGTCGACCAATTGCTGGAGCGTTTAATTGGTACATAGTTTTGGACTCTTTGACTACTAATTCATAATCGATGGCTAGAGTAAGAAATTTATCAAAAAGTTTTTTGTCAAGGACGTTGGTAGCAAAAAGGGACTTTGAACTTTCATTTTCTGCATAAGTTCCAAACATCAAATCACCTCCCAAAGTATTGGCGATATCGTCGGCAGTCAAATTGAATTCTTGTAGTGAAAAATTCAACATAGCTTTAGCTTGCGGCCTTTCGGCTAAAATTTGATTCAAGCCTTTAAGATCCAAAGCAGTAGAAAACATCAAGCCAGGTTCATCTGGAAAGTAGCTAGAAAAATTAGTTTTAATTTGATCTTTGAAAAGCAAATTCAAATCATTCGCAATTCCTTTCTGAAGAAAAAAATCAGTCCAACCAACAATTGCTCCTTGGTCAAAATCTAAAAAATTATGTATAAAATTATCTTTTAAATCCTTGGGATCAAAACCTGCTAAGCCAAGCATGAATTGCCCTTCCTGATTGTCCGCCAAAATATTGGAAGTCATCCAAGTGCTGATGTCGTGATTTCCTGATAGTGATTTTTGTAAGTCTGCTAATTGTACTGCAGAGTTTTCTTTTTTAGTTGCAAATATTTGATTCGTTTTCTCGAGAATATCTTTTTTATCCGAACTTCCACCCATTACCATCAATTGCTCGTTCCACGCAATTATCGAGATTGGACTATTATTGACGTATTGAAAACCTTCACCAGACTGAACATCTGAATCAATGGTTCCTTCAATTAATGCTTCAAAGCTTTTGATATCTTTGATATTCATACTTAAAGCAGTGAACACTTTTCGTGAGTTGATAGGATCTACGTTATAAGAGATGTATGCTTTCTTTTTAAGGTCTATTCCAGATTCATAAGGATTTGGGAGGAACTTGGCTAATCCTGGTCTTTTTCCTTGAAGGTCTTCAATCATTTCTTGAAAGAATTCCATTTGTTTCACACTTTCCCAATCAGCCTTAGTTAATAATTGATCCATATTGATAGCAGTGACCATCGAAACATCTTGAGGGATATGAGTCAATGAATCGTTTCCTACAGAACTTCCTCCTGATTTTTTACAAGAAACAAAAACAAGCGAAACTAAAAATAGCGTACCAATAATGCCTTTGATGGTTTTCATTATAGATGATTTATGTTGAAAAAATTGATGCTAGAGCAACATCGACATATTTAAAAGAATTAACATGAATTATCGGATAAAGGTAAGGGTTTTTTCGACATGGAAAGAATACATTCCACAAATGTGAAGCGTAATCAACTTTTTAAAAGCTTTAGATTTGTTATAAAGATATGGGCGTATTCCCCCGTATGGGGATCGGGCTATCCGGCACTCTCCCCGACCTACGGTTTCCCTAGCGGCGGGGTTCAAACAACACCTACTATCCCTTACGCAAAAAGACATCGAAGCACTCAAATA
>CAYTVR010000551.1:0-2840 GCA_964441245.1 uncultured Saprospiraceae bacterium | reverse complement strand
CTGCTTCAATTGTTCCTGCAAAACCAGTTCCCGATATGGGGTTTTTAGGCTTGGTAAGTCCCAAGAAAAGTCTGCCCATTAAAGGGTAGCCTGTTCGCATCATAGTTTCAGCGGTAGTTATAGCTGCTGATTGGATGTTGACTAATACTTCATTTTCTTTTGGGATCGGTCTGTCCACCTCTTGCAGTTGCAAAATTTCAGGTCCTCCATACTTAGTGGAGATCATTGCTTTCATTTTTTGGGCTTTCATCTTTTAAAATTTTTAATGGTTTGAAAAAGGGATAGCATTCGATCTCCAATAATGCCAGTAGCATTTATAGAAATTTCCTATATCCGTATTTTTAATTGACAATAGTAGAATAGGTTTTTATTACCTTTTCATACTTCAAAGATAGGCTGGCAACAAAGAGGAATCGTTCGGATTTGGAAATCCGAACTAAGTTTGGGAATCAGAATGAACTACATTACTACTGCTTTACAATAGGCTTTCGGGGATTTGCCTATTGGTTTTTTAACGAGGGTGTGTTAAAAATATAACTCATCCTAAAAGTAAGATGTGCAAGAGTATATAAGAGTGAATACTCACGCAGAGGGCGCAGAGCCTGACGGGCGATACGTGAGGTGAAAAACACGTTTGGTTGTCCTTTTTATTGTAAATTTTCGAACGTGTACACTCTACATTATCGAATGACTCATGCAAATCGCAGATTAAAAGATGCGCCAATTTAGGACTGTTCACAGCTCCAGAGGAGCGGCACCTTACCTATTTTCGGGTGTCGCTCCTCTGGAGCTCGGCTATCATGGGTTAGTTGCTGGATTACAAAGATAGCGCTCCTACAGAGCTACCCTTAAAGCGAAGATTCAACATGCCATTCGCATGAGTCATGTTTTCATAAAAAAATGCAATTGCCACCATTTAGTCTTTCACTGATTATTTCTGGATGCTTGCTTCATTAATTCTATCTTGCTTTTTAATATGTACCGTAATTAAAACGGTTATTAAAATGGCAAAAGGTAGAGAGATAAGAAAGCTATTCAAAATTTGAGCATTTTTACTCATCCCTTCTGTTACCATTTCTCGCATGTAATATTCAGTTGCACCTGCTGCCCACAAACCAAGGGAGGCCCCTATCATACCAATTATATGTTTTTTAATAGTGTTCTTCGTTCTTTTCTTAAAGATCATTGGTATCCAACCATACAATAAGAAGAAAAGCGATACTGGAATAAGATAATGAAAGGGACCAATTTTCCCATCATTGAAATCATATATAAACAAAGCGGAAATATTTACGATTATGAGCGAAACTCCGAATATCTTTCCCAATAATTTATGAGAGTTTGTTCCCTTTTTAACAATCAATAAATAAGCACCTAAAATTAGACCTGCAGTAGCAAAAATAAAGTGAATTAATCCGGCAGTGGAGTGTATCCATTTAGTGATTTCAATCATGATTTTTTTTGGTTTTTATATTTCATGAATTGGTTGCAGGTTACCTAAGGGACTTGTCGTCGAAGTCGTTAGTTGCGGCCCGACCGTTGAGAGGATGCAAATTGTCGTTTGTGTCTATTGCTGGACTATACCATATCATGTCTAGTTTTTTTACTAGATCCAACGCTTTACTTTTTGTTTATACGCTCTAAACTCATTCGGAACTTTTAGCAATAAAAAAGCTTCCTCATCTTTCACTTTTTCAACTATTGCATAACTCATAATAAATAGAAAGAGCAAACTACCTAAATTTGGTGCAATTAGAAAAAAGCCAAAAAATGAAATTCCTAATCCTATATATATAGGATTCCTTGTGAAGCTATACATTCCATCAGTAATCAAGTTGACTTCTTTTTCATTGTCAAGCCCCAACCTCCAAGAGTTCTTCATTTGAATTTGAGCAGTAAATGTTATTATCAATCCAAATATTGAGATTGCAAATCCAAGAAGGTTAAGCCAGTATATTTCTAAAACTTTGAATGGAAGGAAATATTTATAATTAGAACTTATAAAACAAAAATTTATACCGATAACCAATAGTAGAAATAGTCCTATTTGTATTAGTCGTTCTGCTTTAACCTGTTTGGATTTAGCTCCAAAATTTTTAATTGGATTCACCTTGGTTTGACTATAAAGTATATAAGATCTCAAACCGATTATTACCCCAAAATAAAGGAGTAAAAATAGGAGCATGCAGATTTGGATGTTAGACATTAAGTCACTTTTTGTTATTACATATTTCGTTTAAAAAGTATTCCACAATGCTTATTAATGGGGAATAACGACTTCGGGGATATGCTCATCACATCTAGTGTTCTGTCTTCTTTTATTTGTCCTTAGTGTAAAGATCCAAATACTTTTTATCTAAATCCGGAGAGTCTTTGTATTGGAGTCTTAGATCACTGAGTTTCTTTTTTAACTCCACTACTGTAGAAGCATAAATTGGATCATTATAAACATTGTTCATTTCGTTGGGATCATTCAATCTATCATACAATTCCCATTCATCCACATCATAATAAAAGTGCGTCAATTTAAATTCTTTTGTTACAACACCATAATGACGTTTCACCATGTGGACTGCCGGGTATTCATAATAATGATAATAAACCGCATCACGATTCCATTTTGCGGTATCATCCGTTAGAAGAGGAATCAAACTTTCCCCTTGCATATCATTTGGAATTTCTATTTGTGCAGCCTCTAAAAAGGTTTGTGCGAAATCAAGATTTTGAACCATTTCGTCATTTGTCGTATTTGGTGTAATCTTATTTGGCCATTTGATAATCAATGGCGTTTTGAAAGATTCATCATAGATAAATCGCTTATCAAACCATCCATGCTCCCC
>CAYTVR010000550.1:0-2859 GCA_964441245.1 uncultured Saprospiraceae bacterium | reverse complement strand
AATATTTAGAACTGTTCAGCCCTTCCTTCGAGGGGGGGGAAACAGAGGGAGGAATAAAGGGTAAAATTAAACCCTTGATTCTCAAAAAACACTAACGCATCTATCTCCCATAACAAGATATTTACATTTTCAAGCTTTCGCTAAATTTGACGAAAGTCCAATTACAAAAAAGCAAATAGCCCCACAATTCATTAACCTACCGAAGCACCATCACCTTCCCAATCTGGAGAGCATTCCCCTTCCGCAAATAAACAAAATACATCCCCGTCTCAAAACCACTAACATCAATAGCCTCCGTCGTCTGATACGCTTCCTGATGCATAAGCACTTTACCAGAATTATCAAAAATAAATAATTCGTATTGCCCTTCCTCCACTGATTCTAACCGGATGTAGTCCATACCGGGATTAGGATATACTTTGAGTGCAAGGGGCGAAATATCAAACTCCTTTACATTAACTGTAGATTCATTGATCCAAGTAGCACCAGGTACCCAAGGTTCCATTCCATCTTCAAATGCGCCAGCATCGGGCGATGATCCTTTATATTCGATATCAAGTCCACTCACTGTTTTGCCAAAATCTATGGCATTACTCCCATTTTTAAGTTGAAAATTTTCCTTTTCGAAATCCACAAATGGCGAGCTACTCAAATCTAAATTATTACTCACATCCGTACCGATCCAAGTGTCCTCATTAGACAGGTTATTGACCACGATCAAATCTTTTTTCTCTTTGCCAGAAGGCGTCCACTCCCCCATCGCCTCGCTTACATTCCAAATGGTGTTGTTGTAAATATTGAAATTCCAATTGTCCCAGTTCATTTGGATGCCAGTCCATTCCATATTGTAAACAACATTGTGATGTACATCGTAGGCTTGGACATCGTTATCGAGGTAAATACCAGCAGCTTTATACTTATCGCCACGAGAGTCAGAATCATGAAAAAAGTTGTGGTGAATTTCCGTGAAGTGCTCTCCACAACAAGTATAGAAAGTACCACAATCATCATTTATTAAATTACTGTTGTAGACATCATTGAAAGCAATTTCGACATTATCATTAACCGCTTGAATGACGTCTCTTCCTGCATTAAATAATGTACTTTGGGTTAGTTTGGAATTACTACCAGACCGCATCATAACAGGTGCGCCATAAGAGCCTATATAATTAAAATCGTGAATGATACAATCGTGAACTTCATTTCCATCACCTCCCATCCTAATACCTGTATTTGCTCCCCATCCGATTTCACAGCGTTCCACTCGATTATTAGAACCGCGTAGATTAATGCTTTGGTGATCGACAAAAGCTGCTGTGCCTACACCCATAGCATGATTGCCATACATCACTTTTAGATTTTTAATGAGATTGCCCGTTGAGCTTCCATTAACATCTATGCCACAACCATAAAAGTCAATCCCATCAATGACGATGTGATTTTTGCTATTCAAAATAAATCCATTTGTTCTTCTCTTCATTTGAACCAAGCTGTCTGCAGGTACTTCTCCATCAGGTGTTTGTAGATACAACACTTTCCTTCCGATGTCATAATAAAATTCGTATTCATAATCAATCGCTTCCTTGATGCCCATCAAAATAAACTCGCCTCCATCTTTAGGATTATGGGCACTTCCTTCCCAACCATCAGGGCCTCTGTATTCTACTTTATTGCGAGAAGCACCAGTAATAATAGCTCGCCATGAAGTCCAACGGCTAGTCCCCATATACCATACAAACCCACCATCACTCCAATCGAGATCAGGAAAACTCCCAGTCATTTCGCTTAAGCTTCCACCTGTATTATTTTGTCCATCTACCGTAAATGGATCGCCATCCACATTATTAGGGTAACGAGCCAGATCACACAAACGATCCCCATACATGACCATGTTATCAAAGCCAGAGTTAAATAATACATCTGTTTTATAAATGCTGCCTTCGTCGAGTTCCCAACCACTCAATGGTTCCAAACCTGAAATCGTAACTTCGTCTCCTTCCTTGGCCATAAAAGTAATCGGAGCCTCCGCCGTACCTGAGCTGGAGGGAACAACAGATTCACGATAAGTGCCTTCAGAAATAATGACGACATCTCCCGCAGTTACCAATCCAGCCGCTTTTCTAATGGTTAAAAAAGGGCTACTTTCTTCTGTTCCTGAATTGTCATTATTCCCTGATTTGCTCACATAGTAAGTCGTTTGAGCTAGTACGGTTGTAAGCATCAATAAACTCAGGAGGATCGTTAAAGGGAAAACTTTAGTCATTTTTTATCTTTTGAAAAGGATTACAGAATCTAAGAAACCAACTACTATAAACATAGGTGCATTTCAAAATTTCATTTTTTAGACTTTCGTCAAATTTGTCCTAAACATAGAAGGATCTATTTAGCGAAAGCGAAAAAAGAAATTGCACCCATAAAGATCACTCCATTTTAAAGTAGCATGTACAACAAATGTTTTTTTGAGAACTTCTTATTTGTTTTTTGTAGGAATAGTCCGTTAAAGTAGCTGGGTACTGGTATTGTTTTACAACACATTATCCCTTTTAGCATTTATTTTAGGGCTTTCGCCAAATGAAACACCAAGGCATAACAGGTATCTTTGCCAAAAGATATAAGGAGAAAAACTCAATGTCCAAATTCTTTTCTATCTTTCCTTTAATCAAAACCTCAACTTATGATTCTCAGATTCAACAATCTACTAAATGCTACCTCACGCTTTTGTTCCAAAATAAAATTAATCACTTTAGTTTTTTCATTGACTCTCCTCTTCCAATCTGTCATTGCACAACCCAAAACTCAACACCGAGTTATCATCCTAACCGATATGGAAGCCGATCCAGATGATACCCAATCCTTAGT
>CAYTVR010000549.1:763-2903 GCA_964441245.1 uncultured Saprospiraceae bacterium | reverse complement strand
CTTGCTAACAAAGTTTTCTGGCTCATGAAGCAAAAGCAGGTCCAAGGAGATCAAATTATTAATGAAGTTTTTGTTTCAATCTTGATGGCACAGATATTCTGTAGGCATCTTAGGCTTGAACCTGCGTTTTGCCCACCAAAACATTATAAACTCAATTTTTGAATACACAAGAGAATTGTTCAATTTGCTTATCTTCTAAAAATGAAGTTTATTTGCACTGCAAACACGAATTTTGTTTAAAATGTACAGACTTCCTTAGCCCATGTCTTCACTTAAGCAGGATAATCACATAGATTCATGAAGACCCCTTGAACTATATCTTAAAACGACGGATTGTGGTAAAGGACTCATCAAAGACAGTCAGAATACCTTTGGGAAGGTCTAGAAAATCTCGACGCAACAGATTATTGTGACTCTTTGGAAGGGAAGTAGGCTCGAAAAATGATATGATCATTAAATTCACTGGAAGACAAGTCAAGTAGCGTAAAGATGATTTAATTTAAATGAGCATTTTAATCATGTTTTCTGGTAGTGTATGATTATTCCAGTTTAAACTGATGCAATCAACATTTAAGGGGTTTTAATGGGGAAATCTTCTACATACCATTGAGCCTTATCAACAACATTCTCTGAATCATTCGCATTATTTTGGATTATTCTTTTACAGACTTCACATATTTACTAATGAGCAAATCTTTTCTTACAACTTATCCATTTTTAGCAATGTGTATAGATTCTTCTCAATTGGCTAGGATAGCTCTTATGGTATTCTCGATGATGTTGATATGTGGCCTTAAGCTTGAATCGACGTCTGAAAGTATTGAATTTGCAAACGAAAGGAAAACGGCTTCGATTAATCGTGCACTTTATTCGTACATCTTTTATAATTTCAGAATTATATTTAAGCAAAAAAATAAAAAGTCAAATTTGGGCCAGATTATCGATTTGTGAAACTTTTTTACATAAGAATGGTGCTGATTATACGATAATCAAGATATTGAGAATCTCTTCGAGGGTACTTCCGTTGAATCAAATCTAAAAAAACCGAAAGGGAATCAAACCTCAAAATACTAACGAGAGCAGAGTGACTTCTGAGCAAAAATTAAAAAAACTAAATGAAAAAATGGGACAAAAAACTGGGTGCTTTTTCCATTTCCAGTCCATTCCCTCTCAGACAGTTACTTCGGTCCGGTATGGGCTCCCACTTCCAGGATCTAGTCATTCCTTTTCACTGTCGTCCAGATGGAGTCCTCTCCGGTTAATCAGGTCAGGTATGGGCTCCCACCTCCAGAGACGAATCTCTCTTGGCCGAGCCCCACGTACCCCAATCCCCTTCCTTTTGGCCGGTTCAGATCCCACTTTTCCTTTTCTAGTCCTTTCCGGAGTCTCCTGAGGAAGCGTCGCCACCCACCAGAATTTGTGGCTATCAATAATGATATTAAATTAATATGCTTGACACCCGATCACAACAGATCATTATTTGTTGCATTCTGCGTTTTTATTGATTGTTTTTTCTTTTGTTTAGTTTATTTTCCACAGTCGAAGGGGTACATTTTTCAATGTAGTGGCGAGTAAATGAGAACCCCAACCCTCAAAATCAAATTAATGATCCTCTCATTCGACTATGCGCCAATGTTTTGGTCAGGTTCAACTGATATGTTTTTTTTTTATTCTTCGAACTTGAATTTCTTTTTCAATATCTCCGAAAAACATATCAGAAGAATGGACTGACTTATGCTTTGAAAGGTCAATTGTCCCAAGGAGCAAAAAACTAAAGAAATATTGAGATTTCATTATTTTAATGCTTGACGACGCAGACACCTCCTCTACGGAATCTTAGGCTTGGATTGCTATTCAAAACACCAAAACATTATAAAATAAAATTGGAGGGAAATTAAATTCAAGTCTTTTTGATAAAATATAAAAAATTATCCTTTTGATAAAATAAATCCATAATATAGGAGGAGTAAAAAGTCTTAACAAAATTTTACTTTTTCCAGATCACTTCGTCTTAGGACCCTTTTTAGTTGATTTTGTTGTCGATAGCAGCTCATTTTTAGACATGATTGCTTTCATTTTTTGTATTTCGCAATTTTAAGATGCTTATTTGGGCATAGGTGAACATTCCTCACTTTGCATT
>CAYTVR010000549.1:0-753 GCA_964441245.1 uncultured Saprospiraceae bacterium | reverse complement strand
CATTGGTGAACATAAAAGAAAAAATTGTTTTTACAAAATTTAACAGAATATGGCTTTCTATTTATTATTCATTTAAAAGACTAGATGCTCGATTGATTTTAAAACGATAATTATATTGTTCAAACATCATACAAAGACATATCTTGAATTTTGGCACCGATTCTTGGCTCAAAAATACCTTTGACGAAATATTATTTTATTTTTTTGAGTGTTTAATATCGAAAATACAATCCTGGAAATTGTCTGCAACATGGACATGGTAAACCTTAAATCTAACTATAGCACTTTTTGCATATTTGACATTAGCATATCGTGCATAAATTTGTTTAAGCATTCAATTAAAAACAAATATCACATTTAAAAAGTTACTTCATAATTGACCAGCATTTTTGTTCATTTTTTTGCTCAAACTTTAGTAAAAGAAAATCAATAAATTATGAATGCCCTAAAAACCCCTCACTTGTTTGTTGAACTTAATGATGTTAACAAAAAATCCAAACTAGCATTTATTTCTCTGGATAAAATTTAATTTCCATTTAAATTTCCATCAAATTTTGATCATTTTTCTTATTGATTGAGCGATATTTTTTGTGATACACCATGACATGATAAAACACTTAATGTGTTTCTTATTGACAATAAGGACAAAATACCCAATATTATTTGCAATTTTAAAGACTGAATTTCTATATTGTTGACAGTGCATCAAACTAAAAGTCTTTAGAATAGCTCCAGACATTATTTTAGCAATAT
>CAYTVR010000548.1:0-2914 GCA_964441245.1 uncultured Saprospiraceae bacterium | reverse complement strand
CATAGTTGATCGGCTAAAATCATCAAGCTTTGTTGATTTTTGTATGGTTGTTGTGCAGCCATCATATCTATCCATTTGTTTGCGCCACAACATTTTTCTAAAGCTTCTTTCAAGCTTTTCTGATCTAATTGATTGAGTTGCTCAATGGTCATTTTTTAAGGAGGAATTTTGAATGATTGAATGATTGAATTTTGAATAGCCTTAAATCGCGATATTTCTTGTTAGCGGGATGTTCAAAATTATGATTTACAAAGTATTAATTTTATCGAATATAGCCAAACAATCGTAAACGTCCAACACCACCATCTGGAAAAATATTAAGGCGAACATGGGTGAAGGTTTCGTGACTTAATATTTCCTTTGAAAATAAATGTTCTCGGTTTGCTTCTAATTTTAATGAAGGAAGTAAAGAAGTCCATTGCGTATTTTCTGCGGGAATTTCTTGATCGGAAACACAGGCATCCAATGAACATCGATCTGGATAATTACCCTTAAAGTGCAAAGTATCGACTAGTACTTTTTTGATGGCACCTGGATGCGCCAATTTAACCATGACCCAATCGCGATTATTAGGCGTTCGATTTCTTTTGGTTTCCCAACCATCGCCCATGTTTTTTCCACGTCCTGGCATGATCAAATTATTCATGTTACTAAAAAACATATCATTACAAGCCACTGATTTTGCACCATTAGTAGCTGCTGCTAAATCTATTAATTCTTCTGCATCAACGTTCATCCAATCTTTGAATACGTCACCATATACTTTAAACCGAGCAACTCCACCATCAGGATAAATATTTAATTTCAAATGGGTCCATTTTTGGTCAGAATCGATAGGGTAGAAGTTTTGACTTCCAGGATCTAAAGGAGACTTAGGTAAAATTTCTGTCCATTCGATAGCATCTGATTGTAAATCCCAAGGGAATGGTTGCTTGTCCAGGCGAGCTGCCTCGATAGAAGCAAAAGGAGGATGGTTACCCAAAAAATGATTGGTGTCAATATCGACTCCTTTGATTTGTCCATTGACGCCTAGTTGTAAAACTGCCCAGTCATGACCCTGTACTCGTTTTCGTCGAGATTCCCAACCGTCCATCCATTTACCCCGATCCGTATATTTATCTACAATAAAAATACCTCGTCCTGGTTTGATTAAGTTTTCTTTTTCTGCAAAGAAATCATCGGTAGCATACAATACTTTTCCGCCAAGTCTTTCTGCCGCGAGATCGGTTAATTGCGTGAATGCTGGGGATGTTTTAATTTCTGACATTAGGTTTTATTTTTGGCTGACTAAATTTATTTGGTTGAAGTCTGTTTATTAAAAATAATTTTTGAATTAGTTTTTTTTGGTAGCACCAAATAAATTTGGCTAACCGTTCTACTTATTCAAGATTAGTTGTCCTTGATTCAATTGATTGATTTTTTTCTGGGCGTAAACTTTTTGACCGCCAACATAGGTTTGGTAAACGACTCCATTTAATTTTTGATTCAAATATGGAGTAACTTTGTGACGATGGAAAATAGATTTGGTCTCAACGGTAAATGTTTCTTTCGGATTCCAAACAACTAGATCCGCGTCAAAGCCTACGGCAATTTTTCCTTTTTGTTGTCCTATTTGAAGGAAAGCGGCTACATTTTTGGCGGTCCATTGATGAAGATCTGAAAGATTAAAACCGCGTTGTTTTGCGGCAGTCCATAGAGCGGGTAATAGAAATTGTATGCCCGCAATACCGCCCCAAGCTTTTGAAAAATCACCACTTTCAATTTCCTTGAGATCTGGTGGAGCAGGAGAGTGATCCGTTGCTACAAAATCAATGAGTCCTTCTTCTAAGGCTGCCCATAATTGTTCTTGGTTTTTTCTTTCGCGAATGGGTGGTGCACATTTAAATTCTGTCTGTCCATCTTCAATTTCCTCTGCGTTAAAAAATAAATATTGAACACAAGTTTCCACGCTAAGTGGTAATCCTTCCTCTTTTGTAGCTCGAATCATAGGCAAAGCTTCTGCTGAAGAAAGATGGACAATATGTGTGCGACATTTATATTTTCGACACAATCGAATCATCATTTCAATGGCTTTGTTTTCCCATTCTTTTGGTCGAGATTTTAAATAAGCTTGATAGCTACGAGGATTTTTTTGTAAAAAAATCTGATCGGGATGTGGATAATCCAATTCGCAATGAACCAATAAAGGCAAGTCATGCGCAGCAATGATCGGCATGGCATATTCCAAATCGGTTTCAGTCACATTCGGAAAGTCATCAATTCCAGAATGTGTTAAAAAAGCTTTCATTCCAATCACGCCACTTTTCAGAAGTGCTTTTAAATGGCCTTCATTATTTGGAACCAAACCACCCCAAAAGGCACAGTTGACATGTAATAAATTTTTACTGGAATCTAATTTTTGCCGAAAGGCAGCTACACTCGTGGTTACGGGCGTGGAATTTAAAGGCATGTCGACTAAAGAAGTGATTCCTCCGGCCGCCGCCGCTTTTGTCGCACTATCAAATCCTTCCCAATGACTTCGTCCGGGTTGATTGATATGGACATGTGCATCGATTAAACCTGGCATGATCACGAGGTCGCCGAGGTCTTCGATTGAATTGGATAAACCTTCTGCTTTGCCTTTGATGACCGATTCTATTTTTCCATTTTCGATGGAAATGGTGGCGGCTTGTAGGCCTTCTGGTGTGAGTACTTGTGTACTGTATATTGTGTGATTCATAATGGCTCACCAAATTTATTTGGAATTGTAAATTATTAAGTATTTACTCCGATTAAAAAAGAATCACGAAATAAGGAGACGATATCGGGACGGGAGGCTAGAAGATTTACTGTTTGACTGGAAGGAGTTTAAATATTCTAGGGTTTTGGTTACTATCAACTCCTTTATGCCTCTTGGCATAATCCAACTCGAATG
>CAYTVR010000547.1:0-2915 GCA_964441245.1 uncultured Saprospiraceae bacterium | reverse complement strand
ATTTGACAGATTTTGTCAAAAGAGATAGAAATCATCCTAGTATTTTTATGTGGAGTATAGGAAATGAAATTGACCAAATGCATGAGGAGGAGGGCGTCGAAATTGCTAAAAGATTATCTGAAATAGTTCATCATTTGGATAGTCGTCCTGTCACCTGTGGTGTCAATGGTTATGGTTGGGGAAAATGGCCTCACGAACCTGCCGTTGCACAAATAGACATTCCAGGGTATAACTATGCATGGGGAGAAAATTATGATAAGGAACATCAAAATTTTCCAAATCGAAAAATGATTGCTACTGAACACACTTCCGCTCAAGCCATAACCAACAGAGGTGAATATTATCCTTTTAAAAATGAATCCGCTACCTACCAAATGGATTTACCTATCGAACACTCGGATACTAAAAAATTTTTAGACAATCGTCTGAGTTATGAAAAAGGAAAAGAAGCATGGCTAGCAGTAAAAGAAAGACCTTACATCTTGGGGCATTTCATTTGGACAGGATGGGATTATTTGGGAGAAGTTATTCCTTATTCTTGGCCTGCTCGTTCGTCTTCTTTTGGAGTAGTGGACTTAGCTGGTTTTCCAAAAGATGGTTTTTATTATTATCAATCGCAATGGACAGAAGTACCTATGATTCATGTTTTTCCTCATTGGAACTGGGAAGGTCATGAGGGTAAAAGCATTGATATTCAGGTGTTTACAAATGTTGATCAAGTAGAGCTATTGGTCAATGGAAAATCTCTTGGTCGTCAAGATAACAATCCGAACGGTGTAAAAACACTAACCTATAAAACAACTTATACCGCTGGAGAACTCAAAGCAATTGGTTATAAAAACGGAAAACCAATCGTCGAAAAAGTTATTTCAACTGCTGGTAAAACCAATCAATTAGATTTAAAGGTAGCAGACAAAAGTGAAATCATTTACGTCGAAGTTACCGCTCTTGATAAAGATAAAAACTTTAATCCCATCGCTGATGAACTCGTTAATTTCGAAGTTGAAAATGCAGAAATTTTAGGAGTTGGAAATGGTAATAACAAAAGCCATGAACCCTTCGTTGTTCCTTATCGAAAATTATATCATGGAAAATGTATAGTGATCTTAAGAAAGAAAAACGAATTAAAACCAGCTTCTTTAATGGCTAAAATTAAAAATGGAAATACTGCTAAAGCAAGTTTTTGAAATACTCAAATTTCAATTCAATTTTTAATATTCGATGCTTAAAAATATCATTGAATACCTCACACAAACAAGAGGGACGTCGCGCTGCGCTGAAATGACCAAAAAGAGTTATCATTAAATTGAGATTAAATTAACGTACATGATAAGGTTTGATCATTTATTGGCTCAATTACAAAAAGAGAATGTAGATTAAGAGCGTGTCTAAATATTTTGATATTGGAGGCGATAATTTTTAGGAGTGATGGCTTTGTGTTTTTTAAATTGATTGTGAAAAAATGACAAATTATTGAACCCGGAACAGTAGCCAATTTCTGAAATAGAGAGATCCGTTTCAATCAGCATTTTACAAGCGGTAGTTATTTTGTATTCATTAACATAGTTTGAAAATGTTTTATCAAATGTTTTTTTAAAAAAACGACAAAAGGCTTCCTTACTCATCGAAATTTTTTCGGAAATCTCTGTAAGCGAATATTGATTTTGGATATTATTTTTGATATAGTCATTGATTAAATTGATGCGTTCACTTTCTTTGGAAGAAAGTGATTTACCAAAATTTGGACCTGCAACAAATTTCATATTTGATTGGGTCGCCAAGTGATTTAAAATATTTAATAAGGTGATCAATCTTTCAAAAGGGGATTGATGAGCAATGGAAACCAAAGAATCTTCTAAAGCGAAAGCTGTTTTTCTATCAAAAAAAAGACCACGCCAAGATTTCTGTAACATTGATTTTAGTGGAAAAAATTCTGGCTTGTCTAGCCAATCTTCTAAGAGCGTTTCGTCCCATTGAATGACAATGCATTTGACATATTCACTTTTGGAGTCGATCGTTTTCCAAGAGTGCGGAAGGTTTTTTCCAACCAAAACTAAATCGCCAGGACCAAAGGGTTGCATCGAATCTCCTACATATCGAATCCCTGTGCTTTGTACGATATAGGTCAATTCGTATTGCGGATGAAAATGCCATTCTGCTTTAAATTCTTTGTCTTCAAATACTTTGACTTTAAAGGAACTCTCGGCATTGGTGGTAACTTCTCTTAATCGGGCTTTCATATGTCTATTTTTAACATGAGTGCTTCAGGCGTATCATCTCATTTTATCATCTAAATTAACTTTTGAATAAGCTTATTTTTAAATATAGGTCAATATACTGGATAAAAAATGCAATATACTGAATAATTCATTTTTTATAACTCAATAACTTTACGAAAACAGAAATCATATATTTTCTATGAATGACCTAGCGATAAGAGATGTAAAAATCTATACAGCATCCTCAGAATTGAGTAAACCCATTTCTGATTCAACGCATACCCTGACGACCATTTCCTTTGTGGTCATGAGAATACAATTAGAAAATGGCATTATTGGAGAATCCTATTTACTTTCATTTCAATATTCCCCCAATGCGATTATTGGAGCATTGAAAGATGTGATTCCTATTATTAAAGGTCACTTAGCATATGAAACGGGACTGGTATATCAAAAACTGGAAGATCTTTTTGAGTATTTTGGAAATCAAGGTTTACTTCGTTGGTCGCAAGCTGCCGTCAATATTGCTATGTGGGATGCTTGGGGAAAAGCTCAGAATCAACCTGTGTATAAATTGCTTGGTGTAACCAAAGAAAAAGTAAGCATCTATGGGAGTGGAGGTTGGATTTCTTATACTATCGACGAGTTAATTCAAGAGGTGACCGATTATGCTAATCGTGGATTCAAAGCGGTAAA
>CAYTVR010000546.1:261-2928 GCA_964441245.1 uncultured Saprospiraceae bacterium | reverse complement strand
CAGATTCAAGTCCTGCCTCCGCTACAAAGAAAGTCCTTGCAACAAAATGTTGTAAGGGCTTTTTTCATTTTAAAATTAAGGATGATGTTCACAAATCCTTTAATGAGGAATTAGAGCCAAAATATAGCTTGAAATTAAATCATTCAAACAAATCCAATTGTTTCAAAATACGTTCGATGAAAATAGCATTCGCCTTTTCGCCTTTTTCAAAAATTAGAAAATCTTCTTTGTATTGAATGCGTAAATATTTGTTGAGATCCAAAACTAAATCGGCGTAAGGAATAGGCCATGTAAAGTTTTGTAATTGTCGATTGATCAATACTAAAATACCTTTTGGACGAAGTTCAATAAACCCAAACTGTGTTTCTTCTCCGATGGTTTGATAAGCTTGTAAAGATGGACTTAAGGTCAAAATGTTCATTCGTTTAGAGCCAATGCCACCCATTTTGATGCGCTGTAAAAAGGGATAAGGTTTTCCTACCGTTTGATTAATAAGATAGGTGATTTGAGGATCGGGATAAGTTGTATTATGCACCATTTATTAGGAAACTGAAATTTGATGATGTTGAATAATACCTTCCTAACAATTACAAACAGGAATTGTTAATTCTGATAAATGTGATAATAAAAAAAGATGATAGGCCCTTTTTAATAGGAAGATAATATAAAAAGATTGGTTAATTTTTTATATTTGAAATAATCGGTTTTGTCGAAAATCATTTTTGTTAAACTGAAAATCATATGAAATATTTAAGTTATTTATTCTTGCTGCTTATATTTTTATCTTCTTGTAAAAAAGAGGATGTTTGTCCTTTCGAAGTGTTTGTAGGAGATTTTCCTTTGAGTGAAACTGGAGTTTCTTTTAATCCTTATACAGTAGATAATAATGTAGCCATTTTTAAAGATGAAACAGGAACTGAATTTAAATTTGCCATTCGAGATACAGAGTTACAGACTTATGACAGAAATGTGTTTCCAGGTAATTGTCCTGAAGATGCTTCTAGAAGAGTCAATTTGACCACATCTTCTACGGCCTTTAAAATTAAATTGATCGGTATAGATTTGAATGTTGAGTTTCAACTAAATTTAATTAATTATTATCATCCTTCATGGAAAGAAAATTCAGAAGAGGAAGAAGCAGTGTATGCAGAGGGAGCTACTTTGTCAATCAATGCTTTTTCAAGTTTGATTAAAGGAAATGGAAACACAGAAGGTTGTTTGTTTCACAGAATAGAGCAAGCTTTGGTTAATGGAGAGCCTGTAGACCGACTAGCTCAAACAGATGTTGTACCTACATTTTCTATACTAGGAAAAACGTTTGAAAATGTCATTCTAAACAATGGAATGGGATTTGACCCATTACCGATTTATACGGTTTATTACACTAAAGAGAAAGGACTGATTGGTTTTGTAGATGGTAATGATGGGAAAGAATATGTTTTTGATCGAATCGAAAACTAAATCTTTAAAGATTGATTTTATCATCTTTTGATTTTAGGGATGATTTTGAATAGTCCGCTACCGGGAAAGATCGCGATTTGATACGATTTAAAATTTAGGTGTTTAAAATTTCCTTTTTATAAAAAAACTGTAAATACACTCCTGCAACTAATGTCAAAGCAGCAGTAGCATAATAAGTTCGAGCAAAAAAATCTGGATTATTGGCAAAAGACCAAGCTGAAAATAAAGCACCTGTTCCGATTCCAATTTCTAAAGCAATATAGACCGTAGCCATATATCGTGCTTTCCTATCCTCTGGACTGATATCGATCACCCATGCAAAAATAGCAGGAGAGGCTATCCCCGTAGCAAAACCAAGCGCGCCACCAGCAAGCAATAAATCAAAGGGACTATCAGCAATGGCCATATAAAAATGAGCTAAGACCATTAATAGGACCGACATTTTTATAACGATGATTCTTCCGTAAATATCTGAAACCTTTCCGGCGACAGCTCTCGATAAAATAGAACAGAAAGTTATACTTGTGAATATAAGACCTTTGTTTTCTAATCCTAAATACACGGATTGATCTGGAGAAATGGTCAATAACACACCAAAGGTGAAATAAATAAATAGAGTAACGAAAGCAGGAGCAAAAGCCTTGACTTCAATAATTTCGTTTAAGGGCATTTTCAATAAAGATGGTCTAAAAGCTTGTTTGTTTTCTAAGGTTTCTCGCAATCCCATTAACATCACGATGGAGATCAAGGCTAATAAAGAAGAAACATAAAACATGATATCCATTGAATAGTGGATAACCAACGAACTTCCAATAGGAGGAAAGGCCGAAGCACCAATATTCATACTAATGCCCAAAATACCCATTGCTTCCCCTCTTCGATGAGGTGGAATAATATCCGCAGCAAAAGCCGTTGAAGCCGTTGGTTTAAAACCAGTAGAGAAACCATGAAAAAATCTTAGTAATAAAAAACCAGCAACACTGGTCAAAAAAGGATAGAGTAAACTACAAATCACACAAACCAAAGTACCAAATACCATTACTGGAATCCGCCCTATCGTATCTGCTAGCTTTCCGCTAATAGGTCGAGATAATCCGGCAGATAAGGTGAAGAGCGCAATGATGAGTCCTTTATAATTTTCTCCTCCCAAACTTGTCAGAAAGGCAGGAAGCTCTGGAATGATCATACTAAAGCTACCTCCAAAAA
>CAYTVR010000546.1:0-251 GCA_964441245.1 uncultured Saprospiraceae bacterium | reverse complement strand
GGCTGACACAGAGTAGCAAAAAAGGAAGGGTATACAATTTTTTTGATTCATCAACCATTGCTCAAAAGTAGCAAGGCTAATTAAATTTGACCTCATCTTCAGACTTTTTATTGATGAGAATACATTTTAAAATGACCTAAAAATAGATAAATGAAAAAAATAATATTATTAGCTGTTTTTTTTTTAGATTTTTTGACAAAATATCATTGATTTTTCAACCTAATTAATGTCACAATTTTTAATATTTTAGT
>CAYTVR010000545.1:0-2934 GCA_964441245.1 uncultured Saprospiraceae bacterium | reverse complement strand
TGATCGAGGCAATCTGGCCGCAGTGCCACATGGTGTGTTTGATGTTCCACGATACAGCATCTAACTTTGTGGTAGCAACGGGGTGTTTTTGTTCGATGGGCTGTTCGACTACACGCTCCAACTCTCTCAAAGTCAGTTTAGAAATATTTTGAATGACTTTGTTCTGCATGAACTGTAATTGCTGCATCAGTACCTCTGGGTCGCTTTGCCCAATATGCTCTTTAGGATTACTATCATATCCATAATTGCGATTAAGACCTCTCAAATCAACCTTTCGCATAATTTCCTCGTCAAATCCTGACACCACCAAAATTGAATGGTAGTTTTCACTAATTACTAAATGCCCTACCTGCCAACTAATGTTTGAGGATAAGGTATCAGGAGTCTCATTCCAATATTCCATCGGAATTGAATTCACCAATTTATTCGTCCAAGAATGCGCATCTTGGGTTTGTTTGACTAAGAGATCAGTAATATTCATGTTGTGGAGGAAATACTAATTAGGGAGCTAATAATATAAAATGCGATGATCACAGGAACTGCAAAAAACTTCATCGTGACCAACAAAACTAGGCTAACAATGATAAAAATGTAGCGCAGGGCATTGTCTTGAAAGCTCCAGTTCTTGAATTTTAAGGCAAAAAGTTCAATTTTGGAATTGAGCAGGTACGCGCTCAAAATTGTAACGCCTATCAAAAACCATTGGTTCAAAATTATTCCGTTTAAAAAGTCGTTGTTCTGGTATAGTAATATCAAAGGCAGCGATAGAATCAAAAGAGTGTTCGCGGGCGTGGGTAAACCTATAAAAGAAGAAACCTGGTTTTCATCAATATTGAACCTCGCCAAACGGTATGCAGATGCCATGGTAATCAAAAAGCCGGTAAATGGTAAGAGCGAGACTTTAAAAGTGCTCCAGACCATTGCACTGGAGAATTCAGACGAAAAATCTACATTCCATCCACCAGACATTGACATTACTAATAATTGAAACATAACAATACCAGGTACCAAACCACTAGTAATCATATCTGCTAACGAATCTAACTGCAGTCCTAACTCGCTTTTTACATCTAATACGCGTGCCGCTAAACCATCAAAGAAGTCAAAAATTATTCCAAGGAAAACAAAAACCGCAGCGAGTTCTAGTTGGTTTAAAACCGCAAATACCGTTGCCACACATCCACAGAAGACATTCAAAAGGGTAATGAGATTGGGAATATGTTTTTTCATTCTCGGTTCTTTCAGTAAAAATAATACAATTTTTGACGAATCAATTTTGTCCGTTATTTATTGTGATATTTGTATTTGAGTTGTTTTACCTTTAAAAAATGCAGATAAAAAAAATAATAGTACTTCTTTTTCTGGCTTTTTCTGCTCCTGGGTTTTCTCAGGAAATGTTGCTTTCTCCTCAGTCAGAGATCAGTTTGCTCACCGTAGGTTCTGGCGATGATTTGTATTCTAAATTTGGCCATAGTGCTTTTCGCATTCAAGATCCAACTATAGGTATCGATCGTATTTACGATTATGGCGGATTCGATTTTGACCCCCCCGGGTTCTACGTGAAATTTGCCCGAGGAAAATTAAATTTCAAAATGTCAGGGTATAAAACCGAAGGATTTATTCAAGCATATAAATTCGAAAATAGATGGGTTAAGGAGCAATCTTTAAATCTTTCGCAATCAGAACGAAATGAAATTTTTGCTTTTCTTCAAAACAACTATCGTAAAGAAAATCGCCATTACTTGTATGATTTTCTTTTTGACAATTGCGCTACAAAAATTCCTGAAATTCTAAAAATAACTCTAGGTGATCAATTAAAACTTAAGTACGAACATATTAAAACTCCATTTACCTTCAGGGAATTAATTCATCAAAATTTGGATGAAAATGCTTGGGCCACATTTGGAATTGACTTAGCCTTAGGTTCTATAATTGACAGGGTCGCCACCCCATATGAACATCAATTTCTTCCAAATTATGTGAGTGAACAGATGTCGAATACAACCAACAATGGAGAAACCTTTGTTACCCAAGAAGAAATGTTGGTCAAAGAACAAGCGACAACAAAAAGAAATTTATGGGTGCTTACCCCCTTATTCTGGTTGATTGTTTTAATGACTTCAGTGGTTGTTATCACCTATTTTGACCACAAAAAGAACAAACGCAGCAAATGGCTTGACTTTGCGCTATTCTTGATTACCGGAGCAGCTGGGCTACTGATATTCTTTCTATGGTTTATGACCGACCATGTATTTACCAAAGCCAATTTCAATTTACTTTGGGCTTTCCCATTGAATTTGGTGCTTGCGTTTGTTTTAGCAAAATCCAAAGCCTTCCCAACGTGGGTTAAAATATACATTTGGATTCTCATGGCGGGGATTGTTGTTACTGGAATGCTTTGGGTTTTTAAAATCCAGATTTTCTCACCACTTATTATTTTTATTTTAGTTGCACTTGCGATTCGATACTTATTTTTACTGAATCGTTTGAGCACCTCTAATGCGCCAACCGTCAAATAATACATAAATCCTTTTATGAACCTACTAACCGTAGAAAACATATCGAAGTCTTTTGGTGAATTAGTGCTCTTTGAAAATCTTTCTTTCGGAGTCAATAAAGATCAAAAGATTGCCTTTATCGCAAAAAATGGGACAGGAAAAACGTCCATCTTAAAAATGCTTTCCGGGGCAGATTTACCAGATACCGGAAAGGTGAATTATCGCAAAGGAATTCGTGTCTCATTTTTAGAGCAAGAGCCTGATTTGAACTCTGATTTGACGATTGAGGAGACGATTTTTGCTTCCGACAGCGAGGTTCTCAAAGTGATTTCTGCTTATGAACAAGCGCTCGAAAATCCTGAGGATGAAGATGCCTATCAAACCGCTTTTGAAGCTATGGAACAGCATCAGGCATGGGACTTTGAAACCCAGTATA
>CAYTVR010000544.1:0-2945 GCA_964441245.1 uncultured Saprospiraceae bacterium | reverse complement strand
TATCCAGAAGGATACCTACGTTTTTTACCTCGATTAAAGAAAAAACAATTCTTCATCTTTGTTATAAGTTATTATTCACATGATCCTAACCCAAAATTATAAAAGATATTTAAATAACGATTACTTAATGGTTTCTTATCTGTCATTTTATTTAGGACTACTGTAGCTATTCTAGTTGATTGTCTCGACTTTCGGTTTCCCAATTGAAGTTCTTAAGCTTGGAATAACAAATACAATGCTTACTAAATATAGATTTTTTAAGGTCTTAGGTTGAAAATTAACTGGAGTGAAAAGAAAAGCCCGTCATTTTATAATGACAGGCTTTCTTCCCTAAAATAATTTCTTTTTAATTACGAGTTGCAGTAATATTACAATTTGCAGTATTTGTTCCATCACTTAAAACATCTTTGAATGTCAGATTGTCACCATCAAGAGAAGCATCTACTGTAAGAGTAAGTGTTCCTTGCGAATCAGTTTGGTCTATATCGCAATTGTTAAACATTAAAGGATCAAATTCAGTTTCAAGACCTTCTGTTTCATACATAACGATAACAGCATCAGAACCGGATGCAGTGATTGCAACAGTCACAGGAAAGCTAGCGCCATTACATACTTGAATTCCAGTATAGTTACCTACCCAGTCAGATTGAATACAAGTTGGATCATCGTCACTACAAGCTCCTAAAAAGGTGATTAACACCAACAAAAAGGACAGTTTTAATAATTTCATTGTTTAAATTTTAAAAAAGTTAATTAAATGGTAGCTCAAAATTATAAAAGATATAGAAATATTTGAGTATCTTTTTGTGAATGTTTTGTTAAATATATGGTGTTAATAATTAATTCGTTATTCATAAAAAAATATGGTATTTATACGTCTTGTTTGTTTTTGTATTGTTATGTTGGTTTACCTTTGGGTTCCTTTTTCGATGATTACCCAACAAGAAGATATTTTAGAAGAGGGAAAAACCTTTCTTTTTCGTTCACGCCCTGTCGATCCTTATGATGCTTTTCGAGGTAGATATGTAGCGCTTTCCTTTACAGGAAATACGATGGCTAAAAATGCCAATACGGCAAATTTCCGACAAGGAGAAAAAGTGTATACGACGTTAAAATTGGATTCACTAGGATATGCCTTTTTTGATGTGCTATATGTATCTCCACCGGATCACTCTAACTACATTGAAACGCAGGTTGCCTATGTCGGTGAAAAACGAATCACTTTGAAGGTGCCTGAAAATTTACGTCGTTATTATCTCAATGAAAAATTAGCTCCTTTAGCAGAAAAAGCTTATCGCGAACTTTCTCGTCAGCAAAGAAATAATAGCGAAGTCAATGCCTATCTTCAAGTAAAAGTGTTGGATGGAAAAGTATTGTTAGAGGATTTATATCTGAAAGGACAGCCAGTAGGGGAGTATTTGAAAAGTCTAGCTAAGGAATGAATTTTTTCCTAATGGGGCTATCATTAATTCTAATCCACGAGATGGATGCGATTCGTTGTAAGGAATGGAGAATCTTCCCATTGCTGTCAAAGCTTGATGATAAGACCGGTCAAATGGTATTTATTTTAGCGCACATCCCATTATATTATTTTTGCTTTAATGAATTAAATCAAAATAATGAATCTCCTTTAATCCATTTTTTGGATTACTTTTTTATCATCCATTTGGGTTTACATATTTTATTCTTAAAGCATCCTAAAAATGCATTTAAGGATTGGCTTTCTTGGTTTTTAATCATTGGAACAGCGATTTGTGGATGCTTAGATTTAATTATAAAATAATTGAATTGGGAATTAATTCTTGAATTAATCTTTATTCTATGAACAGCTTTTTTGTAGTTTCTACTTTATCGTTCCCAAGTCGAATGAGATATAAACCTGTACTTAAATGTGGTGAAACCGTATCGTTTTGATTCAAAGTTTCTTGATAGATTATTTTACCATTAGTATAGATTAGTTAGGGAATAGCGTTCATGTCTTTCGAGATATGAGCATTTTATTAATTTAAAAACTCAGCAATTGAAAAAAATCATTAAAGAACAAATTTACGTTTTTTAAAACTAGTGATTTCCACTCTCTTACAATTTTCCTCCATACTGGAGAACTTCTGTCTTTGTGGTAAATAACAGAAGGAGAGAACCGCATTTGTCGGTTCTCTTTTTTTTGATAAAAGCATACCATTAACGTTTTCGGAAGAATGATAAATTTACTACTCTCCAATAATTCTTTGCTATCTTTGAAGTCTTATGAATAAATATTTTAGATCTATTATTTTACAGCGAACAGGAGCTTCTTCTTTAATTGAAAAAGAGATCATCCAAAATTTGTGGAGTGGGTACGGAAAAATCATGCGAATCAAACTGGAGCATGCATCTGTCGAAAGTGTAGTAGTCAAGCACGTTCAGTTGCCTGTAAGTATAAATCACCCTCGCGGCTGGAATACTGATATAGGTCACCAACGAAAAGTGTATTCGTATCAAGTAGAAACTACCTGGTATGAGACCTATAGTAAAAATAGCGCTGCTCGTTTGCCTCAATGTTTAGCAATTGAAAAGCATAATGATGAGGTGCTGATGGTGCTAGAGGATTTGGATGAAGCAGGCTATCCTTTACGTAAACGGTCTGTAGCATGGGAAGAGATAGCTTCCTGTTTGGCATGGTTGGCACAATTTCACGCAAGTTACTTAGGACGAAATCCGCTTGGACTTTGGGAAACGGGAACCTATTGGCACTTGGAGACAAGGCCTCAAGAATTAGCAGTATTGGATGACCAAAAATTAAAGGAAGCCGCTCCGATTATTAATAAAAAACTTAATACATGTGAGTATAAAACCTTTGTTCATGGCGACGCTAAGCTCGCCAATTTTTGTTTTGCAAAAGATAGCCAAGTCGCAGGAGTGGATTTTCAATATGTAGGTGGTGGGTGTGGAATGAAAGATGTGGC
>CAYTVR010000543.1:0-2972 GCA_964441245.1 uncultured Saprospiraceae bacterium | reverse complement strand
TAATCCGCCTGTTCAGTTTTAAAAAACTTATATCTAATCCCACCCGACACTCTTATGATCGAGGAGCCATAATCACGAATCAAAGGATTCAATTCTACCTGAAAACCAAATTTTTTAGTATTAAATGGATAAAAATTGGCGCCTGCTGTTATTATTAATCCATACAATTGATCTATTGAAGAATGCGCATATCCAAGTCCTCCATAAACTTCATGATCTACTTTATCTACCATTTTATAAAAACCAGAAATCTCTGCAGAAAAATCTTGAGCAATAAAATTATCTAGGATTCTAACTTCAATGATCCCCTTATCAAATACTTCTGCGAATATGCCTACTTTGACAAAAGAAGATTGATGATAACTGACTCCGATATTGTGTTGTGCGACACTATTGGAAATATTACAAAGCAGCATTAAAAATCCGATTAAGAAATATTTCATAGAGATGTCTTTTAAAAGAAGCAACGTTTTAAGGTTTAGATCTATACAGCACATATAACGTAAAACCCTTAAAAATATTCGAATCGCAGTTATTCTAATTCATTTTTCACTATTTACCCAACATCAAAAACGCTTTAATAAAGGCGTTTAAATCGCCATCCAAAACAGCGTCAGTTTGGCTCGTTTGATGATTAGAACGATGATCCTTCACTCGACGATCATCTAAGACATAGGAACGAATCTGTGCACCCCACTCTATCTTAGTTTTGCCAGATTCTACCTTATCTCTTTCTTCGTTTTGCCTTTTCAATTCGGCATCATATAGTCTAGATTTCAACATCTTTAAAGCCTTGTCTCTATTCATATGTTGTGATCTTTCCTCCTGACATTCTACAACAAAACCCGAAGGCAAATGTCTTACTCGAACCGCCGATTCTGTTTTATTGACATGCTGTCCACCAGCTCCCGATGCTCTAAAAGTATCCCATTCAATATCCGCAGGATTGATTTCAATTTCGATGGTATCGTCAACCATCGGATGAACAAATACAGATGCAAAAGAAGTTTGCCTTTTACCTTGTGCATTGAAAGGACTAATTCGCACTAAGCGATGTACTCCATTTTCTCCTTTCAAATAACCATATCCAAAACTTCCTATGATTTCGATTTCGGCGGATTTGATACCAGCTACATCTCCATCGACTTGATTCAATTTTGACCATTTATAGCCATTTTTATCTGCCCACATCGTATACATTCTCAAAAGCATTTGAGCCCAATCGCAGCTTTCGGTACCACCTGCTCCAGCATTGATGGACAAGATGCAATTCAACTCATCTTCTTTTTGATTTAGGGTAGATTTGAATTCGAGATCGTCAAGATATTGAATGGATTCCTGATATTTTTCTTCTACTTCTTCTTCCGTCGCTTCTCCTTCTTTTGAGAAATCAAAAAGTACTTCCAAATCCTCTATTAAGACTGCTCCATCTTGGTAAGCTTTGACCCAATTTTCATTAATTTTGATGCCTTGAAGGATTGTTTTGCCTTTTTCTGGATCATTCCAAAAATCAGGATCCAGGGAAAGTTGTTTTTTCTCTTCTATTTCTTGTAATCGTCTATCGACGTCAAAGATACTCCCGTAAAGCAGCTAGACGGGATTTAGATTTTTTCAATTGTTCGCTTGTCATGGCGCAAAAATAGAAAATCCTACCTTTTGTCAAAACACTTCCAACATACTATTTATAAAATTGGTAAATTTATAAACGAATTTAACTAGTTTGTTGGCTAGGTTCCATACTACAAAGCCTAAATGAAGAAATTAATAGACGTGTTTGGCTAAATTCTCCGTACCTCAAATCATGATCTATTCACTACTGCCCGATTTAATTGAAATACGAAACTGACAACACCGAATATATGAAACTAAAACCCTGTTTAGATTTTTCTTTGAAGCTATTGCTTCTAATTATCGGCTTTATACCCTGGAGTATTCAAGCACAGGAATTGGATCATGTTTTAGGTGAAATCTTAGTAAAAGTTCAAAAACCCGATCACATTGAGCTCCTAATTAATTCCATAAAGTCAAAATCCAATCAACCTACGGACTTTCGTCAAATTCGACCATTAAAAACTCCTTTCCCTATTTTTAAGCTAAGCTTTGATCAAAATCAAACGAATGAATATCGTTTATTAGAACAAATCCAGTCGCATCCTTTAGTAGAAGCCGCTCAATTCAATCACTTTGTGACTTCCCGATCATTACCTAATGACCCCTTTTTTAATTTACAATGGCATTTAATCAATGATGGCTCTAATGGAGGTACCGTTGATGCAGATCTGGATGTAGACTTTGCATGGAATTTTACGACAGGAGGAATTACTTCTCTTGGTGACACGATTGTTATCTGTGTCATCGATGAAGGCATTGACGTAGGACACGAAGATCTTCACGATAACCTTTATAAAAATTTTGAAGAGATTCCTGATAATGGAATAGACGACGACTTAAATGGATATATTGATGATTATAATGGCTGGAATGTCTTTACAGAAAATGATCAAATCAGTACTGATCTTGCAGGCAATGTTCATGGTACTCCTGTAGCTGGCCTAATCGGTGCAAAAGGAAATAACGGAATCGGACTTACCGGAATTAACTGGAATATTAAATTGATGATGGTTATACGTGGAGATACGGAAGAAACTATTTTGGAAGCATATACCTATCCCTACGTGCAAAGAAAAAAATACAATGAAAGCGCTGGAGCAAAAGGTGCATTTGTCGTCGCAGCGAATACGTCTTGGGGCATTAATTTTGGTCAACCTTCTGAAGCTCCACTTTGGTGTTCCTTCTATGATTCATTAGGAATCGTGGGAATCGTAAGTCCAGCTGCGACGATCAATTCCAATCAAAATGTTGATATCGTTGGTGATCTTCCAACCGCATGTGCCAGTGACTTCATGATCAGTGTGAGTAGTATAGATTTCAATAACCAAAAAGTGACCAACGCTGGTTTTGGTGCAACTACG
>CAYTVR010000542.1:0-2976 GCA_964441245.1 uncultured Saprospiraceae bacterium | reverse complement strand
CCATAAACCTGTCTAAAGTTATGATGACCAAACTAAAGACAGAACAGAACATCAGGACGTAATATAACCAGTAACCAAACCTACTTATAAAATCGAGCTTGCTTAATATATAACTTTCGTTCACTGACCTGTGAATCAATTTTAAATTCGATGTCCAAACCAAATTCTAATTCTGAGCAATTGCAATTGTGTGGGACGTTTCGAAAGAAATGTTGTTTGAGTTGTAAACAATAAGCACCCAATTCCATGAGTTCCTCATTAGTCATGACGGTTTCACCATTTAGTTCTGGAATATTGGAGAAGGTCAAGTATTCAGCCATAAAGTCTTGATCAGGTATGATGGACCAAGTGAGCAACATAATTTGATCATTGAGTACACCTGCTTCTGGAAAAACAATACTATGTTCTTTGTATTGTACATTGACGATAAAACCTGGATTGGAATTGTATAAGTTTTTAGTAATCAAAACGCCATTGGCATCTTCATCTGGAAAAGAACGGTGAACCAAAATTCCCATGGCACAAGTATTATGTGAAATTTTATAATAGCTTCGCTCTTCAAACGCTCGCCAATTCCATAAACTTGCCCAAACTTTTTTAATCGCTCTCTCAATGGTTTTAGAAGGATGATTTTCTTTTGCAGAATAGGAACTGTACAATCCAGCTCCTGAAAACGACTCTAAGTCTTCAGCATTTGTAGAGGAACGAAAACGAAAGGCTGAGAAATCTTGGAAGTTTTTAATTTTATCTTTTACTAAGTGGAATAATTGTGGATCTAAAGGTTCATCTTTAATTTTATCTCGAAGATCTTTCAACAATGCTTTTCTTGTTTCTGGCGAATAAATAAAATCTTCATTTTCTAACATTTCTTTAATATAAATATCGAGACCTGAATTTTTGAGGTGTTGATCATAATAATAAAAGGGTATAGCGAAAGAAGATTCTGGGCTTGGAATGGGTTGATCATTGAAAGATACGTTAAGTATTTCTGCAAAGTTAGTCGCTTTTCCGCCTATGATATCTAGATAGGTATGATCGGCTTCCTCCAAATCAACTAGGCCTTGAACGCTTATATTTTTTGGGAGATCGATAATTTCTTGTGGTTCACTTTGTTCCCAAAATGCAGTAGCTTCCGCCAAGGTGGCCAATCTCATTATAAAGGAATCTGATTGTACTTTTAGGTAAACTAATTCTCCAATAAAATTATTGACTTTTTCATTTTCCCAACCATCACGTAAAGCCATATTGGGTGTGTTGCGATTATGACTCAAGACATTGATGTGACTTAATGGTGTCTGAAATTCTGTAGTTATAATTCCTGCTACGACAGAAACATCATTTGGAATGCCATTGAGGAGTACGATGTCCCGCCTTCCCAAATAAGTTTCCTCTAAATCTGCTAATTCTAATTTATTGAGATAACCATAGTTTTCCGCAAGGTTTAGAGCTTGATAATTTTGACCTTCGTAAAGTTCTTCTGTGGTAATAAAGGGAATGTCGCAATCACTAAACTCAGGTCGATTGGCCAATAAAAAAAGTTGACCTTCGAGATAGGATGTTGCGATAATTTTATCATATAATGCATGGAGTTTTTCGCAGCTTATTTCATTAGCTGTTACGAAGTGTAAAATGTATTTATCCAAATCTTTATAGTAATTCAGGTTTGCTGGATATAAATATCTATTGTCGTTTTCTCGATATTGAGTTTGATTGAAAACGTTGTTTCCCTGATCAAAACCTAGCTGAGCTTGTGCAAAAGTAAAGTGAAAATTATATCTTTTGGTGTTCATGTAATACATCACTTCATCATCGGTATTATAAATGATTTTCACGGAAGTGACCTCTCCATCATTGCTACGAGAAGGCAAATGACTCACCAATTCAAAAGCAATAGGGTTAAGTAATTCATTGAAATAGTGAAGCTCCTCATTTTCTTTTTTTAATAAATTAATGGTAATAAAAGTATCCTTCCCAGTCAATGGAATCGTTCTAGAATAATAGCCTTCTTTTGAAAAAAGTAAAGTATCTGGTTTGTTCCGGACACTTGATCGATGCCAAGTCATATCACGGTCCGCAATTCTTGTTCGTTCACCATTTGAAAAAGCTTTAAAACTTTGTACTTCATCTGTGGTCGCTATCCGAACTAAATAAATACCTACAGGAAAATTTGGAAAAACATAACTGCCACTTTCAAGCTGTTTTTCCTTTACGAGCAATCGGCCTTCAATATTGAAAATTTCTAAATCAATATGGAAAGCTCCATCCCAAATAATAGAATTATTGAAAAAACGATAGCTATTCAAGGGATTAGCAATGCTATCTGTCTCTGTATTTTTTATTAGAAAATCGCCATAAAGATTGCTACTCACGTTGAGTGAGCTATTTAATAATTCAACTTTGACTTCTGAAATGGCATGATTGGTCGCTACATCTTGGACATGACCATTATAAATCGCTTGCGCTTGCGCAAAAAAAGGCAACGATAGAATCAGAATAAGTTGGATGAATAAATTTTTCATATTCGAATCTTGATGATGGAATAGAAGTAAAACCGTCAGAAATAGAATTATTTGTTTACTACTATAGACAGACTTTAAATGAAGAAGGGTTGGGTGGAAAAGAACAATAAATTGGGGCTTAGTTAAATGATAATGAATATCAAGAAACAGATGCCAACCTGAAAATAAAACTTACTTTCAAAAAAAATATTTGAATTAAATGCACAAAACATTTTGATAATTCTCGAAATGTAGTTATATTGCAGTATGGATATCGTCGACATCAATAAAATATTGTCTAATCAATTGCGGGTTAATATCTTGAGTTGGTTAAAATCACCGGAAGAAAATTTTCCTCCTCATACGGATTTAGGACATTTTGATGATGGCGTTTGTGTTCAATATATAGGTAAAAAGGCGGGTATCTCTCAATCCACTGTTTCTCATTATTTGAGTTGGATGCAAAAATCGGGATTAG
>CAYTVR010000541.1:0-3004 GCA_964441245.1 uncultured Saprospiraceae bacterium | reverse complement strand
GAAATTTTAATTGAAGATCCACACCATAATAGCATACTAATTGAACTTCAAAGAGGACCTTGGAGAAGGAAAAATGATGTCTTAAGAAATTATAATTTCTTATTTGAGTCATTAATGAATTTGAGAAAACTTTTAAACATAGTACATGAAGAAGGGATCTGTGGATAACTTCATGTGGGTGAGATTCCATGAACACCCAGTGGTGGATTATTCCAAACAAGCTAGTAAATTATTTGATGTAACGGCAGAAGGACATCCTGACTTCTTACCGGACTTTGGACTGATTGATGGTTTTGATCATTGCCAGTATTGTATGTGTTTGATCGAAACAGCTTTTGGTTTACCTACCAAACAACTCACTTCCTTTATCGATTATCAATGTTGTCATATTAAAGAACCATATCGCTGGTTAATCCAGTTTGATACCTTACTGAATAGTAATTGTCAACATCCTTTGATAAAACCTTTTCGACAAAAATTAAATTTGCTAATTCAAGTATTAGAAGAGAAGCGAAATGAATATGCTGCTTATGTATTGGAGAGGAAGCAATTGATTTTTGAACGTTCGAATTTAAAGAATAAGGATGAACGATTTGATATTGTCAAAGTCAAGAAAGAGTTGGAAGATAAGTCAACCTATAATACAAAGCGTTTCTTTTTAATGCGCCGAAAAGTTGATTATTTACAGGAAGTGGAAAACGATAGCAATGCATCTTTTGTAAAAAATATCGATATGGAAATCGAATTCTTGGAAGCGATGGTGGATGTAACTCTTAAGGAGTCTGAGATTAAGAAAATATCTTTTAAAGGAAATGGGAGTCAGCTAGCAGATTTAATTTCACAACTAAAGGATTTTAAAAATCAAGAAGGTGATTTATTTTTTGATGGATCAATAGTTACATATACCCGAATGATATGTACTTATTTTCATCAGAGTGACGGTACTTCATTTAAAGAAAGTTCGATAAGAAAATATTTAACTAACTATAGCGTAGGTACCCGACCGCGGAAAAAGGATCAAATTGATATTTCTAATATTCAAATACCTGAGGAGTAAACTATCGCATTTTTAAAATGAGATAGTGATGAGATCGTTTGAGACAATTGAGAGCATTTTAGTATGAGAAATATTTTTAAGGCGTAATATCATGGATCATAACAAGTAATAGTCAATACGAAAAAAAAAGACTCTCATTTTGCATTTTGAGATAGTTGCGATCAAATATTTGACTTTACTTTGCTGCTGTTAGTTTAATTGTTTAACACAAAATTTATTGATTATGCAAGCAGTGATTTTATCACAAAAGAAATTTGACGCGATTGAAGATGATTTAAGAGAAATTAAATCGCATGTCAAAAACATTAGTTCACCTGCGGAACATTTTATAGACAACAAAGCGTTTATCGAACTCATGGGGATTTCGCTTCGTACCGCACAATCCTGGAGAGATGAAGGAAAGATTGGATTTTCGCAAGAAGGAAAGAAGATTTATTATCGGATGTCAGATATTGAACAATTCTTAGAACATCACCATCGCAAACCTTTTGCTATTGATGGAAAGATCTAGAATAATAAGTCATCTACTTCTTCCGCTTAAATCTGTTTTGATCCAATAACAAACATTTTACTGTTTCATTGAATTAGTCGTGATGTACCATCATGACCTGAGATTACTATGTACTATACTGATATGCTTTATGATTCTTTGAATTATACACGACACGGGATAAAATCGGGATTATTAAACATGCTTTTATCCCTTGATCGGTATACACTTTGACAGTGAAAAAAAATTATGAAATCACTTTTTTATCCCGTTCAAAGTATACTTTTTACTAATACTAAATATTCTCATTATGTCAATAATAACGCTATTCAATTATTTTAAAAAACCAGAGCAATACCTACCACTCATCAATGTCTTAAACCAAATCAAAACTGGAAAATATCAAAAGTTGGTGCAAGATTTAAGGGACTACTACGAACAAGATTTGGGATCAGATTTCGATGCACAATTAAGAGTGATCCCTCGATTTTCAGTCTCTGGAAATTTTAGAACCAAGGATGATCAACTCTCTTTAGTCAGTTATTCTGGAAACCTACTTTTGGAAATTCCTTATTTGAATCAAAGCGATTTGAAAACGGTCAAAATGTTATTAGTCAATGATCCATATGTGATGGCTTGTTTTGAAAATGCTTTAAGTACAGGTTTGGTGCTTATTGTCAATTCGAATGGACAAGAAGAAGATCATAAAATGATGTTTCGAATTGCAGTTAAGTATTATCAATCTTTGACAGGAGTTAAACGGTTTTCATTCGATGGTGGCAATATTGATCATACAGTAATGGTGTCTTTGGATGCCTATGCTTATATCTCAGAATCGGCGATTCCGTTTCCCAATCATTTAAAAGCTGTTCTCGCTGGTTAATGCTTTTTTCATTTTAACCGTAATTTGTTTCTCTGGCTGTAAAACGCTGGAGAAACTTTTTAAAATCAAAAAAATATCTTTATGGAAACCATATCAATATTTAAAAACTTTACAAAGGTTGTTCAATCCTTACCGCTTCCAGAAATTGTGGATTTGATACGAGGTACAACTTATCAAAATAGGATCCTAAATATTCGCCAGGCAATTGAAAAAGGAGATCAAGACTTAGCAGATAAACTCAAAAAAAGTTTGATTGGATTTACAGTTGCTGGGACCTTTGAAGGAGGGCGCAGATTGGAATTTTTAAAAAACTATTATCCCTATATTATATTAGATATTGATAAATTGGATGAAAAAGATTTTACGTCAGTTATAGAAAAAATTAAAACGATCACTTATACCTATATCTCATTTGTCAGTCCAAGCGGTAGGGGAGTAAAGGTAATTGTAGAAGTGGACACCGATCAATCGCAACATGGATACGCTTTTCGGCAAGTGGCAGATTATTATGAAAATGAATTAGGGGTGACCATTGATCGAAGTGGAAAAGATATTACGCGACTTTGTTTTATGT
>CAYTVR010000540.1:0-3036 GCA_964441245.1 uncultured Saprospiraceae bacterium | reverse complement strand
TTGGAAAGTAACCGTGGCTGATCCACAATTATCCGTAGCGGTCGCCATTCCTAACTGGAAAGATTCTCCACAAGCAATAAGCGCATCAGCAGGTACAAAATCAAACGCTGGGTTTTCATCATCCGCTTCCACAGAAATGGTTTGGCTAGCCGTGTTGGTATTACCATTACCATCTATGGCAGTCCAAGTTCGGACGTAAGTAAAACCAGTTGCACAATCACCACTACTTGTTTCCTTCATGGTGATATTGGCTGCACCACAATCATCAAAAGCTTGTGGCGTTCCAAATTCTACGGACTCATCACACTCAATTGTTTTATCTTTTGGAACAAAAGTAAAGCTAGGTGCTGTATTATCAACTGTTGTAATTTTTTGCGTGGCTGTTTTTGTGATACCATCACTGGTGGCGGTCCAAGTTCTGATAATCATATTACCATCTACCAACTCTGTCTTTTGAACATTTAGTGTTTGGCCAGTACAAGCATTTTTAGCGGTGGCCTCTTCCTTTGGCAATTGATCCAAGCAACCTAAAGTTACATCTTGAGGGATAAAAGTAAACACTGGCCCCTCCCCTGTTGGTACGGTAATGACTTGCTGAGCAGTAGAAGTATTATCACAAAAATCTGTTGCGGTCCATGTACGAATATATTGAATAGCATCTGTTCTTACGATAGTTTGATCACTACTGGTGATCATTGCATCTATCAATTCGCCTTGTGTTTTACAATCGTCTTCTGCCTTTGGTGTTCCGAAGACTGGTGTTCCGTTGCACTCAATCGTTTTATCAGCAGGAACGGAAGTAAATTCAGGTCCTTTAGTGTCTTGAGTAACAATCCAAATACTAAAAAAGGCTTGATTGCCACAAGCATCTTCTGCAAACCACCAGCATTCCATTTTCTTAACATACCCTGCATTTTGACAGTTTCCAGGATATACAGCATCATCCATTCCGACGGTCAAATAGCCACTGGGGCATGCTTCACATTCATCGTAGGCTACTACATCCTCAGGAAGGAAGGCTACTTCTTCTCCGCATTCGAAATATACGGTATCTCCATCCTTTAAGTCTTTCAAAAGTGGATGAACTGGTTTCAATACCGGAGGTACATCATCTTGGATGTGAATAGATTGTTTAGTTGTTTCACTATTGCCACAATCATCTGTGGCTGTCCAAGTTCGGGTCACTGTACAACAATCCGTAAAAGTGGTTTTGTCCTTATAAGTAACATCTAAATATTTATCGCAGATGTCTTTGAACTCGGGCGTATCAAATTTAAGTTCCTCTTCACAGGTCATTTCTTTATCCTCTATTGGAACATGTACATAAGGATCCTCTGTATCGATGATAAGGATGTCTTTTTTAACTTCGTTTTTATTATCGCAATCATCAGCGACTCTAACCGTCACTGTCAATACAAAAGGATAATCATCACCTTGGCAAGGCTTTCCCAATTTGTGGAAATCAAAATCACTATAGATTTCTACCTTATTATCACATCTATCTTTTGCTTCGAATTTTCTAAGCCAACTCTTAATATGACTTTCTTTATATTTCCCACATTCTAAGACTAAGTCTTTAGGCACTTTCGTGAAATACGGTTTTTTCGTATCCTCAAAAATAATGTATTGGTAACAAGCATCTTTCCGACCACAATCATCTTCTATATACCAAGTCACTTTGATTCGATTACTATTTGGATAATTACTTTTACAAGGTTCCATATAATAATTATGATCAAAATCATTTTTGACCTCTAGGTCTTCACATTTGGATTCAGCTTTTACTTTATCAAGCCAATTGTCGATAATATCACTATTGTATGGATCACCACATTCTAACTTAAGTGGTTTGTTAGGACACCATTTTAAACTTGGAGCCCAACCTGGATGAATATCAACATCAACTTCACAATAATCAAGTTCATTATGGTCGCTATCTTCGATCCACATTTTAACCTTAAAGTGACCCGTCCCGTAACAGCTCGTATAATGTCCTCGATCAAAATTATGCATAGGCGTATAATCGCCCTCTACCGTAACATTATCCATTAATCTTTCGATTATGACATCATCCGATTTGGAACAATCAAATTCTAAATGATCCTCAATATAATTTATACTTGGAGGAGGACTGTCCCCAGCACTAAAAGCCAACACCATAGAAGTCGTGCTTAGCATTAAGAGTAAAGCAAATAAAGTTTTCATTAGTAATATTTTTTTCATTGAATACGTTTTTTTGAACTCATGAGTGCTCAATAAGTTGTTAATAAATTTGGAGTAGTTTCCAGTAATTAAATAGGAGTAGACGATTAACCTAAGACCATTAGGCTAAAAGATGGTTGATGGAATAGAGATGATAATCAATTGTTGGACAACAATTAATTAGATATGTTCATTAGGAAGTCTAAAACAGGAGCTGGGTTCAAAAGCTCATTTAAATGTGAGTTTTCAAATATAAAGAAAGATATATAAATTAGAAAAATATTGAGGTTTTACTTATTTATTTTAACAAAAAAAGCCCCCCTTCAAACGTGTGAAGAGAGGCCATCCCAAAAACTGATTTTCAAGTATATATCTAATAAATAAAAGCCAATTCAAATAGCACACTAAATTCATGCTCCATCAGCTCTTTTCTATATCTTTAATCTATTCCAATTAATACAAAAACGATTTGTAAAAAAGGAAGTGTAACATCTTCTTGAAGGTTAAGCCTTGTACTTAACGATTTTTTGACTACAAAAAATAGTGAATTATTGAATTACAATGTGCGGATATGCTATGGAAGAATGCTAACAACAGGGGAACGTTGAACTACAACGTTTTTCAAATCAGTTTTGGAAAAGGTAAGAAAATAAAGACGTGAAGTTTTTGGTTTTTTGAAACTGACACGAAGTTTGATACTTTCTTATGCGACAAAGATACAAACTCGCCTCCAGGTTTTACTACTATAAAAATGGTATTTTATGCAATTTGAAATTTCACATAATATAAAATTTATTTTAAATGAAACTAACTTTGACTTAATTCGCCATACGG
>CAYTVR010000539.1:0-3072 GCA_964441245.1 uncultured Saprospiraceae bacterium | reverse complement strand
GATAGAATAAAATCTTAAAAATAGCTATAAGAGACTGATTGTCAGTTATTTGAAAGCAAAAAAATATTTTAAGGTTCACCCGCATGCGACAAGTCTGTCGGGACAGGCCTGTCTTCCTTAAAAAGAATTTGTTTAGATCGCTAAACGCATTATTTTTTAGTTCGCCAGAACCATAAATTATTGATTTTCAATCTAAAATAGATTTTAAACAAACTCTAAGCCGTAACAACTCTAATTAAAATTTCACTAACTTTTCGACTTTTAAAAATTGCCCTTCCTGCCAGATCTCAAAAAAATAAGTTCCAGAAGAAAATTCAGACAAGTCAAGTACATTATTTTGATGGTCGATTTCAAATTGTTTGACTTTATTACCTAACATGTTTTTTACAAGGACTTGAGTCGTCTTGGAGTGAACCAGACTAATTTTTAATTGATCTCTAAATGGATTTGGAAAGAAGCGAATATGCTCGTCAGCTTGAAAGGAAACGACTTGCGTTGAAAGGGAATTCGTTTGTCCATCTAAATCAACTTGTTGTAATCGATAATAATTATTTCCATTGACCGGATGATCATGAAAGAAAGAATAAGATTTGTTTTCAGTACTATTAGAAAATCCTTTTACCCGATGGATGGTATTAAATTGAATTCCGTCTACACTGTGTTCTAGGTCATAATAGTCGTTATTGATTTCACTAGCAGTTTCCCAATTTAATTGAACTCCTTTTCCTTTTTCATTTGCCGTAAAGGTTTTTATCTCAACAGGTAAAATACCAAAACAAACTGGTCCCCAAATTTCCAAAGCTAAAGTAGCTTGATCTATAAAAGGGTTTCTGTTGCCCTGTATGGCATAGATAGCATTATTGCGATCGATCTCAATTTGACTAACCGGATCAGCGGCATGCCAAGCCAACATTTGATTTCTATACCAATCTTCATAAACAGAAAAACCGTCTCCATCCAATGCATAACTACCGGTAAGACTTTCTGTTTCCCAACCGCCAATAACGTCTTCATATCTGACCGCCATGTATAAAAAAGATCTAGCAATATCTCCTTTGTATTCATCGATAGGTTCAAATACAATTTCGGTATATCCAGGAGAACCGGAGTCACCTAACTTAGATCCATTCATAGAAGTCCAAGTTGCATTAGCGACTTCTCCCATTGGATAATTGAATCTCATTGAATTGACATATTTATCCGAAGGAATAATAGCATGAATGTCAGTATACTGTGTTTCACCATTGCTACCGCCCCACCAAGATACTGGAAAAAGATGCTCCCGATTGTAATAATTATTTTCAGCTGTTACTGGAATGCCTTGGTCACGTCGTACACCGTGCATATATTCGTAAGGATCTGGACCATTAGGATTTTCTGAATATCGATCTCGAACCAGAATTTTCGTCCCATCGTCACTCAATCGAGAATCTGTTGCATATTGAGAATCCCAAACATCAAAATCACTACCAGTATATGAAATCACCGTATGACCTTTTATAATGTCATGAAGATTAGACTTTAGGGCTTCACAGCTAAAACTATTATTAAGTGTATTGTAGTAATCTGCTAATATTCTGATATTATCCAATTCCCAAGTTTCCGATCCACCAGCATTGCCATCCGCAGTATACCGAAAGGCAAAGTAAACGGCTGTACCAGAAATATTTTTGATATCAATAGTTTGTGGTAGTGGATTAAATATTTTATTATCACTATAAATGTCATAGAGGTCAGTTGGGATTTCTGTCCAATTCGCAGATTCTAAATTAGCCGTGCTATAAGTCCCTGAAAAATCAAGGCTATAAAATAATTTGATATCTGGTCCATCAAAAACATTTTTATAGTCAAAGATCAAATATTCATCAATTTGAGCATCCAAATCAATTGCCGGAGAAACCAACCAATCTTCATCAACGCCACCACTAAATCCTGTAACGCTCATCAAACCATTGGTACCATCACAGGTCCATTCATCTGCTGAATCATTATCAGCGGTAGCAGCAATATTGATCCAACTGATGTTATTACAATCATCAAAATTTTCGCTATGAACAATAATCGGATTGGCTAAAAGAGAAGAAAATATAGATAGAGTAGCGACTAATAGTAAGTTTAGTTTTAACATAGTTTCACTGTATTTCATGGATTTGACTAAGCAAATTCAATTGGTTAAATTAGTAAAAGAGGACAATAAAGATACGTAAAATTCTCAATTTGCAATAAAAACGACCACTCTTCCTGATGTTTTTGTTGAAGGAAATAATCTTTTCTTTTTAAGGGGAAATCTACTTGTGCATATAAATGCGGTTCAAAAAAAACATCGGTAAAAGCATAAAACCACAACTAATAAAATTCTACATTCTTAAACGGAATCAAAGCCATGATTACGGCGGGCACGTACAAACCTTTTCGATCAATTACATTCCCAGTTAAAAGACCGACAGCACCCCCTTTTTGTTTAGAATTATGATCACCAAAAACAAGATCATCGGCTTCTCCTAATTCTTTTCCTTGGCGAATTAGTGCTTGTACTTTTTTAGGTAGAAAAAAAGCACCAGTACGGGCCTTGCCAATTTGATGTTTAGACTGAACCACAATCCAAGCGAAAGCTTCCATCTCCTGATCAAGCGTGTCAATTCCTCCTTCAATACCGACCCAGAAATGCGCTTCTATATTAGCTGATTGTGCGTTGTGTGCTCGATTGATTGCTCCCTTCAAAGTTTCTTGATTACTCATTGGTTGGTCGCTCACCTCGGAAGCAACAGATACTCCTTCAAAACAAAAATTTTCCTCAGGAAACATCTGTTGAAAACCCGTTTCAACCGCCTGGATTTTGACTGGATTTTTTGAGGCGATGATTACTTTTTTGATCATGAATTTATCTGCTTTTCCATTTTTTGATAATTGATTTTTCGCGGACTAAAATTGACTTTGGATCTAATTCCACTTGATCTCTTTGCTCTTGAGTGACCGCATCAGAATACCACCAATCATAAGTATCTTTGATAGATTCGACTAAAGGTCGAAAGGTCAAACCATTTTGTTTCGCTTTAGAGTTACTAGCGTCAG
>CAYTVR010000538.1:0-3088 GCA_964441245.1 uncultured Saprospiraceae bacterium | reverse complement strand
CCGTACCTGCAATGGGTAATGATGTTTACGATGGAGAAGTCCACATTATAGGCAAGGAATTTAACACCGAAAACAAGACCGTTCGCATTCATGGGCATCTGGAAAAAGACAGACCGAAGTTTATCAAAGACTTATTTGTTAAAGCCAAAATTTGGCTGAATGACCAAACCGTTCAGGCATTGCCCGAAAAGGCAATTATCAAAGACGGTGATTTTTCCTATATCTATGTTGCCAATGATAAAGGGGATGATGAAATAAAATTTGAACAAATCAAAGTGATGCCGACTAACAGCGACAATGGTTTTACGGCTGTCAAGCTGATTGATAAAATACCTGACGGGATGAAAATAGTTACGGAAGGGGCTTATTATGTATTTGCTCAATCGAAAGCTGGGGAATTATCCCATGAGCATTAAAACCCAATTTAACAATGGAAAAAGTAAATAAAATTTTAGACCAAAAAGCTGTCCGCATCACACCAATGCGACAGCTACTTTTAGAATATTTTGTAAAAGAAAATACTGCATCGGGTTTATCAGAATTGGAAAAGGTATTTCCAAAATCCGATAGAATTACGATGTATCGTACGCTCAAAACTTTTGAAGAAAAAGGTATTCTCCATAGCATCAAAGGTGAAGGAGATGAAGCTAAATATGCGCTTTGTAGTGAGCATTGTTCGCCTGTACATCACATTGACCAGCATCCACACTTTCAATGTGAGCAATGCAAACAAGTAACTTGCATTGATAGTCAATTGATACCTTCAATGGAACTTCCTGATGGCTATGTTCAAAAAGAAGTCACCATGATGATAAAGGGAATTTGTCCTAACTGTCAGACCTAACTTTGCAATTTCATTGCATTGAATACTGACCTATTTTTGTAGAAAAATAATGAGTGTGCAGATTTATTTATTTCTATTTCTTATCGTCTATTTCTTCTTTGTTTTCTTCCTTCGGTCTTACCTGCTTTGGAAAAGAACAGGAGTAAACCCTTTGACTTTTAATAAAACAGACGATGCACATGGCTACAATGGAAAAGTCTTTACTTTCATTTCTATATTAGAATTTGTAGTCGTATTTATTTATGCTTTTAAAAACGAATGGTATCAATACCTTTTACCATTTTGGTATTTGGAAAACAGTTATTTACAGTATATTGGATGGGGCTTATTGCTGTTGTCACTTGTATTGGTTTGGATAGCCCAATCGCAAATGGCAAACTCTTGGCGAATTGGAATTGATGAAAAAAATAAAACCGAATTGGTCACAAGCGGTTTATTTGCTTATTCAAGAAATCCGATTTTCTTGGGAGTAATGGTAGCTAATGTAGGATTAATGCTAATAATCCCCAATGCTTTCACTTTACTAATCGTTTCACTTTCAACGATTAGTATCAATACACAAATAAGATTGGAGGAAGCATTTTTAAAGAGTAGTCACGGACAAGACTATCAAGACTACTTAAATCGAGTTAGACGATGGTTTTAATTTCAAATTTAAAAGATGAAAAAAGATATACATATACATACTTATGACGAAAACGGTAACATGACCTGCTGTTCCTTAGAAGGAAAGATTGTCAAAGAGGAACGCCACGAAGGAGATGGTCACGACCATTCACATAACCATAGCCACGATGGAGCATTAGGCTGGAAAGCCTATCTACCTGCCTTAATTAGTTTGGTGATTTTACTTTCGGGTTTGGCTATTGAGCATTTATTGGAAGCACCTTTTTTTCAAGGTTGGGTAAAAATTATTTGGTATTCAATAGCCTATATTCCAGTTGGTTTACCTGTCATCAAAGAAGCATGGGAAGCCTTACGCAAAGGCGAAGTATTTACCGAATTTTTCTTAATGAGTATTGCGACGATTGGAGCTTTTGCGATTGGCGAATATCCAGAAGGAGTAGCAGTAATGCTTTTTTATGCCATTGGAGAGTTATTCCAAACGGCTGCGGTCAAACGAGCAAAAAACAATATCAAAGCCTTGCTCGATGTACGTCCTAAAACAGCGAATGTTTTAAGAAATAATTCCTACGAAACGGTCAACCCTGAAACCGTTAGAATCGGTGAAACTATACAAGTTAAAGTTGGCGAAAAAATACCGTTGGATGGTATTTTGCTTTCCAAAAAAGCAGCTTTGAATACCGCAGCATTGACAGGAGAGAGTAAACCACAAAATGTAATGAATGGTGAAAAAGTAATGGCTGGTTCTATCAATCTCGATGGAGTGATTGAACTGAAAGTTGAAAAGTTATTCAATGACAGTTCTATTGCCCGTATTTTGGAATTGGTACAAAATGCGACTTCTCGTAAATCTAAAACGGAATTATTAATCAGACGTTTAGCAAAAATCTATACACCGATTGTTACCTATTTGGCGATTGCTATTTGTATCGTACCCTACTTTTTTGTGTCGGATTATGTCTTTACCGATTGGCTATATAGAGCTTTGATTTTCTTGGTTATTTCCTGTCCTTGCGCTTTGGTAATTTCTATTCCGTTGGGTTATTTTGGCGGTTTGGGTGCTGCTTCTCGTAAAGGCTTACTGTTCAAAGGTGCTACCTTTCTTGACCAATTAACTAAGGTAAACACTTTGGTCATGGATAAAACGGGAACAGTCACCAAAGGCGTTTTTCAAATCAAAGACATAGAAATTACAGGTGATTTTTCTGAGGCAGAATTTATGAAATTGCTAATGGCAATCGAAGTGAAATCTACTCACCCGATTGCCAAAGCTATTATGGAATACTCTGCTGATACCAGCCTTCCCGAAGCAACCAATATTCAGGAGATTGCTGGTAAAGGATTGAAAGGTAAGGTAGATGGAAAAGCGATTTTAGTTGGTAATAAAAAACTTATGGAGCAGTTTAGCGTTTCTGTTCCTTCTGAAACGGACAATATCGTAGAAAGCATTGTGATGGTGGGGATTGATGAAAAATTTGCTGGTTATGTTACCATTGCCGATGAATTAAAAGAAGATGCTAAAACCACCATTCAGCAATTACGAGCTTCGGGTATCGAGCAGTTAGTTATGTTATCAGGAGACAAAAATTCGATAACTCAAAAAGTAGCGAAGGAATTAGG
>CAYTVR010000537.1:0-3109 GCA_964441245.1 uncultured Saprospiraceae bacterium | reverse complement strand
TTGGCCGCTAGGGGAATATATTTGATCTTCGCGCCATTCCATTCTGTAACTCTTTCTGATGCGCTGTAATGTTTTGTGCTGTTAAAAACAGTGATGTCTATTTGTTGATTGAGATGAAGAACGAGTTGGTGAGCAAGGGTTTCGAATCCCCCATATCTTGCTGGCACGCCTACCGTTCCGATAATCGCTAATTTTGTTTTTGAATTTTTCATGGTCTATGTTATTTAGTAATACCTATGATTATTCAAAAGCAAAACCAATACACAAACAATTGATAATCAACTATTAATAAATACTATTTTATTATACTTGATTTCAATATGAAAATTCATTCTCATTTTGAGACTGTAAAAAAGGGCAAAAAAATAAGCAGTGACGCCACCGGCACCACTGCTATCCAAATTTATATAAACCCAAATTCTTTATTAGTTTTCGTCAATCACCATTAGCTTGCTATAATACTCTTGTCCATCTTCTCCGATGATTTTTACGATGTAATTTCCAGTTGGAATATTTCCTCTTGTTAGTTCTACTTGAATCGTATTTACTCCGACTTCACTAATCATTTCCTCGCCATTCATATTGTAGAGGTAGAAAGATTGAATAGCGACTGGCGTGCTTTCACTTGGAATAATACTGATGCGTGTTTGTGTCATCATTGGATTGGGGAAAACATGCAATTGACCATCTTTGGCTAAGTCGCCTTTTGCTCTTCCTATGATATTGACGACTGTATTGGTTTCAATCGGATCAAGATTATCAAAGTAAATGGATACTTTATTTTCGATCGTCATTCCATCAATTGATTCTGCTTTAGGGCGAATCTTGAAGTAGATGAATCCGTGACTTTCTGGTTCGTTGTTCAAACTGTCAGGAAGGTTGATGTTTTCAAATAACCAGATTAATGTATTTCCATCTTGAATTTCAAATCGGTAGGCGTGGCTAGTTACACCCAATTCCAAGCTTCCAATATCTAAATGCGCTGGCAATTGATCTTCTACTCTTACCGTTGAAACGGCTGCATTTCCTACATTTTGGAATCTGATTTTGTAAACCAGTTCTTGATCGTTTTTAATGTATCCTTCAGGACTTACGGCAATGTCGTTTGGATCGAATGCCCCTACTGCTTCATTCTTAAGTACAAAGTCATTATCATTGCCATCACAATCTTCTTCATCGCTATAGATGGTCACTTTCAATTCCAATTCTTGTCCAACTTCTGCTGTAGTTGAAATGGAATCTTTTACATAGATCGTAACATTAGTCCCTGCAGGTACATCACCCAAATTCCATCTACGATCAGTCGCTACTGACATATCCCAAGGAATAGAACTTTCGATTGGCAAAATGTAATCGCCAAACATAGCGGTCAAACGAACATTCGTTGCTGTAGACGTTCCCACGTTTTTGTAGGTCAATGCAATCATGTTTTCAAATCCAATTCGCATAGCCGTCGCCGAAGCTTCCACTTGTAAGTCTGGCAATACACAAGTCGCTGTATCTGCGAAGTTGAATCCACAGATTTGTTGACCCAATTGAGTAATCTCTACATTTTGAATCGTGTTACAAGATGCTGCCCAATTCGTTCCTTCTGTTTCCTGTTCTATCGTATGCTCCCCTATTCCTGCTATAAAACTGTAGTTTCCATTTTCATCTGTAACCACAGCTTGATTGCCTGGCTGAATTACCAAACGCATATTAGCAATACCTTTTTCTTCTTCATCTTGTTGGCAGTTTTGATTTTCATCAAAATAAACAACACCACATACTTCACTTCCTTGCTCCTCGACAATGGTAAAACAATCGCCTGCAACTTGATCCGTCAATATTTGACGGTGACCTGATGGCCACTCTATTAAGATAGAATCTACGATAGCAGCATCTCCTAATCCTATGATGGTTTTCATTTCATTTTGTCCCCCTACACCACCTCCTGATTGTGCAGTAATTTCGCGCATTTGCCAAATGTCTTCTCCATAGATATTGGCTTTCAAATGAATTTTTGCACCAATAGCTGAGCGGTTAGATTTCGAACCTACTAACACAACACAGGACTTACTTTGACACTTCCCACGTGAGTTATAATAAATGAAGTTTTCATCCATATCACGATTGGCTACAAATAAATCTACATCACCATCATTATCAATATCTGCCCATGCCGCGCCAAATGAACATCCTTTATCTTGAGTAATGGTATTTACTATTTTTGTAAATGTTCCGTCTCCATTGTTCGAGTAAAGGAAATTATCTTGTTGGTTATCATTAGCAACAAAAAGGTCTAAGTCGCCATCATTATCAATATCCGCCCAAGAACTTCCATGCGAGTTTCCACCACTGTTTACGATGACACCATCTGCTAATTTGACGAAAGTCCCATTATCATTGCGGTATAAAAAGTTATTTTCATTACCTGCATTACTTACGAATAAATCCAAGTCACCATCGTTGTCATAATCACCCCAACTTGCTCCTACGGATTTGCCACCATCGGTTACAACTACGCTGTTGGTGACCTTTTCGAATTGGCCATTTCCTAAGTTTTTGTACAGGCTATTATTTTCTCCACTGTGATTGGCAACAAATAAATCTACCCAACCATCATTATTGTAATCACCCCAAATTCCTGTAATCGAAGAGGAAGCTTCATTGGACGGCGCAGCCGATGCTTTGCTAAATGTTCCATCTCCATTATTGTGAAACAATTGATTGAAGCGGGTTGAAAAATAATCGGCTAAGAATACATCCAAGTAACCATCATTATCATAATCTATCCATGTGATTCCGTGTGCATAACCCTTGTAATCGACTAAAGGATCATTTTGAATTTTGGTAAAGTTTCCTCCATCATTTCGATATAAGAAATTTTTAATTCCAATGTTGTTAGCTACTACCAAATCCAAATCACCATCATTGTCATAGTCCCCCCAACTTGCGCCTAATGAGCTTCCTTTATCCGCCGCAAAAACACCAGTCATCACTCTGGTGAAAGTTCCATCACCATTGTTTTTGTATAAGCGATTCAAGTCTTCTGCATCATAGGTTGTAACAAACAAATCTACATGACCATCACTATTATAATCACCCCATGCCATCGCCCAAGCATCAT
>CAYTVR010000536.1:0-3118 GCA_964441245.1 uncultured Saprospiraceae bacterium | reverse complement strand
ACAAGGGTTCTACCCTTCGTTCCTCAGGATGACAAATTCAAATTTTGTGGATAATTTATACCTATAGTGGCGAGGCAAAATAAAACAAAACCAATGATCACATTTTTTCGCAAAATCAGAAAGCGATTACTATCAGAAAACAGCGTATCCCGATATCTCATCTACGCGATCGGAGAGATTGCCTTAGTCATGATCGGCATCCTCCTCGCCCTACAAGTCAATAACTGGAATCAAGGTCGAAAAGAAAAAGCCATAGAACAAGAGTTATTGCTACAGTTTCAGACCGATTTAAATGGAGATTTAGAAGCACTCAATAAAATTGAAATTAATTATGAACTTATAATTCAGTCGTGTGAAATAATAGTAGATCATTTGAAAAACAAGAAGCCGTGGCAGGATTCCCTTGCTTTGCATTTTGACTTATGGAATGACTATGAAGCTTATTTTACAAACACAGGAGCCATTTCTAATTTGAATTCAAGGGGCGTTGAATTGATCAGGAATACCCCATTGAGAAATAAAATTTTAAACCTTTACAACCAAGTTTATCCAAGTTCAAAAAAAGGAAGCGATTTCTTCAGAGAGGACCACGTGCATATAACTTATAAAATTCATTTGGAAAGAATAGAACCTGTTCAATGGCTGGAAAAAGCGATTCCCAATAATTATGAGGCCTTATATGAAGATCAGATTTTTATCAACCATGTACAGTGGATAAGAAATGCCGCCAGTTTTAACAGTAATAAATTTAAGGAGGTAAAGGAAGAAATAAAAATTTTATTGTCCTTACTCCAAACTGAAATTAACTAAGCACAAAATGAGCAAAACCATAAAACTCCTAAAAACAAAATGGCGAGAATACCTAATCGAAATGATCGTCATCATCGCAGGTATATTGTTAGCCATTGCATTAAATAATTGGAATGAAGAGCGTAAAAGTCGAATATTAGAGCAAAATTATCTCAAAGGAATTCAAGATGACTTTAAAAAAGATACCGCTTTTTTACACCGTCTATATCCTGACTTAGAAAGGCGGTTAAATTTGTATAAAATAGTAGATACCAGTTTTTATCTTCCTGCTGAATTCCAAAAGCCAATTCATGAATTAAACAAAAAAAAGACGAACTCCTATCTTTCTCTTGAAAACCAAAACGCTCTATCCAACACGAACATTAAGTATTCTGATTTATCCTTTTTGTCTAGACCCTTCCGACCTACAGCAGGTACTTATAAAGCTTTGGTTTCAGAGGGCAAATCAAGTCTCATTCGAAATAGAAAATTGTTTAGCCAAATCCAAAATATCTATGAAATAGAAAATGTTTCTGCAAGGAATATATCTGAGATATGCCAAGATTTAATATTGAGGACAACTTGGGAGAATAGAGTGCTAAAGCACAATGATCCTTTTTTAAGTGAAATTGATGATCAAGTTCTTTTATCAGAGTTAAACCTAATCAATACGAATTACAGGTTTTATTTTGCTTTTATAAAAAGTATTGAAAAAGATATTATCCAAGTGATCGACGAGATAGAAATAGAACTTCAAAAACATTAACAGTACACTTACAAAATGAAAAAGACCATCCAACTCCTCCAATCCAAATGGCGAGAATACCTAATCGAAATGCTAGTCATCATCGCAGGTATATGGTTAGCCCTTGCCCTCGGCAATTGGAATGAGCATCGGAAAGACCGCCAACTGGAGCAAAAGATATTGAAACAACTGCACGCAGAATTTCAACAAAACAAAACCCAATTTGAACGAGTAACTTCCAAACGGTTTCAAAATATGGACTACTGCCAAAAGCTAATGAATATGTTTCCTATTGATGTGAAAACAGCTAACCTAGACAGTATTGCTTATTACTTAAAATATTCAGGATTTCGAGGCACCTTCAATCCCTCCCAAGGAGCTATCAATTCTTTGATTAGTTCGTCGTCTTTTGATATCATTTCCGACGAAAAGTTACGAGCCCTGCTCATTGAATGGAAAGACTTGGTTGGAGATTATCTGGAGGATGAAGCTATTGCGGATCATCATCTGGTCAACTATTGGGAGCCTTACTTAAACAAAAACTTTATTCAACGTCGAAATCATCAGGCCAGACTAGATGATATTTATGATTCCCGAGCCGATTTGTCTTTTTTAGAAAGTATTGAATTTGAGAATCTGGTCATTCGTCGCTGGCTCAATTACCGCAGAGTAATGTCGCCAGACGAAGAAGTCCACGAAATAGATCTGGTCAAAAATGCGATTGATGAGATTTTGGAATTGACAGCGAATAAATAGAGATGTTTTTTTCCACTTTCGTGAAATTTATTCGAAAATGATATTGAAGTTGTTTAAAAAGTATCTTCAAACTTGCAGGCAAATCATTGATAGCCAATACTTCAGCTCGAAATGTTTTTGATAACTTTGGCTATCAAAAAATTTAGGAGCTTCGTCTTGACTATCAAGCATTTATCTTCGTTTCTGAACATACTTATTAAACAACTTCATTTATAAAATACAATCAAACAAAAATCCCAAAGGGATTTAAAACGAATAACCCCCGATGAAATCGGGGGCTCAACAATAGTCTTACAAAAAACCTGAAGGGGTTTAACTATCTTTATAAAAAATAAACAACTATGAGTACTTACACGCAAATTCTATATCAGATTGTATACAGTACCAAAAACCGAGAACGAGCCTTGGTCAAAGAAAACCGAACGGAACTATTCCAATATGTTTGGGGAGTTTTAAAAAATAAAAAATGTCATTTGTATCGGATCAATGGAGTGGAAGATCATCTACATATAGTTACACATATCCATCCTTCTGTTGCTTTAGGCAATTTGGTAAAAGACATCAAACTAGCCTCAACTAAATTTATCAAAAGTCAAAATTTATTCCCAGAATTCAAGGGTTGGCAAGATGGATATGCTGCGTTTACTTATTCCATTGAGGCCAAGGATAACTTGATTGAATATGTCAGGAATCAAGAAAAGCACCATCAGCACATATCTTTTAGAGATGAGCTAAAATCGTTGCTTGAAGAACACAAGATTTCCTTTGATGAGAAATATTTGTTGTAAGCTTAAACCCCTTCAGGGTTTCTTTACACCTGGTGATTCC
>CAYTVR010000535.1:2399-3134 GCA_964441245.1 uncultured Saprospiraceae bacterium | reverse complement strand
TCGTAGGTTGTAGCTTCTCCGTGCGACTGTTCGCCTAACATCACTATTTCAACATCCTTGAGTAACTCTTTCAATGGTGCGTAGTTGGAGTAATCTTCATTATTTCCTGTTACTTCTCCAATATTGATCAAGCGATCCTTTATAGATTCAAATGCTATCGTTTGTGCAACTATTTCTAAATTTGATAGTAGTAAAACTATAATTCCTATTAGTATTTTCTTCATAATATATTTCCCATTTTAGTACTTATAACTCCAAATTAGAAACAGAATTTTATCAGGGGTACCAAAAATATATTGATGCAGATATTTGGTGATGAACGAAGCGAAATTTGACGAAAGTCAAATCAGAGTGCCAGTGGCACTCTGGCGAAGTGAACCGGAACGGATGGGAAGCAAAAGGCACCCCAGCGAAATGAACCAGAACAGATGGGCAGCAAAATTTGACGAAAGTCAAATCATAAACAAAGAGCAGTTTAAATATTAACTGGTCACCAAATATCCGCATTGATAAACATTAAAGTTCATTCCTCCTAAACTGTTCCTATATTTGGACAATTAAGTGGTTTAAGCATTCCTGATTTAGCGAAAGCGATAAATGATAAAAAAGATAAGTCCATATTAGAGCTTTTTTCATCTCAGGTTAAAAATAACCCTGATAAAACTGCGTTGGTTTTTGAAGATGAAAAGTTGACCTATAAAGAATTGGATCAACGTTCCAATAAGCTAGCTAGGT
>CAYTVR010000535.1:0-2389 GCA_964441245.1 uncultured Saprospiraceae bacterium | reverse complement strand
TAAGTCCATATTGGTGGTGTCAATTACTTGGCTGGTCTTTGGCGTGCTTGTATTGGATACAAGGGATGTTTGATTGTCAATGCATCGGCATTAGAAATGGTGTTTTAAATATCTTGCTCACTTTTACGATGGGTATTTTGGTCACCCACTTGCATGTATTGCTGATTAGAAAATATAAACTACAGGAAAAAGATTTTCCTAAGGTCATTTATTATATTGTCGGGTTCATCATTCTTATTGCCATTTCCCTTTGGGTGGCCAATGTTTTCATCAACTACTATACTTATAAAGCGACTCATTTCGGGATAGATCCCAAATATGATAACCTTAGCAGTTTTGTAAAAAACTCATTCAATATGTTTATCGCTTTGGCCAGGGTGAGTAGCATTTGGGTGCTCGCCTATTTCTTGTATCACTTGGGGAGGCGGAGTAATATTGCAGAAAAAGAAAAAGCCGAACTCAATCAATTATATGCAGAATCTTCTTTGAATCATCTGAAGGAACAGGTGAATCCTCATTTTATGTTTAACTCATTAAACAGTGTAAAAGCCCTCATAAGTGAGGATCCTGAAAAAGCGAGAAAGGCGATTACGGTATTGGCTGATATTCTTCGCAATTCATTAAACAGTTCTTCCAAACCGACCATTTCTTTGAAGGAAGAAATAGATCATTGTAGAGATTATCTTGAAATGGAAAAGATACGATTTGAAGATAGATTGCAATATGAGATAAATGTTCCAAACGCTTTAAGCGGATTCACATTACCTCCGCTCAGTATACAGACCTTGGTTGAAAATGCGATCAAACATGGTCTTAATGAGTCTTTGGCTGGAGGCAAAATAACTATTGAATGTCGAGAAGAAAAAGATAACATGGTCACCACGGTGGTAAATGACGGACAACTAAAAACGAATAATTCAAATGGGATCGGAATTAAAAATCTTAAGAAACGATTTGAAATTTTATACGCTAAAAAATTCGACTTCACCATCTCTGAAAAAAACGGTCAAGTCATTGCTCAATTCATTTTACCAAAAGAATAAATACCTGTGAATTCCATAAAAACAATTATCATAGATGATGAAAGATTGGCGAGGCAAGAACTAAAAACCTTGATTGCTAAGTGGGAGGAAATTCAAATTATTGGAGAAGCAGCCAATGCGTTTGAAGCCAAAGAAATGATTGATCAAAATCAACCTGATCTCATTTTTTTAGATATTCAAATGCCTCAAAAAACTGGGTTTGAATTATTGGAAGAATTAGACCATGCCCCTGTTGTGATTTTTGTTACCGCTTATGATGAATATGCCATTCAAGCTTTTGAGGTAAGTGCGCTCGATTATATTGTCAAACCTATTCGTACCGAACGTTTTGACCAATGTATCCAGAAAGCCATCGGTCAAATACAAAACCATCAAAAAGGAAAAAAACCTACCCAACATCAAATCTTTATAAAAGATGCCAATAAGTGTTACTTCATTAAGTTAATTGAAATATCCTATATCAAGTCCATTGGAAATTATGCCCAACTTCATTTCAATGGAAAGTCGGCCATGGTCAAACGTTCTTTAAATTATTTGGAAGAAACTTTACCCGATTATTTTTTCAGGTGCAATCGCTCTGAAATTATAAATCATAACTTTATTGACCAAATACATCCGCTGTTCAAAGGGGCTTTGAGAATACATTTAAGCAACAATCATGTCATTGATTTGTCGGATCGAAAATCTGTTGTGTTTAAGGAGAAGATGAAATTGTAAGGATTGAAGGTGGGTAAAGAAAAGTAACCCTTCTAATTTTTTTTTGACCACAAAACTATTCATGGATAAAAACGAGTTTATTTGAATAATTTTTTAGTGTTGTTATAATCTCACTTGTTTCATTATCGAGGTTCTTCGTTCCACCAGTATTGCAAAACAATAGATAGCCTATATCTTTTTTAACATCATAGTAAGCGAAACAGGTAGCGCCAAGAATATCCCCTCTATGTCCAATGGAATCATCGGGATAAACTTCCCATAAGATTCCATGTTCTGTGTTGAATTGGGGGGTCAACATTTGGGTTACTGATTCTTTTGAAAGTAGATGTCTGTCATCAAACAAATCTGTAACTAATGCTTTCATGAAAATGGAAAAATCAGCTATCGTTGATTCAAACCCTCCTGCTGGAAAAAGTAAAAGATTATAATCATTTGGAATGCTAAGACCAGCATGATAATATGTTGAAATTTCATGCGTAGTTTGCGATGCTTGAAAATCAAATTTAGAATGTTCTAATGCTAATGGGTTTACGATATACTTTTGGACAAAATCAACATAAGATATTCCACTTGCTTTTTGGATTATTAAAGCCAGTAAACTAGCACCAGCATTACTGTATTCAGTTTGA
>CAYTVR010000534.1:0-3155 GCA_964441245.1 uncultured Saprospiraceae bacterium | reverse complement strand
AGCTGAATAGAAAAAGTCAAGCGGATTTTTAATCATTCCTCCTCTGACACAAGTGTCATAAAAGTGTTCACTTCTTAATAAGGCCTCTAGGGCAGGTTTAATCACGTAATTGTTATCCAACAAAATCTGAGACATAGGCTGAATAATCTCTTGTTCAATGGTTTCATTGATATCATAATGAACAAACCACATATACAATCTTCTACATATATACCTCGCAACTTCGTCTTTTTGGAAAATAATATCGATTACATTTTTGTATTCTTGGTCACCTGCATTTTGGATGACCTGATTATCGAATCGATGAGACAATTGTTTGGTTCCTGTATCATGTCGCCAATCTTTAAAATGTGCTCCTTCATCACTTGGCGTCCAAGTAATCCAACCCGTCAATGCGCGTGCAATAGCAGCAATATCCTGCTCCGTATAATTGGTATAATCTCCATCTCCGACTTGTTCTCCTTTTCCGATGGTAAACAACTCTAATAATTCTCTGGCGTAATTTTCATTGGGCTCATCAGCAATATTGGTATTTCCATTGAGAAAGATCAGCATATTTTTATCCACCGTCATTCGCTTAGTCAATTCTCTGAAATCTCCTAATTTGAAGTCTCGAATTAGGGTTAAGTATTGCCAATTCATATTTCCATCACCTGCATCACCAATTGAGAAATGGTTGTGCCAAAATAGGCTTAGCTTTTCGGTGATGGTTTGGTCATCACGAGTCATTTGTCTTAACCACCAAGCCCACATGGATCGGGCTCTAGCGTTACCGAGCCCAGGGACATCCCAATCTATTTGTTTATTGACCCAAGTCTCACCAAGCCCTGCTAATGGGTCATCATCATAATCATGGTAAACGGGTGGGTCAACTGATGGAGAAGGGGAAAGTAAGGTTTCAATAGTTGCATCAAATCCAGCTGTTACAGCCTGGAATATTCGAGCTTTTTTGGGCCCAAAAATAGTGCGGCGTAAAAGGTGAGCGGCCTCATTAAATGTCCATTCTCCCGAATAAGGTTGAAACATATTTTTTTAATTTTCAGGTATTAGATTTAAGCTAATCTAAATGTGTACCGATTTTTATTTTTAAAGTTAATCACTAAAAAATATAAATGGGTGATATAAGGGTAAAAAATACCATATCTATTTGTTTTCGAGACATTTGACTTGAACAAAGCTAAATTTGACGAAAGTCTAACTATAAAAGAAGAGCAGTTCGCGAATACAAATCAGATCTAAATAAGTTTTTGCTAGTTGGGGTGTGCATTTACAACTTATAATTTCACGCAAAGAAGGGAAGGCGCAAAGGGGATTTTGCAAAGCAAAACCAAAAAAACTTTACGTCTTTGCTACTTTGCGTGAAAAAAAAACAACTCTGGTCTAGTGGCAAAAAAAGAGTACGAATGGACATCTATTAAAGTGAAGTGAGCCACAAAGTGAAGAGACGGCAAGTGGCACTCTTCCGAAAGGAGACAAAAAAAAGGTGTTCCCATTTTTGAAATCAAAAACGGAAACACCTTTAAGTTCTACATTCTAAATATTAAATCAATTTTTCAAAAACCTTCTAACCGCATGCCAGTTATTTCCTTGGATAGATAACACATAATGACCGGGTGCTAAATCCTGAACTGACCAGTTGGTTTCATTCGGTAATAAAGTCTTAACTGCCACTCCTAATATATTGTAGATAACAATATGGCTTTCACTCATATCTACATTTTCGCTTAGTAATACAAGCTCGTCTCGAACTGGATTTGGAGCAATCAATAATTTTTGATTGGCGTTCAAATTATCAAGGCTTGTAAGCACTGTATTGACCGTCCAAGTGATATCGATATCCGTTCCACCATCTTCAAAAGTTGAGGTAGCGGATTTAATTTCGGGTTGGTGTTTCAATGCTATGCGTAAGGTACCTGTCCCCATGGTAGCATCCGTTGTCCAATTGGTGGATAAACCGACTGGCAGACCATTTCCATCCATATCATTATAGTTAACAGGATCTGCTGAATTATCAATATTACCATCACCTGTTGGATCACTAAACACATTTCCAGTCCATGCAAAATAGAACTGATGTTCTTCATCTTCTTCTTCGATCTCTTCAGTGATGTCCTCTCCTTCGATGGTGTTTTCCACCTTAATGGACATTGCATAAGTCGTATTCTCAATCAGGTTAATATCTTCGACCATCAAATCCATTGGGCCGGGCCCATCAGGATCAGTTGCAATGGCTACAATGGTATCACCCATAGTAGGAGCAAAAGTTAAAGTGATTTTATCAATTACTTCCTCTTCGTTTTCACAGTCTGGCGCATCAGCAGCATCGACAACAGTAACACTCCACATAATATCGATATCCGTACCACCTACATCAAAACCAGAAGTAACAGATTTTTCACCAGGCTGATGTTTGAGTACCGTTCTGAAAGTACCTGTTGCATTATCATCCGTTGTACAAGCTGTGGTCCAAGCAGTACCTAATCCTACTGGCAATCCATTTTCATCCATATCATTATAGTTAACCGCATCTGTACGATTATCTATATTTCCATCTCCATCTGGATCATCGAACAACTCTTCTGTGAAAGCAAAAAGAAATAAATGATCTTCATCTTCTTCTGCAATTTCCATGGTGATATCTTCTCCTTCTATCGTATTTTCTAATTTAATGGCCAAAGTATAATCTGTACTTTCCATTAGGCTAACATCTCCAACTACTAAATCCTGCGGCCCTGGGCCATCTGGATCAGAAGCAATAACTACAACTGGATCACCACCATCATCTGGTGTAAAAGTTAAAGTGATTTTATCAATAACTTCTTCTTCATTTTCGCAGTCTGGTGCATCCGCATCATCAACAACGGTAACACTCCACATAATATCGATATCCGTACCACCTACATCAAAACCAGCAGTAGCGGATTTTTCACCAGGTTGATGTTTGAGTACCGTTCTGAAGGTACCTGTTGCATTATCATCCGTTGTACAAGCTGTGGTCCAAGCGGTACTTAATCCTACAGGCAATCCATTTTCATCCATATCATTATAATTAACTGCATCTGCAATATTATCTATATTTCCATCTCCATCTGGATCATCAAACAACTCTTCTGTGAAAGCAAAAAGAAATAAATGATCTTCATCTTCTTCTGCAA
>CAYTVR010000533.1:0-3175 GCA_964441245.1 uncultured Saprospiraceae bacterium | reverse complement strand
GGCGAAAATCAAGATTTTACGGACATGGATTTTATTGAATTGAAAAGGATTCGGTGACGCTTAGGTGGAGGGGGCTCTTTGTTATATTTAGAGAGGTAGATAATTCGCCTCTGAGTAAGCAAAAATTAATTCCCAGCAATTCTCCAGATAATCTGAAAAGAACTAAATCTACAGAATAAAATACAATTATGGGAAAGTAGAAAGTATAAAGAGGCAAAAAGAGTGAGAACCTTTTAAGTTTTACTTTTTGTATATCGAAACCGTAAGAAGTAAGCCCCCTCAATTCGCGTATTTTATGCGGTTGAGAGAGGCTTCCTATACTTATCAAATAACTACATACCAATATTCAACTGACAAGTAAGGCTTACACCGAATTTATCAAATAAATTTTCAGCGCCGTAGTACGCTTTATAAGGGTTTTCTGATCGTTTACTATTCGTGAAAGCTCCAATATTGAAATTGGTTCCAATGTACATATTCTTGAATGCCCTGATTTGAAAACCATATCCTCCGTGTAAAAAAAGGTATTGGTAAGTAGCAGGGTAGTACGTTTTTCTCAATTGATTGATGTATGCAAAAGACATCATCAGGTACATATTAAACTTGTTTCTTCTTCCATTTGGAAAGTATTTGTAATTGAATTCACCACTTACTGTTCGTTGTTCTTTTTGATTAAAAGGAGGAAAACCTATACCCAATTCAAACTGACTTTTGTCGCTATAGAAGTAAGCATTGGGAGCTATTAGAATTTGATTGATCTCACTGTTAATACTTGAACTTAAAGCAAGTCCCAAGCCATTATCTTTCGACATGGTATTTTGCGCATTTACAAAATAAGGAAGGAGACTAGTTGCAGTAATTAGAAGAAAATATTTCATGGCCCTAGTTTTTTTATTACTTGGAATGTTCTTTTTCTAAACTGCTCACTATCCTGTTGTATCCTCTTTCAAATTTAGTCCAATACCGGAAACCTTCCCCGCTTGTATTTACGAACTGAACAACCACAGCATCTATATCAACATGATACCTTGCGATACTTTGATATCCTGGCAAGAGACCTGTATGTTCATATTTATATACGGAGGAATAGATTGCCTGCTCTTTCGTATTGAATATTGTTCCATCAATTAATGCCCTCAAAAATATGCCTACGTCCTCCGCGGTAGCTACCATTGAACCACCGGGTTGTATGAAATCATTTGATTTGATGTCAGGCTCATAACCTACAAAGTAACCACTCATCACCTCATCAAGATCAACATCACTAAGCAAACTGTAAGTGTTGTTTAATTCAAGTGGATTTAGAATTTCATCCTTTATGTATTGGTGATGACTGTATCCCAATGTTCGATCAAGTATCTCACCGATTAGCAAGTAATTGGTATTTGAATACTTGTATTTTTTATCAGGTTTAAAGTGAGCAGGTTGGCCCAAAACTAAGGTGTAGGTTTCACTTAGTTCCTCAAATGGATTATCCCAAGGGTAATCAGGGTGATAAGTATAATCAGGTATACCACTACGATGCTGCAATAGCATCCTCAAGGTAATTTGGTCTGAATATTCAATACCTTCAGCAAGGTCAGGCAAAAGTTCCGCGACTGTATTGTCCAAGGATAAAGATTGATTCGCAACCATTTTGCTTGTTGCAGCAGCAACATATAATTTACTGATGCTTGCAATTTTGAACAAGGCTTGAGGATTCGCTGGAATTTGATTTTCTCTATTGTGCCATCCAGCACTATAAAGCCTTGATGTTCCTGATTGATTCACATACACAATGGTGCCGTCAAATCCAGACTCTACCATTTTAACTATTTCTTCTTGAATTGAAGTTGGGATGTAAAATAGATTCTTAGTACAATTGGTTAGAAAGAGCAATGAGGTAAGAACAACTATTATACTGAATGGTTTTTCGTATTTGGACATATTATAATGTTTTTCGTTTAAGTTAATCCTTTAATTAAAAGTGATTTAGATCATCAAAATTGGAGCATAATATTTTCTAATTTCTCTCAGTCTTTTTTATTGGGTGGATATTTTGAAATTGGGGACAAATTACTTCCGGTAGATATCATTGTTGGCATTTCATTACTTAGGTTTACTCAACCTTTCTCTTTCAAATTCTTCAGATCTTTTTATTTGTTCTTGAAGATTCCATTCAAAATCAAATCTGTTTCTAAGGAATTCAGCGATTGGTTCAAGTCCAATTTTAGCTCTTCTTTCATCAATATTTATAGGATCATAGACAGGCAAACATTAAAGCTTTTAGTTTCAGGATAGTATTTCATCTGACCGCCATAAATTTGTAAGTCTCCTTTTTCTGTTGCAATTCTATCCTCTGCTCTAACTAAAAATCGTGGCTCCAATTTTTTATCCTTTGCGGCTTTTCTCATCATTGGAAGATATTTTATCCGTATCTCATTGTCCGAATGTTGGATGACATTGCATATTGTCCAATTCCCTTGTTTCCCAATCATTTCTTTTGTTGGCCAACCATATTTATCAAGTATGATTTTTACTTTTCTTTCATTTACAATGTGATTCTTCTCGTAAATTTCTTGCTGTGTTTGAACTTCTTTTGATTCCGAACCATAAATTTTCATTAAAGAATCTCTCAATGTTATTGGTCTTTGTTCTGTCCTCCATATGGTATCCAGAACAGTAATTATATCTAAAGGAGTTTGCTTATTAGTTGGTGTTTCATTTCCCTTCCTATTTGAACATGCCATAGTTAGCAGCAACGTGATTATCAATACTAATCTCATCATAATTGTGTAATTGATTTATTTTGTACTTACATTCTGACAAGCCAAGATTCACAATTCTTGGGTTATCAGACTATAGTTTAGAAATTCACCCTAAAGTAAATGTGTTAAGGCATCCATTTTTAATACCAATTAAATCCGAGTCCAATAGAGAGCACTACAGCGTCTCGATCTTTATCATTACCTAAATTAGTCCATCCCATCTGTAGTTGGGTTTGAAGGTCTAGCGCAAAGTTTTTCCTTTGCACTAATTCATACCCTGTACTGAAGGAAACTGCTCCGCCAAAATTCCAATCTTCATCTTTAATGTTGTCTTCATAGATTGCTGGAAAATCCATAGCTAGACCTGCACCAGCATTTACCCACCATCGGTCTTTTACCCAATATTGAACAGATGGCATAAATGCATC
>CAYTVR010000532.1:0-3179 GCA_964441245.1 uncultured Saprospiraceae bacterium | reverse complement strand
AGTTGGTGCCAATCGACATCAAGCTTATCCTTTTATTGGAGATGCTGTTCCTAATTCTTTACATTGGAAAGACGCTTATCAGTTTAAGCAAGCTGGATTCAATGTGGTTAGATTGGCGCATTATCCTCATGATAATTCCTTTATTGAAGCTTGTGATGAATTAGGAATTTTGATTTTTGAAGAGCCACCGACTTGGATAGGAATTGGTAATAAAACGTGGTTTAATAACTTAGAAGAAGCCACTCGACGTATGATTCGTAATCATAGGAATCATCCTTCTATTTTGATGTGGGGAGCTTCGCTTAATCATCGCGGACCTGTAGAGCGATTACATTATGCCGCAAAAGAAGAAGATCCCACAAGAGTTACCGCTTCCAATGGAAGTCCTTGGACTGGACCTCGTGGATCAGGTATATGTGATCTTTACACACCGATGGATTATCAACGGATGCCGATTTATGATGATGAACTTTCCTTTTTATGTGAGCATGGAAGTAGTTCTGATGCCAATAGGAATCAATATGAACTGTCTCGCTCGAGAGCTTCAAAGAATAGAATTGGTATCGCTGTATGGACTGCCCATGATTACCATTCTTATAAAAAGAATCGAAAAATGCATCCTCGAAGAATTGAGTCTTGGTATCGGGTGCCAAACGAACCTTATTATTGGTATCAATCAGAATTACTAAGTCAAACAATAGTACATGTTGCCGATGAACGGGTGTCTAAAGATGCTAAAGTAGTTGTGTTTAGTAATTGCCAAGAAATCATTTTAAAGCATGATGGAAAAATTATTGCTCGACAATTTCCTGATCTTGACCCAGAAACACAACATGTCTTACATCCTTCGTTTACCTTTGATTTTGATTGGAGTACAGGAAAGATAGAAGCGATAGGCCTGCAAAATGGACAAGCGGTTAAATCTCACTTTTTACAAAAAAATGGAAAGCCTAAATCTTTAGAATTAGAAGTTGAATTAGATGGAAAACCATTTTTTGCCAATGGATCAGATATCAAAATGCTAAGAGCAAAAATTTTGGATGAAAATGGACAATTGGTGCGTGATGCTCAATCAATGGTTACATTTAGTGTGGAAGGCGTTGGAATCTTAATCGGGGAAGACTTAAAAGATGCTAACCCAAATCAAGCCTATCATGGGGTAGCTTCTGCTTTCATTCGTTCAAATACTCAACCAGGGGTCATTAATATAGTGGCTAGAGCTAATGGACTTGGATCAGCTAGTATAGAGATTGAAACGCAGGAAAGTGGTGATGCAAATGTGCTTTTAGCTAAAGCAAGACCTATTTATGATGAAAAGAGGGAAAGGGTTGATATTGGGGGAGTAGAACAGTTTGTACAATTCGGTTGGATGGATTGGACTGGAGGAAATGATAACTTTGAAAATAGAGGAAGTGGTGAAGGGGAGGCAGCGCAAAAAGAAGTTCACTTGGAGAAAAATGCGATTAATAAAGATAAAAATATCTATCACTTTCGTCATTTTCCAAAGGCTCAGATAGAAGTTGAATCAAATTTATCAAAAGTCAAATGGACGACTTCTTGGGGAATGTCTAGCCCGATGGCTTATTTAGGAATGGACGGAATATCGGTAGATCCAGAAGATGAATTAAGTTTCAAAATTAGTCATTTACCGAAAGGGAAATATGACATTCGAACCTGGCATCATATAAAAAAAGAATATAAAAAAATCAAAGATAATTACAAGATTGAAGTAGAAGATGCGAATGGAAAAAAAGAGATAATTCATACTATTGTTCCAACTAGCGGACACTATTTAGAAAAGAAAAATCCAGCTTATTCCAAATTTTTCTTTATTTCCGATGGACAAAATGATATTTATATTCGTTTTAGAAATAATAAAAGCAAATTGCCAATAATTTTAAACGGATTTGAGATAAAAGAGGATTTGAGATAAAAGTGATTTTAAACTAGAAAAGCGAAAAAGAAATAAAATTCTTTTTAATAAGGGCCATAAAGAATTAAATTGCATAAATATTTACTACAAATGGTTATTTTTCTGCAAACAATGAAATTAAATACCAAGTTTTTGAACTAAATCATATGTTCTAGAAACAAAATCATAAGTATTGTAAAGAAATACAATATTTACTCAAATTTACCCAACAAATCAAAAATTTGAAATTAAAAATCATACTCTTCATAACACAAAATAAATTCTTGCAGAATGAAAAACAATGACCAATTACGCTTCCTACAAAGGAAGATCAAATTATTCTTATTACTATTTATATTTATTTGGTCAAGCGCTGATATAGTCGCCCAAGTAAAAGTAAGCGGTACAGTTACTGGCGAAGGAGAACCTTTAATCGGGGTTAATATCATTGTAAAAGATTTAGTTGGTACAGGTACCGTAACTGATCTAGATGGTAAGTATACCATTGACCTTCCTGATGCTAATCAAACCTTAATATTTTCATATACTGGTTTTGAGCCTTCGTCTATTGAGGTTAATGGAAGAACTCAAGTTGACGTAGTTATGGATGAAAATACGACTGCTCTTGACGAGGTAGTTGTTATTGGATATGGTAATGTAAATCGCCGTGATTTGACAGGTTCTGTTGCCACAGTAAAAGGTAAAGATTTGACAAAAATCCAATCTATTTCTTTTGAGAAAGGTTTAGCAGCAAGAGCTGCTGGTGTTCAGGTCAACTCTACAGAAGGTGGTCCTGGTGCTGGTGTAAAAATCAGAATTCGTGGTGGTACTTCTATTAATGCCTCCAATGATCCTTTATATGTTATTGATGGATTTCCAATATCTAGTGGTGGTCAAGGAACCAACATCGGATTGGGTAATAGTACAACAAGTCCATTGGCATCAATTGATCCAAATGATATTGAGTCAATTGAAATTTTGAAAGATGCTTCAGCTACAGCTATTTATGGTTCCAGAGGGGCAAATGGGGTAGTCATTATCACTACTAAAAATGGAAAAAAAGGAAAAGCTCAGACAAATTTTGAAACCTATTTTGGATTTTCTGAAATAGCAAGAGAGTTGGATTTGATGAATCCACAAGAGTTTGTTGACATTTGGAACGAATATTTTCCATACGATCCTAACTTTCCGGATAACCAATATTCTGCTCAATATCGAGATAAACTAGGTAATAATATTCCATTGGATGATGAGCGAATTATTCCTT
>CAYTVR010000531.1:0-3193 GCA_964441245.1 uncultured Saprospiraceae bacterium | reverse complement strand
ATCTTCCCGTTGTCTTATGGTCTTCGCCCATTGGATATTTAGCCATTCCTGTAAAGGATTTGAAGAAAGAAAAAGAAATAATCTTTCATTACCTACACCCATTTGCTGAGAGTGCTGGCTATTGTCTGGTCAATCATTTATTGAGTTATTTCGATGAGGCAAAAATAAGCTCCTACGCTAATCTAGATGATCTTGCCAAAGCTTACATTGACAAAATTTCCTATTGGTCTAAGCTTGAACTTGCTCCCGAACAAGTAAATCAGAGTTACCGTTATACCGTATCCAATTGGGAAATTGAACTTTCAAATAGCTATAAATACAAATTAGTGTGTCCTCATTTTAGTCTTCATGAAAATGGTTCACCCAACACCAATACTCCCCTTTGCGAATATGCTTCTTTTCAGAAAAAACGCGAGTTACTCAACACACAATTGCAATTGGTTTTTGATAAACTCCTTCTGATTTGGGAATATAATCGTGGCAATAAATTATTTAGCCAAATCAGGCTACTTCAAGAGAATCTCCAAACAAAGATCAGTACGATAGATACCTCTTACAAAGGATTATCAGACAATATGACTAAAATTGTCAACTTATTAAAAACGACTTCTCTCCAAGAAGACAGGAAGGATTGCGCCATCATAAAGAAAGGAGATACCTGTGAGATATGGTTTAATTATAAAAAAGTGTATGATGGTAGATTCCATAAGCGAATTGAACAGATTGCCATTATATTATCAGAATCTTATAAGCCAATCAATAGCTTTTCGTTTTTTAATATGTTTGAAATTTTACCCGATTTAAAAAAATTAAAAGCTGAATACTTAGCTATTCAAAATGAAAAAAAAGGACTCAAAGAATTTGAGGAGCCTGATACATACTTATCGAATGATGATGAAGATGCCACTTCAGAATATTTTGTACCCAAAAGTGATATTTATAAGGAGAAGAAAAATAATTATGATGAGCTTGAAAACACCATTGCAGACTACGAAAAACAAGCCGATAATAGCAATAAAAAAGAAGCCATCAATATCCTGGAAGTAGCATTACAATTATTGACCGATTTTATTACAGAGGGACGGGGTCAGTTACCAGGCAATATTGAAAGAAACGCAGGGTTCAGACGTAGCAACCTTCAAAGAAAAATCAATAACCTTAAGGGGGGAATCCAAAAAGATCCTTTTGCTACAAGTATTTCAAAATCACCTGGCAGGAGAAAAAAGAAAAAAGAGAACTTACAAACAAAAGAGGATGCCTTAATTAAAAAGCATTGTGGCACTTTAAATTCAAGTTTTAATAATTTTAAAAATATATTTAAGCAGGATGAGCAGGAAGTCATTGATTATTTTAATCGAATAATGACTACTACTAAAAACCCAAAAAATTTAATCACCATTGATTTCACAAAAGCATCTAAAGCCTATCAGAATAAAAAATGGGAGGTGTATCTCAAAGGTAATTGATTCATAATTCATTTTATTGAGCGAATATTTTCTTCGCCGTCTCTTTTATTTTTTCGCCGATATAGGGTTGTAACAATCAACCTAATATCATGAAAGAGTTTATCGCTGTTGCTACCATCATCTTTTTTCTCTTTTTCTATTCCGAATTCCAAAAAGAAAATTCCGGAATTCCGAATCTTCCCAAACTAGAAAAAGAAGACCACTTCACATTAGTAGCCCCACAAAGGCCGACGCCCCCTTTAGTAAAAGCAGAAACGACCATACCAACCAAAACTATTTTCCAACAACTGGCCAATCAATTCAGTAACTGCCAAAATCTATTATTGGGGGTCATACATGCCTGTGATTACAAAGCTGTCAGAAATAAGTCCATTGTTCAAATACATAAAAATCATACCGGAGAATTTAATCTAGGAATGGCTTGTGATCTTTATGACTATGCCATTAGGGATTGGAAATATGTCCCAGACCCAACTTACTTTGATCACCCATTCAAAGCATCAGAATCCTTAGTGGTTAAACGTGGTGACTGCGATGACTTCGCCACCATGTTAGCTGCTATACTTTGGAGTGTAGGAGGAAAAATACGGATTGTGTATGCTACAGATAAAGAAGGTGTAGGACATGCTTATACCCAAATCAATATTGGAAGCAAACAAAAGGAACTACATTTTGAATATTTGAAATTACGCTACCAAATACCCGAGTCTACGCTTCACTATGATCGTGACGCTTTTGATAATATCTGGCTGACATTGGACTATTCAAAATCAGGTCCAGGTCATACTTTTTTTCAACCAACAATAGCTTACTACCTGTATCCTCAACAAGGTGCTTATGAATAGGTTTTTAAACTAAAATACGACCAAAACGAAAAGCCATATTTGTTAATTAAAATTTCAAATCATGGAATACTTTATTGTTCTCATCATATTACTGGTTGTATTTAGCAACATAGTGTTAAGTATATCCAATCGGAATAAAACCAATGAAATGAATACACTTCGGCAGGAGAAGGAGGACATGAGAGAGGAGATAGATGCAATGAAAGAAAAATTCGATTCTTTAAATGCTGACTTCGTCAAGATAAAAGATAGAGAAAAAAAGTTTAAATGGAGTTTTCTAAAAATCTTTTTTATGACGATAGGAATCGCACTAGAATTCATTACCGGATTTAGTGGTACTGGTTTTAGTTTTGGAGTATTGGCGCTCTTCTTCAATTCTATTTTTTTCGAATAAACGTTTTTTCGGCGGAATTTTTATTCGCCAATATATATTAATTATCGCTGTAATATAATTGAACTGTTTTTAATTTCAACTTAAACCTAAATTTTATAATTATGAAAAAGCTTTTACTTTCAATCGCTTTACTGGTTTTATCCCTCCAATCCGAAAGTCAACCTTTCGTAGATAAATTGGATAATTTATCTTCCGGTCATGAGCATCCATTTGATGGATTCGACCAGATAGATACACTGAATGAGGAATCGACCTTGCCCTTATTCGAAGACATTCCTTCGTCTAAAGAGTTTGGTTATAAAAACCTTACTAGTCATAACAAAATAGGTGGGCTAATCGTCTTGGAATACCCATTTAAAAAACAACCTGTTTTCGGTAAACGAACTTTAAAAGCAGAACAACAAGAGCTTGAAAATTATGTAGCTCAGTATCTGCCAATGTATATCGTAGTTGACTAGAAAATCGCAGTCCTGAAGGTTCTGACCTTC
>CAYTVR010000530.1:0-3254 GCA_964441245.1 uncultured Saprospiraceae bacterium | reverse complement strand
CAAAAGATAGTTGTCAGCTCTACCTTAGTCATCATTGTCATCGGCGCACTCAATGGCTTGATGCCCTTTGCGACCGACTTGTATTTACCTGCTTTTTCTCAAATCGCAGAAAGTCTAAATACCTCAGTGGGTTTCATTGCAATGACCATGAGTAGCTTTTTTGCGGGGTCCTGTATCGGTCAACTGCTCAATGGACCGATACTCGATAAATACGGACGAAAAAATCCCATGATCTGGGGATTATTGCTCTTTTCCATCACTTCTATCGGTTGTGCCTTAGCAACTTATGTAGAAGTACTGATCGTATTGCGGTTTTTTCAGGCAGTCGGAATTAGTGTATGCAATGTCGGAGGGAAAGCAGTCGTTCGAGACGTTTTTCCACCGAAAGAAACCGCTCGTATTTTTTCTATTTTGGGAATGGTCATGGGCGTTTCGCCGATCATTGCACCTTCTGTTGGCAGTTGGTTATTGCTGGTCTTTGGTTGGGAAAGTATTTTTTATTGCTTGGCCATTTTATCCTTTTTACTCATTTTTATGTTGTGGAAATTCTTGCCCAACACCATGCAAAAAGATGATGGATATGCCATGACCTTTGGCAATATTTGGGGCAAATATTTCGCTCTTTTAAAAAACAAAAAATACGTGGCTTATGCCCTGATCAGCTCGATGGGAGGAGCCATTTTGTTTTCGTGGATAACAAGTTCCTCTTTTATTTTTATGGAATTATTGGGCTTGAATGAGCAGCAATTTGGCTTCGTGTTTGCTGGAACAGCCTCTTGTATTATGCTCAGTAATCAAGCCAATATTTTGCTACTTAAAAAATTCAAAACCGAAAATATTATCCTCTTTGCGTTTATTTTGCAATTGGTCATTTGCGGCTTTTTGTTGTATACCGTTCAATTTAATTTTACCATAAAAAACATGATTATTTGTATGTGTTTGCTCATGCTGACCTTGTTTATGACCCGCACCAATTCTTTAGCCTTGGCACTCAATAGTGTGGAAAAAGATCTCGGCGTGGCGACTGCATTCATGGGCAGTTTCCTCATGGCCTTGAGTGCTTTCGTGACTTTTGTATTGAGTATTTTTCTGATCGACTCCGCCATGCCTATGGTGTTTGCGATTGTGGGATTGACCATGGGCTGTTTGATCTTGCAACAGCAGTTGATTTCGAAGGCCAGTCATTACGACCGTCCTAAATGATAAGGCGAACTCCGCCTTGATTATCTAAAAACGATAGTTTATAAACGAAAAATCTTAATTTAGTGGGGATAGCATCTAAATCAATCTGTTTTAGTTGCTAAAATTTTTCATTCAAAATTAGGTAAGGGAACCAAACTACTTAGGAACATGGGGAAAAAAAAGGAAATACCTACTGTTGAACCTTCCTTAGAGGATAAATTCCATTTCAGGTATAAAGGTTGGGTAGAATCTGTACCAGATTTTAATAAATCCTTCCACATTAGTCGACTAGAGGATTACTTGGATAAAATGTCTTTTCCCCTTCCCGCACACCGCAAAGTGGTTTATGATATGATTTTTTTGACTAATGGAAATAGTCTTCGTTCCAAAGGATTAAATCAGTATCAATTTCAAAAAAATCAAGTCTTCTTTTTACCCCCTTATCAGATTACTTCTCACGAAAATATGAGTAGTGATGTCACCGGTTATTTCATCCATTTTTCGGAAGAATTATTTAAGGACAATAGCAAACTCCTAAAGCCTTTCGAATTTCTTGACTTTTCCTCTTATCCAGTAGTCACCGTTCCCAAAGATAAATTGAAACCCATTTTTTATCTATTTGAACGAATGATTAAAATATATTATGGTAAAAATCCCAACCTCAATTTATTGATCTCCTACCTACTGGTATTATTGGCCGAAATCAATGAATATACGGAGCCCAATCCCCTATTGAAAAAAGTGAATATGGCAACTCAATTGACCGAAAGGTACAAGGATGCATTGACGCAATACATTTATCAAAAACAAACCGTGAAGGAATATGCACAACTTCTTTTTGTTACCCCTAATTATTTGAATAGATGTGTAAAAGGAACGACTAACAAAACAGCTCAAAGTTTATTAAACGAAATGTTGGTCTTGGAGGCTAAGTCTTTGTTGAAATATTCGGGCATGTCTATTTCAGAAATTGCCGAAAAATTATTTCAACGTTCCCCCAGTAATTTTGCTCGATTTTTCAAACACCAAACAGGAGTCTCTCCTAAAAAATATATCAAGCATAGCTAAGTAAAAATACCTGACAATCTTTTCATTTTGTCAGAATATTTGAATCTAAGGGTTCTTATTTCATTGCTACTTCTTCCCTCCTTTTTTATAAAAATTCTTCCATAATTTTTTTTTAAAAACGCTCTTATAATTTTTAAAAAATTTGTTTCGAAAAAAGAAAGCATGATATTGAATATTTTATGCGTTTTTTTGAATGACAATAAGCTTTTAATCCTTTTATTTTTGCAACACAAATCGTTATTTTATTCTAAAAAAAAGACAGCATACAAAATTAAATATCAAGTCTGCTAATTTTTCCAGAAAAACCAGTAGATTTTCAAATTAGACAATCAAGGTAATGACCAATTAAAATTCCATCCATCTTTGGCGCAATTCCAGTCCAACAGAAATTTGCCAAATCATCTTCATCCTAACAGAAGCCAAACCCTTCCAAGTGAATGGCAAGCCGCTGGAAGATATTAGAGAGTGAACAATAAATTTAATATTTCAGGTATCTGATTTCGGAATCTATGTATTCCAAAATCAAAAATCAAAATCCGAGATAAAAATGAATAGTGATATCATCATCATAGCAGCAGGAGCCGCAGGATTAGCCGCTGCCATAGCCGCAGCACAAAATGGGATGTCTGTTACTATTTTTGAAAAAATGCCGATAACGGGAGGAACAGCTAACAAAGGAATGGGCCCCTTGGGCATTGAGAGTCGACACACTAGAGCGAGATTATTGGAGCCCACCAAAGACGAAGCGTTTCAAGTTTTTATGGACTACACCCATTGGCGAGTAGATGCAAAATTGGTCCGCGCATTTTTAAATAAATCTGGAGATACCATTCATTGGTTAGAATCACTTGGAGTGGAATTTGTGGAACCTGCTACTTACTTCAAAGGATCTTATTCAACGTGGCATTTGGTGAAACCCGAAGGAAGACCACCCGGCCCGGGCGGTGCCGCAACCATGATGAAAATTTTGACTCAAAAAGCATTGGATTTAGGAGTTTCGATTC
>CAYTVR010000529.1:0-3267 GCA_964441245.1 uncultured Saprospiraceae bacterium | reverse complement strand
ATCCTCTCCAGAGTAAAGGGTAATTACTTTTCCGATACAATTTGCATCACCAAAAAACTTGATGGCTTTTTCATGAGTGATGACGACCTGACTGGGATTATCCAGAGCCGATAGATCACCTTGTAAAAGAGGAAAAGTAAAAAAATCACTTACCTCTTTAGTCGCAAAGTGAACATTTTCTCCAAAGACTTGATCACCAGATTTAATGGTCATACCTGTGGGGTGCCAAGAAAGCGTTTTTTCAATTTCTGGAATATCTTGCTTGGTTACTAAAGCCAAAGGAGCAGGTGATATTCCGTATTCTTGTCCAGTAGATGCTTTAACTGAAGTGACCCGATAAATTTGAGCGGCATTTTGATGCATGGTATCAAAATCACGATCAAAAGTATAATTCAACAAGGCAATGATACAACAACCTAAAGCAACACCAAGACCCATTACATTGACTGTAAAATAAAACTTATTTCTACTGAGATTGCGAAGGACAATTTTGAGATAATTTTGAAACATGATGTCGAAGTTTTGAATTTATAGACTCTTGGTTATTATAAGAATATCAATGGCTGTGCCAACTCTTGTAAAGTGTTGTTTTTCAGTCGTTTATAAAATTTTTGAGTTTTAATGTAGTTTAAAAACTGTTCATAAATGAACGGCTTGTGTTCGGAAATGAACAGTATTGAAAAGGATATTAATTACAATTGATTCAAATGATGTTTTATAGTGCGGAACTTTAAAGTTTTGACTAGATAAAATGAGCGGAATTTTATGCTTAGAAAGGGAGTGAATAGCGTGGAAATCACTCACCAAATTTATTTAATTATAGGATTCGAATCAAATGAATTTGGTGAGTGATGAAGTTCTAAATTCCTATTCACTTTTCAAGGAATCGACTGGGTTGGAGTTAGCAGCTTTGAAGGATTGAACACTAATGGTTAGTAAAGCAACCAATATGGCCATTGAACCAGGGAGTAAAATAGATTGCCAATTCATATCGATATGATAGGCATAATTGGCCAACCATTCTTGCATCATATACCAGGCTATCGGGCTAGCAATCAACAATGCGATAAGAATCAATTTTAGAAAATCAAAAGACAATAAGGCAACGATATTAGCCACAGAAGCTCCGAGTACTTTTCGGATACCAATTTCTTTTGTTTTTTGTTCTGCGATAAAAGCAGTCAATCCCAATAAACCTAAACAAGAAATGAAAATGGCGATAAAAGCAAAGATTCGCGCAATCTTGGCAGTCGTTATTTCACTTCTATAAAATTCTTCATATCGTTCATCTAAAAACCTAAAATTAAAGGGATAAGAAGGGGCAAATTGTTTGCTAATTTTTTCGAGAGAAGCAATGGCTTTTTCGGTTTGTCCCGCTTCTGTCCGAACGAAAACTCTATAGGTGTCATTTGGATTATTTCGAATGACTACTGGACTAATTTTATGATGCAATGGTCGAAAATGAAAATCTTTAGCGACACCGATAATGGTTCCTTCCTCTCCCCAAATAGCAGCTTTCTTTCCAATGATATCTTCTTCACCAATTATTTTTGCGAGCGTTTCATTGATAATAAAGTTGCTCGTGTCCATTTTAAAATCGGTAGAAAAATCACGTCCGGCTATCAAATCAATTTTCATCATATCCACAAAATTCGGATCGGTATTGATAAAACTTACGTATAATTCATCTTCTTCATTTTGTCCATCCCAACCAAAACCATTGGTGTTGTTTCCCACCCATAATGGATTATGATTGATTTGTACAAACTCCTTTATTCCTTTTTGTTGAGACAGCTCATTTCTAAATGCTTCATTCTGGTCGTACATGTTTTCTTTTAAATTCATGTAAATTAAATTCTCTCGATCAAGGCCTAAATTTTTAGTCTGAATAAAATTGATTTGTTGACTGACAATCATTGCTCCAATAATTAAAACAGAACTTAGAACAAATTGTGAAACTACTAATACCTTTCTAAAAGCTCCACTACTCATTTGCAGATGTGATTGCTTTTTGAGAATACGATTGATGTTTAAAGACGATAAAAAGAAGGCAGGATATGCACCGGATAAAAATACAGTCACTAAAAGAATGGCTGACATGCCCATCCAAAAGAAGGGATTGTTATAACTGAAGCTAACCTCTTTTCCCGTAATCGAAAGAAACTGAGGTAATAAGACTTCACTTAGCCCAATGGCTAGACCAAGTGCGACTAAAGTAGTCAAAAATGCTTCGCCCATGAATTGTCGGATCAATGAAAAACGGCTGGCACCGACTACTTTTCGAATACCAATCTCTTTTGATCTTTTTGAGGAACGAGCAGTGGTCAAATTGGTAAAATTGATGCAAGCGATAAATAGTAAAAAGAAAGCAGCTGCTAATAATATTTTGACATAATCAATGCGACCGCCTACAGGAACACCGTCTGCAAAATTGCCATGTAAATAGCTTTCCTCAAAGGGCTGAAGATATAATAAGGATTCATTTCCATCTGATTCAGATCGATTGTCAATAATGGCTTTTTTAATTTTTTCAGTTGCTTGTCTTGCATCTATTCCTTTTTTTAATAAAACATACATATGGTTATTGAAATTTTCCCACTCTTTGTCCCAAGGTGAATCTATAAAACGATCCTGGAAATTAATGGCATAATCAAAATTTAATGTAGAATTATTAGGTGCATTTTCAAACACACCAGTGATCTGATACTCCGTTTTATTATTGAGTTTAATTTGTAATCCGAGTGCATTTTTTGCATTGCCAGTGCCAACGAATTTTTCTGCCAGTTTTTCAGATACGACGATTGATAGTGGTTCTTCAAAAGCATTTGAAGGATCGCCAAATAGAAAAGGAAACGAAAACATATTAAAGAAAGCAGGATCGACATGATAACCTGATTCTTTAAATTTAGAATGACCATTTTGAAATAAATCGAAAGTATTTCCCTTCATAGTTACCCCTTCAATTTCAGGGTAGGAGGTTTTTAGCACTTCTACTAATGGGTAAGGCGTGTTTTCCCAGGTTTTGATGCTCCCATTTGATTGCTTCATATTGACAAGTACATTGCAAATACGATCTCCTTTTTCGTGAAATTGATCAATGTTGACTTCATCCCAAATCCAAGTCAACATCAAAAGAGAAGTCGTCAAACCAATAGTCAAACCAATGATATTGATGGATGAGAATAGTTTTGATTTTAACAAGTTACGGACGCCAATTTTAAAATAGTTTCGTAGCATTTTTTTAGATTTTAAGGTTAACCAAATTTT
>CAYTVR010000528.1:0-3274 GCA_964441245.1 uncultured Saprospiraceae bacterium | reverse complement strand
TGCTTCCCCATTACTTTCTATATAATACGCTCCTTGCGCTAGACATCCTGTATATATTTGTTCTACTTTCATCGATTACATTATTTAATTGGTTCTTCGACAAATCCTATGTGTATAGACATTCAAAATTGAAATTCAACGCTTCCTTTGGTCGCTTTCTCACCTCACTTTATGAATGTCCAAAGGATTTGTCGGAGAAGGATTTATTTTGATACAATCAAAACACAATACATGAAAAAATGTTCATATTTTCAAGTATTATTACTAACTACAACTCAGGAAATTCGAACAACTGGAATATCAACTTTATTTTACAATTTATATTAGAGTCTATTCCAAGTATTAAAAAGTGAATATTCATTAATTCAATCGACTTCCAGCCCTTTCAAAATCGTGTTCAAAGATAGAAATATATGCGTATTCCTGCAAATAAAGTTGGGAAATGAAAGCCTATTTCTCTTTTAAATTGATACCTAAAATCACTCAGCTAATACTGATTTTTTACTTTTCTAAAGGTAAAATAAAGCTTGGAACTGATTATAAACTAGAAAAACAGCCCATATACAAAGAGTTTTGATTCCGTTTTTTAAAAAAGTACTTTTGTACCAATGTGTTTATTTTAACCAATTTCTATAAATGGAATATAACAATCGACTAAATCGAAGTCTTAAAAAATTAGCAGCTGTCCCACAATTTTTAAGTGGTTTTTTACGAAATAAAACGATAGGCAGAGTAGTTCCTTTTGTTGGAACCGCTGGCTTAGAATTTGAAAAAATGACTTGCCAAGAGGTCATTGTCCACATTCCCAATAAAAAGAGCGTCCAAAATCATATTGCTCAAATCCATGCTGCCGCTTCCGTCTTATTGGCGGAGACCGCAAGCGGAATGGTATTAGGCATGAATATTCCAGATGATAAATTACCATTAATGAAAAATCTCGGTGCCAAATTTATCAAACGTTCAACTGGTGCTCAAAAAGCAATAGCAAGTCTCACTCCCTCACAAATTGAATCCATCCGTACTAATGAAAAAGGAGAGGTCGATATAGCTGTAAAATTAATAGACTCCACCGGTGAGGAGGTTGTCTTAACAGAAATGATTTGGGCTTGGATTCCTAAGAAAAAATAATTTTATTTTTATTTTCATAGTCCAAAATATTTGTTGGGCGTATCCCGTATGGGCCGGGCTATCCGGCACTCTCCCCGAACGGCGGGGTTCAAACAACACCTACTATCCCTTACGCAAGCGAATCTCTAAAGCTAATTATTTCCCATTCTAGCAAGCAATTGATTCGCTTCAATAAAAGCATCTTTTATTCCTGGATCAGTAATTCGATAAGTCTCCCAAAATTCTAAGGCACCCCCAGATAACAAATGGCCTCGAATTCGTTCAGGGTTTTTCACACCAGGAAATTCAATATTAATTTGATGATTACTTAGATCCAAATTGATTTGATTTTGTGCCAAACCTAAAGCATTAATTCTTTCTTCCAATAATGATTTTGTTTGATGAACCATATCAATCGATAATTGAGTCACCACTGTTTCAACATCTTCTACAGAAGAATGGATATTTAGATCTTCCACCAGTTGAGGGTGATCTAAAAATTTTTGAACAATTTTTTCCTTATTTTCCATCTGTTGATATACGCCAAAAAAAGTTGGAATAAAATCTCTACTTAAAGCTGAAGTAATATCGCCAGTTCTTTCCATGACTTCAGCAAAAAGTAAATCTTTGGGGTCATTCGTCAAATGCTTTAAAAAAGAAACTTGATCAAATCCCAAAGTAACTCTCATGCCTCCTTTTAGGTCTAAACCCAATTGAAGTTGTTGACGCTTTAAGGACTGATAAGTATAGTCTGTCACATAAGGTATACTAAATACAACTTCATTTGAAATAGAATCAAGATAGTCTTGTAAATATTGTTGTTTGATGTCTTCAGCATTCAAACTAGGAAATTGATTGGCATAAAGCTCCACTTTTTCAATTGCTGTTGATTCAATACTTATAGTTGGTAAAATTAAAAAATATTGGAAACTACAAGCGAGTACCAATGCCCCAAATAGCGTTTTTATCAATGACTTATTTTTCATCTGTTTTAAAACAAAGATGATCCATTAGATATCACAAATCAAGTGACAAAGACTGAATGGGTTGAGAACTTAGGCGAATGGGCAGGATTAGCTAATGAACTTTTAAATAACTTGATCTAAGTATTTTCATTTAAATGCTTTAGGTACTTAAATGCTCCAACCAATTATAAATTGGAGCCGCCATATTTCTGGAGACTTTAATTTTAGATCCATCGGTCAAAACTAAACTTGCGTCTCTTTTTGTGCCCTCATAACGATCTACTTCATTTAAATTAACGATACATTTCCGACTGACTTTGACAAATGGAAACGATCCTAAACGTTCCATCACCTTTGACAAATTGGACCGACAAGCAACTTGGTAGCTTTTTCCGTTTTTCCGATAGGACAACAATAAACCAGATTCATTCGGATGGACAAGAACGGAAAGAATTTCCTCTTCACGTAAGACCACAAATCCAGATCGAGTGGCCAAACTAATTCGATTTGGTACCTTATCCAATCTCAACCAATTTCGATAAACCGCTTGTTCTTTTTCATTGCTTTCCAGCTGATGGGATACTGATATCAAGGGATTAGATGAATTGCCCAATTGATCACTTGCAATAAGGGATAATGTGCCAAAACAACAGAAATAGAATATTAGAATAACCGTTCTTAAGTTCATATAACATAGTTTTATTAAAAAACGATTACTATGTTCATATTGTTCTAACTACATGGTTAATAAGTCTTTACCACTACTAATTTTCTACTTCACATCATATAACTCCATCAATTATGAACATAAAAGGATGGCAATTCTTTAAATTGAAAAAAAGCTTACAAACCAGACTTATATCCTTTCAAGGAAATTCAGAAAATCTAAATAATTTATTGGTCTATTGGAATCTAATAAAGAAGAGAATTAATGTACTCTCATAGTAGCAGCCCCATTAAAAGTGCAATCAAACGTTTTATTTTAATTTCCAAAAAGAAAAACAGCTAATTTAAAAGAAATTTTCTGTCACAAAATGACGCTTTGCAGAAATTGGAAGTAATATGGAGTTATTGGAAGAATGTTGTACCTATGTTGTACCTTAATTTCAAAAACCCTCATAAGTCATTGACCTACAAGGGTTTAAGAAATGCTTTAGCAGCCCGTAGGGGAATCGAACCCCTCTTACCAGGATGAAAACCTG
>CAYTVR010000527.1:0-3289 GCA_964441245.1 uncultured Saprospiraceae bacterium | reverse complement strand
AATTCAAATTAGTTGTCAGGTGCAAAACGTTTTTAACACCACTTATTTGGCTCATTTGAGCCGTTATCGTTTGATCAATGTTCCCGAACAAGGACGTAATATCGTACTAAGTCTCAAGGTTCCTTTCGGGATCAAATTATAAAAAAGATTCGCCAAATTTAGGGTTACCAAACTCAGCGAATCTCTTTTTTTTAGTTTATGCAAAACTCCGCTTCTGCTGAAGCTTTCTCTGTACAATCATGATCTACACATGCAAATACTTCAAGGTGGAAACAAGTTCCAGGATCAAAGTCACATAAAGAAACTTCTTGTTCGAAGGTAATTTCTTTGTCATGATCATGCTCATCGTAATCAATGATTTTGTTGCTTGTATCACCTTCAGGGTGTAGAATAATCTCTACTTCATGGTTTTCAACTGATGCTGCAAAATCAACATGAACGTGAACTTCACCACAATCCGCTCTAGCAATGGTTTCATCATTAATCGGCTCTTCAATTACAATCGTAATTTTGTTGGTCGTATCCTCATCATCATCGCTACAACCAGCGAATAATAAGCCTAAAGAAAGAAAAGCAAAAAGATAAAAGAATTTAAGATTTTTCATAATTTAAATAATTTAAATAATTGTGATACAGTGCCCCGGAAGACCGATATAATTCCGAATTACTTACCAGTTCACGGAGCTTGGTAATAAAATAAAATTGACTTTTAAAATTTTCAGTAACTAAGGATTTTTTTAGCTAAAAACTGTGTAGTTACTTATAAGGAAATCCCCCAAGAATAATATTGTAAGCATATACACAACTACGTCTATACATATGTCGATACATTAGTACAGTCAGTTTGTAACTATTCTTAACTTAAATTATTAAAAATGGGATAACCTAAACAGTGAAAGAAGGAGGTCCGCGGAGGTAGGATTGCCGCAACTTTAGGGTATAAAGAATTTTGGTTTTATTGCTTAGAACTTTGTTAGAAACAATATTAAGAATACTTAAGCTTATTAGATTGCTCTCTGACTCCTCTGTAGGTTCAAAATGAAAAAAACAGATACTACAAGAGAAATGTTTGTGTGCCTCATCATGGATATGCTCCCCTTCAATGGTACAAGCATCTTCCTCATGATGATGATCAACAATATGATGCAGGCTTTGTGTGATAAACACAAAGCACATCAAGCCTGCAAGAAAACAAGCAACAACTAAACGATATGTATTATTTATATTCAAATTAGTTTGAGGAAATATTAAACCTGAACGCTAAAGTTCAGAGTTATATTAGCAAAGTTAGTAAAATAAGATGTATTTATTTAAAAAAGTCAGATAAAGAGACAGAAAAGTGACAAAGTTCTATAGCATTTAGCAACAAATTTTCAAGTCCTTTCCAATTAGAAAAACATTTAGAATTTGATTCTAAAAAATAGAACCGGACTATCGCTTTTCTTAAATCGTATGTGACTCTGATGATCCTAAAGAACTATTATGAAGGCGACATCATTGGCTACTTCTTTTTATACTAAAAAAGCAGATACAACTTTTGTTATCCGAAACGATTGAAATCCCTACACAAGATTAATCAAAAACTTCACTATTTTTTGCCTATCATTGCATACTCGTAAACAGACCGTTTTAAAACAAAAAAAACAAACATGATTACAGGCGAAATGCGCTCCCAAGTTGATAAAATCTGGAATCACTTCTGGACCGGTGGTATCTCCAATCCACTAACAGTGATCGAACAATTTACCTATCTACTTTTTATCCGAAGATTGGATGAACAAGAAATCGCCAAAGAGAAAAAAGTCAATTTGATCGGTGGCGAAATCGAAAAGCCTTTTTATACTAAAGATCAACAACACTTACGATGGACTAACTTTATGAATGAAGGAAGTCCGCAAAGCATGTTCGACCTTTTTACCAAAATACAAGATGGCAAACTCAATGTCTTTGAACATATGAAACAAGTCGGCGAAGCAGGTGGTGTATTTGCGGAATATATGAAAGGCGCCACTTTTATGATTCCTACCCCTCGCCTACTCGATCAAGTGGTGCAAGATATTTCCAAAATCAAAATGGAAGATCGAGATACCAAAGGCGATCTCTACGAATATTTATTATCCAAAATAGCCACTGCTGGAACCAACGGACAATTCCGGACGCCTCGACATATTATCAAAATGATGGTCGAAATGATTCAACCAGGCAAAGAAGAAATCATCTGTGATCCTTCCTGTGGTACTGCGGGCTTCCTCGTAGCTGCCGGAGAATATTTTCAGGAACATCATCCAGATTATTTTCATGAAAAAAAATTCCACAGCCATTTTCAAGAGAAGATGTTTAATGGAGTAGAATTTGATCCAACCATGTTGCGGATTGGTGCGATGAACCTCCAACTCCATGGGATCGAGACACCGACCCTTATCGGGAAAGACGCACTAAGCGAAAGCAATGGCGACCTACGAGAAGCTTATACCTTGATCCTCGCCAATCCACCTTTTAAAGGAAGCCTGGATTATGATGCCGTCGAAAGTACGATTCTTAAAACCGTCAAAACCAAAAAGACTGAATTGCTTTTCCTCGGGCTGATGCTACGGATGTTAAAAACAGGTGGACGCTGTGCCGTGATCATTCCAGATGGCGTACTATTTGGTAGCTCCAAGGCCCATAAACAAATCCGAAAAGCAATCATCGAAAATCATAAACTCGATGCGATCATCTCCATGCCGAGTGGCGTCTTTAAACCCTATGCAGGTGTCAGTACGGCCGTGGTGTTTTTTACCAAAACCAATAATGGCGGAACCGACCAAGTCTGGTTTTATGATATGAAAAATGATGGCTATAGCTTAGATGATAAAAGAAATCCGATTGACACCAGTGATATCCCCGATATCATCCAACGCTTCCAAAATGTAAAAAAGGAAGGCAAAAGAAAAAGAACCGAGCAAAGTTTCCTCGTCCCCTTAGCGGAAATTCAAGAAAACGATTGGGACCTGAGTATCAATCGCTATAAAGAAATTGTCTATGAAACAGTAAAGTATGATCCACCTAAAGAGATTATCCAAGCGATTAAAGATTTGGATAAGGAACGAGGGAAGGTATTGTCGAATTTGGAAAAAATGTTGAGATGAGAAATGTCGAATTAAAAAATGTAGGTGATGTTTTTAAAATAGCATCAGGAGGTACCCCAAGTAGACGCAAACCTGAATATTTTGAAAATGGAATTATTCCTTGGGTGAAAACTGGCGATTTAAAAGGCAGGTTTGTAAACTTTCCTAAGGAATTTATAACA
>CAYTVR010000526.1:0-3290 GCA_964441245.1 uncultured Saprospiraceae bacterium | reverse complement strand
ATTGTCATCATTGACGATGAAGTCTATGATGTCTCCTGACCAAGTAGATAGATCGTTGGTGGAGAAGTCTTGGGTCCATTGGCTGTAGGCAGGTAGGACCGTAAAGCAACTTAGTAAAATAAAACAAATGGTAACTTGGCAGAATTTCTTCATAAGAATGCAAGATAATGAAGAGAAATTAGAAATAGGAAATTATTAAATGAACAATGTGTTATTCATTCTTGGTAATGACTTATTGGGGCGTAGCTAGCTAAAAAACGTAAAACACAAAAAGAAGAATTATATACATCAATAAATATGGACTATTGAGAAAAATGCCCAAGAATAAAATTACTGCTAAAAGAGTATACTTAAATATGGTTTGGTATTTCTTTCTTTTCTTGAGGTCATTATTTGAGGCGATACTAAAATTCAATAATTCCTGTTCATCTGAATTTAATTTTTTCACAAATGACTTATTTCTATTTATCAGTTGAATCTCATTTTGCTCAAATGGCTTATCATTATAAACACGATATCTACAAAATCTCCTCACTTCTTGGGCTGGTGCATACGAATTGTCTATAATATCTTTTAGCGGATGAGCTAAGATGTTATGATACAGCCTTACTTCACTTGATTCACCTCCCACTTTACTGACTGGTTCAGAAAGCAAATAATTTGCTTTGAGTTGATCAATCAAACGTTCAAATAGACTTATTTCAAGGTTGTATTTTTTGGATAACTCTGATATTTTAGGAAGAGAATCAAGCTTACTATCACGAGTACAGTCATTTAAAATTTCTAAAGCGATACCTGAGTCGGAAAATTCTTTATCAATTTTTGATAGCTGATTTTTAATATAAGAAGTAAAGCCAATTAATGAATTCCATTCAGTGAGCAAATTCATATCAAGAGTACTAGTATTCAAATCACTCTTTTTTGCCTTTTGTAGAAGGCTAGATAGTGTATATTGTAATAAGGGTGTACTTCCCGACTTAGCATCGCTCAAAATTAAACTTGAAATTGTTTCTTTAAATTTTGAGTCCGCTTCAATTTTAAAATCTATAGATAACTTTAGAAATATGGAATCTATAGATTTTTGATTGAATGGAAGCAGTTGATAAAAAGATAGTCGAAAACTATTAAATAATGATTGCCATTCGTTCAGAATTGCATTGGTTAGTTCTAAGATAAAAGTGATTTGCAATGTGGTTTTTTGAAATTGTATTGCGATTTCTTCAACATATAATTTATCTTTTTCGGACAAACCAAAAAGAAAAATAAACCCTTTTCCCTTGATCGATTTCTTTTCGTCTAAATACTTCTTCAATTCATCTTTAAAAGCACTATAGGTAGTACTTTCATTCAAATAAATACTTCTTACAAAATATTCCCCGCTCTCTAAACGAGGAATAATTCCTGCACTTAAGAAAGACGTTTTTCCAACTCCTTTGACACCGTGACAAATTGCAATTGAAGGCTGAGATTGCTCCTGAAGCAACTCATAAAAACCTTTAATCTCATAATCTCTGCCCCAAAAGATATTGAAATCATCATTCGTATATGGTCGAAATCCAACAAAAGGATCAAATGGTGAAATGTGGGATTCTACTTTTGGCAGACTAAAAAGTGGATCGTTTTTAGCTTTGGAAAAGCACCATAGACTAGCATCATTTAAATCCTCATTTATTGACATCTTCCAATCACTAACAATTCCATTCATATTTTTTAATCCTAAACCTCGGGAGAGTATTGACCAATCGACATCCATACTTTTAATCACTCCTTCCGCCTCAATAAAAGACCTCAATATTGTGCTATCCGAAGCTAAAAATTTATAGAAGTTTATTGCCATTAAAGCTGCTAAATCGTCTTTCACTTCTCTTTTTGTAGATATGACAATTGGTACTTTCTTTTCATGTAAATGGATTGCATGATCACTTGTAGCACATCCATTTAAAAATACCATTTTCAAATTATGCTGTTGTCCTAGAAATTGAGCAAATCCCTCTGCCAAAATATATTCAGGATTACCTTGCAATGATTCAAGACATAAACCATAATCATCAGCGTGTCCTGCAAAGTGGAATACCGCTATTCGATCTTTAAATTTTGGCTTTCGAAAAGCATCTACTACGTTTTCAAAATTCGCATCTACTATTATTTCAACCTGACATAGTTCATTTTCTTCAGCTATTTTTAAACTACGAACAATTTGATTTCGTTCTGATGAGAGGTTTTCTAACCTCCTGTCTGGATCATAATCATTGGCGAATGCAAGCAGTACAACGGGTAAATCACTCATCTTTTTCAAATGATTTTAAGTATTCAATATCAGTATCAGGAAGGAATTGAAAATTTAGGACGTAGTATGTTGGATCGTTCTGTAGCTTAATATTTAACTCGTAACCTTGATTCGTTCTCAACTCCTTAAAAGCCATAATATTGATAGCACTATCTATCAGTCCATATTCTACAAAAGTATCTTGTATTTCTATTTTCTCAATTATCATTTCTATCTTAGGAATAAGTTTATTCGAGCAATCATAAATACCCTCCATATCACTTACATCGCCCGCACACAAAACTAAATCATCTTTGCTATTGTGCTCAATAATATAAACGCTCTCAATTTGATAATTCGACAGTGTCTTAAACTTTATATCAAAGTTCATCTTATCCACGAAATATGCATTATCAGTTTGAGTAAAGACTAATCCTATACCTTCTCCAAAACTTAGAGTATCACCGTCGCCTTTCAATCTTGCCCCTTTAGTACAGACAATTCTACTGCTCATGACATCGTCGATTTTAGATTTGAACCATAAATAAAAATCTTTAATTTGTACATCAGTAGTATCTGGATATTTAGTAAAACAGGAATCTAAGGATATCTCTTCCCCATAATCAAGATGAATTTTCCGCGTACATTTTCTCTTCCTTGGTGTACAAATGATGATCGTTGGTTTTTCTTCACAACCATCCTTTTCCAATCTCACAGTTGAGGGATGAGATGTATCACATGTGACATCTAAAAAAGTTTGATCCATCAGGCTCTCTTTGATAATTCTCTCACCTAAATTATCACTGACTATACATTGAGACATACGAGAGGTGAAAAACCAATAGCGCGACTTTTGAGCTATAGATTGGTTACAATGAGAAACATTTTGGTCACATATTTTCGAATCTAATAAAGTTGTATTATTTAAAAGATAATAAGGTTCAAACTTACTTTGTTCTTCAACGTTTCCTGACAGGTGGTTCAATAAGCCAAAAAAGAAAATGAATATAGCGTATATAATAAT
>CAYTVR010000525.1:0-3314 GCA_964441245.1 uncultured Saprospiraceae bacterium | reverse complement strand
TTGTTGAAATATCTAAGAGTTGAGTATGCAGGTGCTCAACTTGATGAAACTAAACAGTTCAATGCATTTTCTTTTTACGGAGTAGGAGCCTTTACTACCTTGACATATGTTCAAGTAGCACACTCATTAGGTGATGGTTTTAAATTTATTGGAGGTACTGTCAAGCCGAAATGGATCGTATCAACCAACACTGGTGGAAACGGATTGTATTTGACCGATGGTTGGAATGGTGAAGGAGATTCCTGGTATATTACAGGTGCCAATAAAGCCGGAATTAGAATTGGTAATAATGCTGCTAATCAAGAATTAGTTCCAATAACTAGAGGTGATTTACAGAATATATCAATTGTAGGTCCGCTCACTGAAGGGGCAATTCATTACACCGATGGTGGTGCTATCACTAATTTTACTAATATACATACCGCAGGTATTAACTTAGGGATTAATGTAAGTGGTGAGGCTGCCGCATCACAAATTGAGATGAATAATTTGACCATTAACAGTATACAATTTGCAAGTCCAGGTGCCGGATTTAGTCCATCAAATCATTTAGGTTCAAATAATTCATTTTATACGGTAGCTGATAATCTTGGAGCTGGTAATGAAGCAGAACTACCGAGTTGGGCGACGGGCTGGACAACAGGTTTTAACTAGTTTTGTACCGAGAAATAGCTTTGAATTGAGACGGCCTCTCCCTTTGAAGTAAGTCCTTCAACACTAATTTCAAATTCTCCAGTAACATCAGAGGTGAAGAAGTCAAATACATGTGTCTTTTCAGTAATTTTTAAACGAGGAATCCATACTAATTGCACACGATCATCTGGTATACGAGAGATCGTTTTTTCTGTATAGCGTTGTGTAAAATAATTTTTGTTGACCTGAGGCTTAAGGAGATTAAAAGAGAACAATGAACTGCCATTTTGAAATTCTTCAATATTGTTGTTTTTGGTTTTAATGACTAAAGCTCCTTGATAGACTTTTGTACCCAACACAAAACGATCACGAAATACCTTAATTTCATCTACTGTAAGGGCATTGCGGTCTAAAAGCGTTGTATGATTTGATATTAGTAACCCATCAATAAGAACTAAAGGTAAAATTCCTGAATTGGTACCATAATTATATCCTTGAACGTGTATAAGAGCTGTTGTTTTGTTCATGTTCGAAATCGATACATCTTTAACAATTTCGAAAAGAGTTTCTCTCACTGATTTAAACCGCGTGAAATCGTCGAGCTTATAAGACTGTACTTTTTTACCATCAAATAATTGTTCTGAAACTGTTGCAATTATTGAATCAGGTTTGTACTTGTAATAGGCATTGTCAATTTGATTGTGAATACTTCTTTCAACAATTTCTTTTTTCATCATAGAATCTAGTTTTAACTCTTCAAATAGTAAATTTGAATAATCTAAAGTAACTGGTGTTGGCTGTTTAAGAGATATGTTGTAGTCCAGCTGAGGTTTATCTAAAATTTCTAAAAATAGACGATCACCGTCGTAATAGTTTTCAATATTGAGATAAAAGTTCCCATGCGCATCCGTCTTGGCTATAGCGATATAAAAATTTTCACCAGGAATAGAAGCGGCAATTTTCAAGTCAGCAATAGAGTTACTTGTTGATGAACTGACTCTTCCGCTTAACAATTCTCCTCTTAATTCAGGTAAATAGATTGATGCAGCTTTAGAAGAAAAATCGTTTGCTTTTTTCTCTTTAAGATTTTGGAGTTGCATCGAAATGGGTAGTTTGTATGGTTGGGGCAATGTTCCCTTTTTTCGTACTGATATAGAATAGACACCAGATGGTACCAATGCCTCGTTTTTGCCTTTAAATAGGAGTGATACCTTTGATCTAGTATTGAATACACGATTGTTCAAATTCAAATCTAAAGGACCTGCATTAGCATTATAATTGCGATCATTTTTGAAAATGTTATTTGAGTTGATTAAGGTATCAATAGGGTTAGACAATGACTTTTGGTTTGTGATGGGTGCTACTTGATATGGGTTAATAATATGTACATTTGCTTGAAAGAAAGTTGCAACCCCTTGATTCATCATCCAATTGGTATAGGCAAGTAATTTATAGGTGCCGGTTTGCGCAGTTACAGGAATAAAAAAGTCACCACTACCTAATCCTTTCTCTAGTTTGACCTTTTGTTTGAATACCTGTTCGCCATTTTCACTGATAAGCTCTACGTATCCTATTTTACTCAAATTACTAAGATGAGTAGTATTGTTATTTACACAATAAAGGCTGTAATAGAGATACTCCCCAGTGAGAAACAAGGAGGTGTTTACATGAGCCAAAATACGCTCCTTCGGAATAGCGTTATATCGCGCTATCTGATCTTCATTTTTTAAAATTACTTGTGCATTGATCCAAGAGATGGTCAAGCTAGAGAGTAAGAGTATAACTAAAAAACGTTTCATTCAAATTTAATTTATTCAATCCAAAAATCAGGAACTTTATTACTTCCTAAGACTGTGCAATCACCGCATCTGTCAGTTACAACCAATCCTGGAGCGAAATATCTTATGGCATCAGCATAGATAAGGTTAGCCAAATCACGTTCCCCTAAAGATCCTTCGGAAGAAGGTGAGAAAGGTGTACAATCTGAGATATATGGTGGCGCTTCTTCGTTAGGAAAAAAATCTTCATAATCGAAGAAAATGCGTTGTTGAGCAACTGCGGCAACATCAAAGAAACCAGCAATATTCTCATTAGGGTTTTCCAAAGAAAAAATATTTCCGGCTAAAAACCCAGGTTGATCTTCAGAGAAAACATTACCTGATGTTTGTGACAAACCTCTTAATGTTTCATAATATGAAAAAGCCTCAGGGCTTTGCACATACTGACGCACCAAAATACTGTACCGATGCGTTAGGATGTAATTGTCTCGTTTAATAAAGCGAACATTATAGTTGCTCAATCGATCTTCACTAAGTACTAAGGTACTAGCAACTTGAATAGTTTTAGAAGGATTGGTTCCATAACAAGTGCGTTCTTCTCTTTCACGCAAAATAATGCCAGTGTTAAAGGTACTTATTCCTTCATTCAACACTACAATATCGAACGGAGTCCATGCCGGAGCGATAATTTTAAAGGTCTCAATATATTCATGGCGATAATAGTTGGAACTGCTTGAGGGGTCAAAACTGTCAACAAAAATACCCATACCTTCTATGCCATCATTATTAATAGTACGCTCCGCATATAAGTCATCAATCTTGGTGTCTTGAACCGGTAGTTGCATACTACTAGAGGTATATGATCGCCCATCTTCGGTTAAAATTGTCAAGGTATACTCTTTG
>CAYTVR010000524.1:0-3321 GCA_964441245.1 uncultured Saprospiraceae bacterium | reverse complement strand
TCTTTTGTTTACCCTGCCGAATACCTTATTGATTAGTACAGTAATTTTCGCCTTAGCGAGTTTGTTTAGAAACACGACTGGAGCATTTGTTGGAGCTATTTTTATTTTGATTGCTTACTTGATGACGGGTGACTTTATTTCTGAAATGAAAAATGAACAATTAGGTATTTTATTGGATCCTCTTGGAATTAATTCTCTCAACATCATTACAAAATATTGGACGATTGAGGATAAAAACACACAATGGCTTCAATTCGCAGGTCCTATATTATTGAATAGAATACTTTGGATGTCAGTAGCTGGGGTCATCCTATTGTTGGCTTATACTCGTTTTTCTTTTAGTCGAAAAAAATCAAAGCTAAAAAAGAAAAAGAATGAGAAATCCCCAAGTCTTATTAGTCGATTTCAAACTTTAGAAGTTTTAGAAAATGTAAGCATCCATGAAACTTGGAAAGCGCGATTGATTCAAATTTGGACGCAAGTCAAATCAGAATTTTTTGGGGCAACAAGTAATAGAGCCTTTATGCTGATTTTGCTTTTTGCGATCATAAATATGTTGAATGGCATCAGTATGTCTGATCGCTATGCTGGAACTGGGAATCATCCTTTGACTTATATCGTGCTAGAACAAATATCGAATTCTTTGTATTTCTTTATCATGGTTCTGATCACTTATTATAGTGGGATCATGGTCTGGCGGGAACGAAATGCAAAAATGAATGAATTTTTTGACTCCGCACCGTTCCCGTCCTGGTTGCCTATGCTATCAAAATTTTTAGCATTGGTGGGTATCGTTTCTGTGATTTTAACAGTAGCCATGGTTTTGGGAATAAGTGTACAAGCGATAAAAGGCTATGATCATTTCGAATTGCATTTGTATATCAAACAACTTTTCTTAATTGATTTGAGTCAATTTATTTTGTGGATTGCTATTGCCTTATTTATACAGGTGTTATGCAATCAAATGTATCTTGGTTTCTTTGTATTTCTCGCCTTCCAAGTTTTAAATGTCTTTCTGTGGAATGGATTAGATATCGATAGCAATTTATTGGTGATAGGCGGAGTACCTGATTTCACCTATTCAGATATGAGTCGACATCTTCCTTACGTAAATGGTTTAATTGCTTATCAAGTTTATTGGTTATTATTTGTTGGATTAATAGTCATCACTAGTATTCTTTTTTGGGTAAGAGGCAAAGATTTATCATGGAAAAATAGATTGGCGATTGCGCGTCAACGTCTAAATCAAAAATTGTTTTTGACCAGTAGTGCCCTTTTTGGTTCTTGGATATTGCTTGGCGGATTTCTTTTTTATCATGCAGAGATATTAAATACAACTACTAGTAACCACACGCAGGAATTGAATGATGCGGCCTATGAGCAAAACTATAAAAAATATCATGGAATTCCACAACCGAAAATCGTCGCCTTAGATTATCATATTGAAATGTTTCCTGAAAAAAGAGCGATAAAAACGACCACCAATGTTTTGATTTCCAACAAACATGATCATCCAATTGATTCTATACATTTTACCATACCACAAGACTTCAAGGTAACTATTGATATTTCAAATGCAGATTTGATTCATGAAGATCAGACATTAAATTATCGTATTTTTAAATTGAACCAAGCTCTTCAGGCCGGAGATTCTTTATCTTTTATTATCCAATCTGATTTCGAACCAAATGGAATTGAAAATGAGGTAATCAATCCTCGGATTACGCAGAATGGAATTTTTCTAGATAAATATCATTTCATGCCGAGCTTAGGTTATGATGCCAGAAAAGAATTATCAAATGCAGACGATAGGAAGAAACATGGTCTTGTTGCACGTGAACGTATGGCTACTTTATCTCATTCCTGTTCAAGTGCTTGTCAGCATAATTTTCTTTCTTTTGATTCAGATTGGCTTAAAATGTCTTGCACGATTGGAACTTCAAAAGGTCAAATGGCCATCGCTCCAGGGACCTTGGTTAAAGAATGGAAAGCAGATGGACGTAATTATTTTCAATATCAATTGAATAAGCCAGTGCTTAATTTTTATTCTTTTCTTTCCGCAAAATATGAGATCTTACGAGAAAAATGGAAAGACGTAGATTTAGAAATTTATTATCATAAAGGTCATGAGTACAATGTAGATAAAATGATGTTGTCTATGAGAAAGTCTTTAAGCTATTTTGATCAAGAATTTGCGCCCTACCCTTTTAAGCAAGCTCGGATTATTGAGTTCGCTAGATTTTCAACGAGAGAATCATTTGCTCAAGCATTTCCAGGCACGATGCCTTGTGCGGAAGATGCAGGTTTTATTGCCGACCTGAAAGATGAAAATGATATTGATCGAGTCTTTTTCCTCATAGCTCATGAAATGGCACATCAATGGTGGGGACATCAAGTGGTTGGAGCAAGAGTTCAAGGAGCTACGATGTTAGCAGAATCTTTTGCAGAATATTCCGCACTGATGGTCATGGAAAAGCACTATGGAAAACACAGAGTGAAAGAATTACTAGAGTATAAAATGGATGGATATCTCAGAAGTCGTGGAGGAGAAAAATCTAAAGAAATGTCATTACTCAGAGTGGAAGATCAAGCTTATATTCATTATCAAAAAGGAAGTGTCGTCATGTATGCCTTGCGCGAATATATTGGAGAAAATCAATTGAATCTAGCTCTTAGAAATTTTGTAAAAAGAACTGCTTATCAAGAACCTCCATATACGACAACATTGGTTTTTTTAGAAGAATTAGAAAAGGTAGTTCCCGATAGTTTGTCTTATCTGCTTGATGATTTTTTTGAAAATATTGTATTGTATAACAATCAAGTTGTAAATGCCAATTATCGTTCCTTATCTAATGGTAAATACGAAGTAAGGATGAAGGTGAAAGCTGAAAAATATGAAGCTGATGCAAAAGGGGTAGAAATGAAAAAATCTTTAAATGATTATATCTATGTTGGGGTTTATGGCGAATCATTAGAAGATCATTTACCTGCGCCGATTCTCTATTATGAAAAAGTGAAATTTGACCAAGAGGAAAAAGAATTGACCTTTATCGTTGATGAAAAACCTTATACTGTCGGTATCGATCCTAATCATTTGTTGATAGATAGAATTCCAGCGGATAATACGATGGAGATAGAAGAGCAATAAGGCTCTAGGTTAAAATTGAATGAAAATTCCTAGCACAACTATATGAAGTGCTAGGAATTTAATTCTTTTAGGAGCAGATAATATAGATTAGATTTTTGTTTTTAAAAGTTCGTTCAGCTCTTCTTGAATCATATTTCCCTTGTCTTTATTGTACCACTTTTGTAAAGCCATTT
>CAYTVR010000523.1:0-3324 GCA_964441245.1 uncultured Saprospiraceae bacterium | reverse complement strand
TGATGCCATTATGATAGGGTTTGAAATGTCAGGATAAATGTGTGCTAACCAAAGGCCATCAGGCGGGCGGGTTTAAGCGAAGCTAAAATGCGCGGAGGAATCTAACCCCTTGACAACAAGTATTGTTCTAGCTAAGGAGTAAGATTTTTCGACTCGTACCTCGCTCAAAATACAAAGGGGTATGCACCTCCTGATTCTTCGACTCGCTCCTGCGTCGCTCGCTCAGAATGACAGGAGTCTCGTACAGTCACCTGCGAAGGGTTCAGTGCCCGTAAGAATAAATACAACATCGATTCTTTTTATATATTCCTCAGGATGACAGAAAAATCGACAGAACTTATTTTCCGCTACACTAAGGATTGTAGCATTAGTAATGGTACATTGCTTAAATCCTTGGAATTTCGTTTATATGTTTTATTAATAAGTTTTTCCAAATAGTTATTCAGTATGATAAAGAAGAAGATTTACAAATGGTACTTGATATTGCTATCATGTATGGCTTACAATTATGGAACTTGCCAATCTCATCAAGAGGACTCTACTTTTAGTACTCAAAACTTAGAAGCAGTTCTTATAAAAGCGACTAAAATTCAAAAAAGCTGGGTTCCAGCTACCGCATCTATATATGCGATCTCTGCTAACAACAAAGATCAATTTGTTCAAAATAGCTTACAGGAATTCCTTGTAGAAAGTCCAAGTGTATTTGCACTTAACGCTAATAACAAAGCACAAGACCTTCGAATTGCAATTCGAGGATTTGGCTCAAGAGCTGCTTTTGGGGTTAGAGGAGTCAAAATAATTGTTGATGGAATTCCTGAGACCACTACCGATGGACAGGGACAATTAGACAACCTAAACTTAGGAATCATTGATCGTATTGAAGTCTTAAATAATGGTTCTTCTGCTTTGTATGGAAATGCCTCCGGTGGAGTTATCAATGTGATGACTTTGAACGAATCGGTCTTCTCCGATAAAAATCAATTCTTAGAAGTCGGTTTAGGTGGTTATTCTTTTGGCGGTCAACAATACCAATTAACTGCAGGTAAGCAATTTAAAAATACCGCTGTGATTTTCCATGGAAACCACAATCAAAGCAATGGTTATCGTGATCATTCTGAATTTCAATCCAGCAACCTTAATCTTCGAGTAATTCAAAAATTCTCTCCATCTTCTACATTGGAAGCCATCGTAAACTATATGGATAGCCCGACCTCCAATGACCCTGGCGGTGTAAACCAAGTATTGTTTGATAGTATTCCAACAGCAGCTAGAGACAGAAATGTCCAATTTGACGCCGGGGAAGCTATTGATCAATTTAAAGGATCGTTAAGATTCACAAGTGCCTTAAATAAAAAGCTCAAATTAAACACTTATGGCTTTTATTCCAATCGTAATTTTTTCGGTAAACTTCCTTTTGAGTTTGGAGGTATGATTGACCTCCAAAGAAATTTCTTTGGCCATGGTTCTACTTTATCTTTTATTGATAAAAAAGAAAAAACAACATGGACTGCTTTGCTTGGATATGATTATTCGGGGCAAAGAGATTTTAGAGAGCGATTTTTTAATAACGATGGAGAACAAGGGGGAGTAACTCTTTCGCAAGATGAAGAATTTACCAATTTAGGAATTTATGCGATCAATGATTTTAGCATTAATAGCTTGACTTTCAATCTTGCTTTGAGATATGATTTTAACAAAATAGAAGTCATCGATCAACTAATCGAAAATGATGCAGATGATTCGGGTACAATTGATTTGAATGATTTTAATTACACCCTGGGCGTATCGTATCAATTTTCTGATAGCAAAAGTATCTTTGCCAGTTACTCTACTAGTTTTGAAACCCCAACCTTAAATGAGCTTTCCAATAACCCGGATGGAAGTGGTTTTAATCCAAATCTAAAAGCACAGTCTGCTCAGCACTTTGAAGTAGGGGTAAAAGGGTATATTTTGGAGAAGACCACTTTCCAACTTTCCATATTCAATATCGTTTCCAATAATGAACTCCTGCCTTATGAACTAGATTCGATTCCAGGAAGAACATTTTTTAGAAATGTGGGAAAAACCAATCGACAAGGAATAGAGTTATTTGTTAGACAGCCAATCAACGATTTCATTTCCCTTTCTACCAATTGGAGCTTCAATAAATTTACCTTTGGTGATTATGATTTGGATGGAGAAAACTTAGACGGTAAAACATTGCCGGGTTTACCTAATTTTCAAGGATTTGTTCAGTTGGATTTGAGGCTTTTGGAAAAGGTAGAAATCAATTTCCAAAATCAGATTCTTGGAAAAATATATACCGATAATTCCAATGCCGTTTTTCAAAAGGCCAAATTAATTTCTAATATTTCTTTGAAATATAACTTCGAAAAAGAAAAATTCAGTTTGCATCCTTATATTGGAGTGAATAATATTTTTCAAACCAAGTATGCAGATAATATTAGAATCAATGCTTTTGGTTCAAGGTATTATGAAGCGGCTCCTAATGTAATGATTTTTGGTGGACTGAGGTTACGTATTTAATAATTCTAAAGTGAAATTAAAAATTCAATTTCCTCCTTTACAAGGAGAATTAGCAGCACAATATTTTTTAAGTGAAGGACATGAGAGACCGACCCTCATTTTTCTTCACGACTCCTTGGGCTGTATTAAAACCTGGAGAGATTTTCCAAAAGAATTAGCCGAAATGACCTCTTGTAACTATTTAGTTTATGACCGGTTGGGATATGGTGATTCTTCCAATGATTTGGATGCATTAAAAAAAGATAAAGGATATTTAGAAAAGGAAGCAGATATTCTTTTAAAATTAATTGATCATTTAAAGATTAAAAATCCGATCCTATTTGGCCATAGTGACGGTGGTTCAATCGCCTTAATTGCCGCCTCCAAAAGTGAAGATAAAATTAAAGGCATTATCGTTGAGGCCGCTCATATTTTTGTTGAAACCATTACATTGGAGGGAATACGCAAAATGAAAGCAGATTTTCAAAAAGGAGAATTGAGAAAAAAATTACTTAAATATCATGGTTCAAAGGTTGATGAGGTTTTCGGTTCATGGGCAAACACCTGGTTGAGTAGTAACTTTCAGGATTGGAATATTGAATCTTATTTACCCAAAATAAATTGCCCTTGTATTATACTCCAGGGCCTTAATGATGAGTATGGAACTTTAGATCAGGTAAAAGGAATTAAATCTGGAATAAATGGAAAAGCAAAAGAAGTTATTTTAGAAAATGTTGGACATAACCCTCACAGGGAAAATAGAGCATACACGCTAAAAATGACTACAAGTTTTATTAATAATTTAAGTGTTCAGTAAAA
>CAYTVR010000522.1:0-3349 GCA_964441245.1 uncultured Saprospiraceae bacterium | reverse complement strand
GCGCATATCCAAACTTCTCCTAATAGAATATCCGAATAATTAAAAGTGCTGTTGACATCACTCACACTTAAAGTGTAGGGACCACCAGCCTCTCCTGTTGGTATTTGAGTTGCCCAATTACCATCAGCGTCGACTTCTGCCGTTAAGGCTGTTGTCCATTCCGGAGTGATCGTTACTACATTTCCAGGGTTGCCTTTACCCCAAATATTTGCATTGGCATTGCGTTGTAAGACGGCATTGTTTTTAAAAAGCCCATTTACAGAAAGCGGTAAATCATTTGCAGAACTGGCACTTGAAAACTTGATATAATCAATATTGATTGCATATGGCCCATCAGAAAAAATTTCTACTCGTAATACATGCTCACCTGCAGTGACAGGTACCGCAGAGGAATCATATTCGTCCCAGTCTGTAAACCAGTCTGCATCAGGTGTAAGAAGAATAGAGTCGGAAACAGGAACATCATCAATAAATAATTGGAAGCCTTTGATTCCTTGATTTCTAGAAGTAGACATTACTGAAATAATATAATCATCAGTTGCTGTAGCGTTGAAAGAATATTCATACCATTCTCCATCGGCCGTATATCCTACGATGAATTGATTGGATTGTGCTGGTTTGGATTCAACCTCTACATCAGGATCGGTAGCTGTTCGGTAATCACTTGCAGGACCCAATAAACCGAGATCAGTTTCATGGTAAGAAATTCCTTCTCCTCCTAAATCAAAATCTTCTCCTTCGATAAGCCCGGGGATATCGTGTGGCCCATTGAAAGGTAATTGCTGAGCGTGTATTTGGAAGGTAATAAGACATAAAACAGAAAGAAGGAATGCCTTTTTGAATGCAATAATTGACCGAAAATATTTAGAAATTTGAATTTGCATAAAAGTTGATTTTTTTATGAAGAGTTGGAATTTAGTCTACCTAAGGGACTCGACATTTATTTATGTCTCATCCCTAAATTAGTTCTCTTTTTCCCAAACCCTAAAATATTTCACATGATACTCCCCATCCAAACGATCATCATCAGGTAATGCACCAAACCACTTATTGGATTCACAATTGAAGTTGACTTCCAAGGGTTGGTGCCAATGGGTATTCACCGCTTCTCTGAATAAAATCCCATCGATATAAAATCGGATATACTCAGGTGTCCATTCTAAACCCCAGACGTGATAATCTTTTTGAAGTTCTTCTGGGAAAAAATATTTCTTAGTTCTTGAAAAATGCTTTTTGACATCCCCTTTATCTTTCGGTGCTTTAAATACATGAATGTTGGAATTCAAATCATTTCGATTATAGTGGAGTCCCGGAGCATTTTCACAAATGTCAATTTCTGTCCACCAATCTTTTTGAACATTACACATCCAAAAACCAGAGACCCAAGGCGCATTCATCAACTTGACTTCCGCTTCAAAATAGCCATACAAGAATTTATTTTTACTCTTAATAAAGCCTGAGGTATGGGTAAAATCTTTAGGTAATTTTTTATTGCCATGTTGATTCACTCGAATAACTAATTCTCCATTTTCTAATTTTACATTTGAACCATGAAAGTAGGTAGGTGGTCTTCCTTTCCATTTGGGGTTGTTCGGATACCATAATTTTTTATTTAATTTTTTTCTATCAAATTCGTCAGAACATTTTTTTAAAAACGTCCAATTTTTTGTGTTGCCTTGGTCTGATAGGGGATATTCGGAATTAACCCTTTTAACTGTATTTTCAATGTTTACCGAATCTACATAATTCTTTGGCGGAATGGTAAGGTCTTGCCCATTAGCATTAATTACCGTAAACATAAAGGAAAAAGGGAGTAAAATAACTTGGTATAATTTCATGTCTTTTTTTTACAAATATATTTTCCTCAACGGTAGTTTTGCGCCATAATTGGATTATTTCGTTATAAAAATAAATAGTGATAGGCTTTTAACCATTTGATTCATCTTAGCCCACAGGTAAGTTTTAATTTTCGGAAAAAGAAACCTACCTAAAATCAACTACATCAATGCGTAAACTAAGCGTCTTCTCTCTAATTCTAATTTTCCTAATTTTTACCAGTCCCGCTTTCTCTCAAGATATCAGTCCATTAGAAGTTCGTCATCAAATGATGCGTGTTGCTGATTGGCAAATGGAACATTTTAGGGAAAAGTATAGCGGTAGGGATAAGCCACATCATATTGCAGATTGGACAAATGGTGCTTTGTATGTGGGGATGGTGAAATTGGCAGCTATGGCACCTGATGATCGATATTACAATTGGTTGAAAGCTATAGGGACGGAACAAAAATGGAATTTGCATTGGAGAAAATATATGGCTGATGACCATGTTGTTGGACAAATGTACCTTGAGCTTTTTCGAAAATTTGGAAACCCAGAAATGATTCAAAAAACGAGAAAGCATTTGGATTGGATGATGGAAAACCCAAGCGAACAACCCATTACCCTGGATAATTACAAACACTTGGAAAGATGGACTTGGTGTGATGCATTATTTATGGCGCCACCTGTTTGGGCAAAGTTGGCTTCCATTACCGGGGAGCAAAAATATACAGAATGGATGCTCGCGGAATACGAGGTAACTCGAAAACATTTGTACGATGAAGAAGAACATCTTTTTTTTAGAGACAACAGTTTTATTCCCAAAAGAGACCATGGTCGAAAAATATTTTGGTCAAGAGGAAATGGTTGGGTATTTGGTGGATTGACGCTTTTGATGGATGAATACGAACCAGGTTCTAAAGCTTATGAGTATTTTAAAACAATATATTTACAAATGGCTCAGAAGCTCATTAAAATTCAAACACCCGAAGGGCATTGGTCAATGAGTCTGCTGAGTCAAGATGTCTATCCAACTCCCGAAACAAGTGGAACTTCCTTTTTTACTTTTGGATTAGCCTGGGGTGTTAATAATGGTTTGTTGGACAGAGGAACTTATGAGCCACATATCCAACGGGCATGGAAAACTTTGGTCAGTCATATTTCTCCTGAAGGAAAATTAGGCTATGTTCAACCGATTGGAGCAGGGCCCGATAAATCTTCAAAAGAGGAAACAGAAGTTTATGGAACGGGTGCATTTTTATCGGCGGGCTCTGAAGTTTATAAAATGTATGGCGGTAATCCTATTTTTCAAATTCAAAATCCGGACTTTGACAAAAGCCCAAAAACAGGATTGACCAGAGATCATTGGAAGCAAGCGGGAATGCACTTATTAGAAGGAGCATTTAGCTATGTTAATTCAATGGATGATCCTTTGAAATTTCCAAAAAATGGAGAGGTCGCTTACCCCCGTGGTGAATGGCAAATTCCTACAGAAAAATTGGAAGGACTTTGTCGCACCCTATTTATTGCA
>CAYTVR010000521.1:0-3371 GCA_964441245.1 uncultured Saprospiraceae bacterium | reverse complement strand
ACTCAGAATTATAAAATCTGTTCCTTTTTTCAGTAGAAACCTGCATCAGTATTTACCAATCCAACAAATATAAAAGTCATTTTAAATGATTATCCATCCAGATTATTTTCCTCAATAAATCGCATCAATTCCTCCCAACCTAAAGTCACACAATCCATTCGACCTGGAAAGGATCGAGCTGCTGCAAAAACTTGAAACGTAGATTCAGAATATTCTTCAGTAGAATCCTTAGAACGAACAACTTGATCAAATTCATGGTAAAGTACTTTTACCTCTTCTATCGTTTTGCCTAAAATATTTTCCATCATAATCGAAATGGAAGCTTTAGAAATGGCACAACCGTAACCTTTAAAACTCACTTCTTTAATTCGATCATTTTCCATTTTTAAATAAATTCGAAAACGATCCCCACAAACAGGATTGTAGGCATCTAACACTTGATTTGCATTTTTATTTTCATAAAAATACTGTGGTGTTTTGTTATGCTTTAGGATGACTTTTTTATATAGAGACTTGAGTTCTTCGTTCATGCAAAAATATTTTTAACCTCTTGAATTCCTTTTACCAAAAGGTCAATTTCTTCTTCCGTATTGTAAATGGAAAAAGAAGCGCGAGCGGTTCCTGGGATTTGATAAAAATCCATAATTGGCTGAGTACAATGATGACCAGCTCTGATCGCGATACCAGATTCGTTCAAAATCGTCGCTACGTCATGAGGATGAATATCATCAATGGTAAAAGAAAGGATAGCCGTTTTTCGATCTGCTTGTCCAATAATATTGATGCTGGTAATTGTGCTTAATTTTTCAGTGGCTATTTTTAATAACTTTGAAAGGTCTTTCCTAATGTTTTCTTTTCCTAGTTTTTCAACATAATCTATCGCTGCACCTAAACCCATCACACCAGCAATATTCGGCGTGCCAGCTTCAAATTTATGCGGAAGCCGAGCATAGGTTGTTTCTGTAAAAGTAACCGAACGAATCATTTCTCCTCCAAATTGATAAGGCTCCATGGTTGTAAGATATTTCTCTTTACCATACAAAACTCCAATGCCGGTCGGTCCAAATATTTTATGACCAGAAAAAACGAAAAAATCACAATCTAATTTTTGAACATCTATCTCTTCACTCGCTATACTTTGTGCGCCATCAATCAAAACTGGAATATTTTTTTGATGAGCTAGATCGATCAGTTCTTCAATGGGATTAACAGTACCCAATGTATTGGAAATGTGTACAACTGCTACTAACTTCGTTCGATCCGTCATTAGAGTTTTAAAATCCTCCATTTTCAACTCCCCTTTTTCATTCATTGGAATCACTCGAAGGTGAGCACCTTTTCGTTTACAAACCATCTGCCAAGGAATTAGGTTGGAATGATGTTCCATTGCGGAAATCAAAATCTCATCTCCTTTTTCAATTTTTGCTCCAGCAAAAGAATTAGCGACCAAATTAATCGCATCCGTTGTTCCTTTCACAAAAACGATTTCCTTTCGACTAGCGGCTCCTATAAAGTTTTTCGTCTGCTCTCTTACTGCTTCATAAGCTGCTGTAGCCTCAGCGGCCAAAGTATAAATACCTCGATGAATATTCGCATTTCCTTTTTGATAAAATCGCTCCATCGCTTCTATCACCAACCAAGGTTTTTGAGTAGTTGCTGCATTATCTAAATATATAAGCGGCTTCCCATTTTTTTGATTTTGTAAAAAAATAGGAAAATCCTTGCGTATCGTCTCGGTATCCAACATAATTTATCTGTTCTTAACTGTAGAACTACTTATAAAAAACAAAAATGAGTAAAAAAGAGTTTAAAAATAAATATCTTTACTAGAAGTACATTATAACATGCATTTTTAAAATTGAGAATTATGTATTCGTTACTTTTATCCTGTTTGCGAACGGGAGCAAAAAGTAACCAAAACCCTAGACAAATCAAACTCTTATGCTTTTAACCTTTGAGCCTCTTGGCTTAATCAATCGCTAGTGTCAAACACTGATTTGTCCTGCTCCCCGCCACTTAGTTTGCGGGCCTTTCAAGGTACATGATTTGTTGGTTTGAACTACTATGTTTTTTGTTATTATGTAAATAAGTTACGAAGTAATTTAGTGCCTGAGCAAATTACTTTAAGATTAGAAGCGAGTATTTTATTTTAAATAAAAAATGAGTAAAGCGAATATACTATATGATAATCATGGGAGGCCGATCAATTATCTGCGTTTAGCAGTGACGGATCGCTGTAATCTTCGATGCTTTTATTGTATGCCGGAAGAAGGAATTAAATATGTTCCCAAAGAGGAACTATTGAGTTATGAAGAAATGGAGCGAGTGATTCGTTTACTGGCTGGAATGGGCATTGAAAAACTAAGAATCACTGGAGGCGAACCTTTTATCCGTAAGGGGATGATGGGCTTTTTGGAAAGACTCACCAAAATTGATGGCCTCCATCAAATTCATATCACTACTAATGGAACGGTAACCACTCCCTTGATTCCTGATTTGAAAAAGATGGGCATCAAATCCATTAATCTCAGTCTAGACAGTTTAGACCCGGATCGTTTTTTTGAAATTACTCGCCGCAATGTTTTTCCTCAAGTCATGGAAACTTTTGATGCATTGCTCCAGCATGGTATCCAAACTAAAATCAATGCGGTGGTCATGGCTGGAAAAAATACCGACGATATTATACCAATGGCAGGATTAACCAAAACGCATCAAGTCAATGTTCGTTTCATAGAAGAGATGCCTTTTAATGGAGAAGGTTTAAAAGAGAAAGTCGAGCCTTGGACGCATACCCAGATTTTAGAAAAACTAAAAGAACATTATCCGGACATTTATAAAATTCCAGATCCTCCTTTTTCAACTTCTTATAATTATCAGATTCCTGGTCATAGCGGAAGCATTGGTATCATTGCTGCTTACAGCCGTACTTTTTGTGGTACTTGCAATCGCATTCGATTAACTCCAAAAGGATTATTAAAAACTTGTTTGTATGACGATGGTGTTTTTAATGTCAAAAATTTTCTGAGAGCGGGTGCAACGGATGAACAGGTCAAGACTTTATTTCTCGAAGCCTTAGGTAATCGAGCCAAAGATGGTTTTGAGGCGGAGCGAAAAAGAGATAATGGCTTGCCTATTACGGAGTCTATGTCGACTATTGGGGGTTAATGGTTGACCAAATTTATTTGGTAATAACAATCTTCAAATATTTTAACAGACTAAAAATTTATAATTCATTATTTATATGATTCAATTACAATGGAACAAAGATTATCTATATGTTACTTTTTCATTAGCAAAAAGTAACCAAAACCCTAGACAAATCAAACCCCTCTGTCAAATAGTGATTTGTCCTGCCCCCCGCCACTTAGGAC
>CAYTVR010000520.1:0-3400 GCA_964441245.1 uncultured Saprospiraceae bacterium | reverse complement strand
TAGATTCAAAAACGGGAGGCGCAGGCGGAGCCGGAATAGCCGGAGCTGCATTTTCTTGAGCCGCTACTTTCGCTTTCAATGCCTCAATCTCTTTTAGCATATCTTCAAAAACAGATTTGTCCGCAGTTTCCACATTAGGATCAGCTTCGTTAGTCACCTGTACTTCTTTTATTGATTCCTGAATATTTGAAAAATCGGGAACATTATTGGACGCAGTTACCTTTTTACTCAATTGTTCGAATACAGAAGGATCTGCTGTTTTTACTTCGGGGTTTTTAGTGTTTCTCTCTTGCACTTTATCCAAAACACCTTTTAACATGTTCAGAAATGGATTTGCCATGATGTTAGTAATTTATGGTTTATTAATTTAAATAGCCTCAAAAGTAATAAAACGAAAGCTAAAAGCAATAAATGCTACTTGGAAAAATAAGACAACCTGCTTTAGAATGATTTTAAACTTAGGACTAAATCCAGATTTGATCTTTATCATTGAATAACAATTTTAAATCCTTCTTTCTCTAATTTTTTAAGAGTAACTTGATCAGGAATAAATTCATAGGCTACACAATCAATATGAAACATGGTTTCTATAGGATGGTCAGTATTAAAAATGATTAGTTTTTTATCTGTTTTAATTTTCTTTAACGCATCAATTTTTATTCTCCATTGAGGAACATTTAAGTTTGTTGTCAATGGTTTGATTCGTTCAATACTATATCGAAGCGGAAGAAAAATTAATCCAAGAATTAAAAAGTTGGGAATAATTTTGTACTTGAATTTATTGCGATGAAGAACAATCATTCTCCAAAATAAAGCACTGATTAAAAATATAGCAGGTGCAGCAATCAAAGTGTATGCTTGCATTTTAGTGACAACTAATGAGAAAAAAATATAAGGGATGAAAATCCAGAGTAAGATGGCCAATATCTTGAAATCTCTTTTCTTTCTGAAAAAAATGACTACCAACCAAATTAGTGGAAGGTAAATCAATTCGCCATAAATAATTCTCATGTGATTGAAATGATAATAGAAAGGTTCTGCTTGGTCTTCAATATTTTGAAAAATATGCAACCAATTGTATTTTTTCTCCCAAGAAGATTCTAGTGGAAAAGCGTAATGGGTATAGATTTGCCACGGAAGTGCAATTATTGTAGCGATTATTATTAAAACCAATAAACTCCATGCAAGTTCTTTTTTTGTGAATTTTTGTGATATCGAACTTTGTGAAATGAATAACCAAAATGGTAGAATAATCAAAGCTGGTAACCACTTTGTTAGAATCGCCAATCCGAGAGAACTCGCACAAAAAATATTGTAAATTTGTTTTTTAGAGGTAACAAATTTTAAACTCCAATAGATTCCAAACATGATGAAAAACAGAAAAAGAACATCAATATGATCGGTAGTGACTTTCCCTCCAGTTAGTTCGAGGATTAATCCATGAATGGAAAATAGAAAGGCCGCAAAGCATCCGATTTTATGATCAAATAATATTTTTCCAATTAAAAACATCAAATAAATACCTAAGGTAGATGCGATTAAACTAGGTATCCTGACCGCAAATTCGTTGATCCCGAAAATATTTAAACTAGCAGCGATCAACCATAGAGCAGCAGGTTGCTTATGCAACCAGATATGATTGGTCGTCCAGTTTTTGTAATCATAGTCTAGTACTGGATCTTTATAAAGGGTAGGTTTTAATGGATCAGATATTAAATTTTTGGCCACTAGCCCATGATATCGTTCATCCCATTTATGCAAATAAGAATCGGATATCATAAATATTCTTAAAATGATACCAACTAAGATGAGCCCTAATACGGTATGGCTAAATTCTTCTTGCTGGAATTTTTTCCACGAAAAAAATAGAAAAATAAAAGAAATAGATAAAACGAAAATTCCGATATAATCCATTTATATTTTTTGATTGAAATAGCTTAACGCGAAATTAGAAATCCAAATTATTCATTTGAAAATAGGGAATATAATGATTTAGATAAAAAGGGGAGTAAATGTAAAAAAATAAACAATTGCCAATAACCTTTAGATTTCGGAAAAAATGCATAATTTCGATTTTTGAAAATTTATTCATCGCACGATTAGAAGACCGAATGTGGAAAACGGAAGATCGAGCAACAATCATAACATCTTGGGAAAATTTGATCTTATTGCAAAAACATACTTCGGACTAGAAGAAGTCTTGGCTAAGGAATTAAAAGATTTAGGAGCGGAAGAAGTAGAAGTTATCAGCCGAGCGGTCAGTTATAAAGGAGATATGGATTTACTTTATAAAAGTAATTTATATCTTCGAACGGCGATTAAAATTTTAAAACCAATTGCCACTTTTACTGCCAATAATGAACATCAATTGTACGAGCGAGTTCAAAGGATTCCGTGGCATAAATATTTTAGTGTTCATCAAACATTTGCTATTGATGGAACGACCAGTGGTGATTTATTTACCCATTCTAAATACGTAGCACTTAAAACAAAAGATGCTATTGTTGATCAATTTAGAGACAAATATGGCCGTCGACCTGATGTTGATCCGCGAGATCCTGATCTGCGAATTAATGTTCATATTGCTCAAAATAAATGTTCCATTGCATTGGATAGTTCTGGATTAACCTTAGCTAAACGTGGTTATCGAATGGAACAAGTACAAGCCCCAATGAGTGAGGCATTAGCTGCCGGAATTATATTGTTGAGTGGATGGGACAAAAAAAGTGATTTCATAGATCCAATGTGTGGATCTGGAACCTATTCAATCGAAGCTGCTTTGATGGCCACCAATACTCCTCCCGGCATGCAAAGAAGTTTTGCCTTTGAAAAATGGAATGAATATGATGAAGACTTGTGGAAGAAAATAAGAAGTGAAGCTCGAGCACAAATGGTTTCCCTAAAAGCGAAAATAATGGGATATGATTTAAACTCTGATGCGGTAAATATTTCTAGAGACAATGCCCGCCGAGCAAGAGTTGGTCAAAAAATAACTTTTGAAAAACAGAATTTTTTAGAGTCAGAGGCGAATGGAGTAGGAGGTATGATTTTTCTAAATCCACCTTATGATGAGCGCTTAGAAATAGAATCCATTATTGATTTTTATAAAGAAATGGGTACGTGTTTAAAACACAAATATGAAGGCTACGATGCCTGGATCATCAGTGGAAATCTAGAAGCGCTAAAATTTGTAGGACTCCGTCCTTCCAAAAAAATAAAATTATACAACGGTCAACTAGAATGTCGACTTCAAAAATACGAGTTGTATAGAGGAAGTAAAAAAGCCAAAAGCAATAGAGTTTATGACTAGCGATTTTGTATAGGAAGCAAATAGAGGTTTTGAATCCAGCCGAGGAACACCCGGAACCTGCCCGTACGGGCATGGTGAGGATGTGACGAA
>CAYTVR010000519.1:0-3471 GCA_964441245.1 uncultured Saprospiraceae bacterium | reverse complement strand
TACTCTACTAAAAGAGGAGACGAATACGCTCCACCAGTTAACCTCGGTGATGTGATCAATACCAAAGAAGATGATGAAACGCCTTTTTATGTAGATGGTACCATCTACTTTAGTTCGGAAGGGCATCCGGGGATTGGAGGTTTTGATGTATTCAAATCAGAATGGAATGGATCAGTATGGAGCGGACCTGAAAACATGGGTAAACCATACAACTCTAGTGTGGATGATATTTATTATTCAGTTGATGAAGAAGGTTATAGTGGCTTTTTGATTTCAAATAGAGAAGGCACTCGATCATCCAAAGGAAAAACTTGTTGTACCGATATCTGGGAAGTCAAAAAAGAAAAAGTGGTCTTAGATTTAATTGCTTTGACTTTTGCAGAAGGTAAAGCATTGCCAGGAGCGAGTGTTCAATTGATTGAAATGACTGATAATACTGCAGGCATGACCAACAATAAAACAAACGACCAAGCCAATAATTTTGCTTTTCCGCTTAAAGGCGAAATGGCTTATATGATTATCGCAACTAAAGAAGGATTTTATCCAGATACCTTACAATTCAATACAGTCTCAGTTACAAAAACAAAGACTTTTGAAAAGAAAATGACTTTAGCTCCGATTCCTCCAGAACCTGAGCCAGAGCCAGAACCAGAATATGAAACATTTACCATCAATCAGCCTATTGAATTAGGAAACATCTTTTATGATTATGATGATGATAAGATTCTTTTAGAAGCTGAAAAGGATTTGTCTTACCTATTAGAATTGATGAACAAATATCCAGAAATGGTAATTGAATTGTCTTCTCATACAGATTCAAGAGGTTTGACAGGCTATAACCAACGATTGTCTCAACGTCGGGCAACTTCAGCGAAGAACTGGTTGACGGAGCGCAATGTTGCTACAGAACGAATTAAGGATGTAGGATATGGTGAAGCTCAGATTCGAAACAAATGTGTCAACGGAACTAAATGTAGTGATGATGAACACCGATTCAATCGTCGTACAGAATTTAAGATTATTGATGGACCAACGTCTATCGAAATCGAAAAGAAACGTTTGAAGAAAGCGAACTAAAATAGCTAAAATGATGCAAGCTCTTGTATTGTTTTAAGCGTCTAATATAAAAAGGGATTTGCGATACAAAATGCAAATCCCTTTTTTTCGTTAATATTATATAGCACATCACATTATATCAAATCTAAGTAGTAATAACATGATTCAAAGTTCATTAAAAAATCGAAAGTCATTATTGACCGTCTTGGTATTTTGCCTTTTTTCGTTTTATGCTTGTGATACCACCAAGAAAGTAACACAGTCTGTTCCCAAAGATCCCTATTTAACTTTCGAACCGTCGTTTATCGATTTTGGAGAAATTAATGTTGGAGAGAATCCTTCAGTGACCTATAAATTTACCAATACCGGTGTTGAGGATGTAACGATTGAATTAGTCTCCGGATGTGATTGTACGGATTTGGTTTGGCCGATGGGCAAAACGTTTAAACCTGGAGAAAAAGGAGAAATCAAAGCAACTTTTATTAGTGCTAAAGAAGAAGATAGGGGGGAGTTGAAAAAGACAATTGATATTCTTTTGGTCAATACCGATGCTAAAACTGGCTATCAAATTATCAAAGAAGTTAAGTATCGAGTCGTCTTAAGCGATCAAGGCTAAGAATGACCTTGATACTTTCGAAAAAAAATCGGAAATGGAGTTTTGTATTCCATTTCCGATTTTTTTGTTTAAAGACCTTGGTTAATATTTTCGTTTTCTCAATTCATCTAACAGATCGATGTCTTGTTCGTTTTTAATAAGTGCACCAAGGTGTTGAGGAATATCTTTGTGCAAGTCAATATCTTCAAGATCTCCAGCCTGAATCTTTTCCATCAAGATCAATTTCAACCAATCAATTAATTCACTAGTGGAAGGTTTTTTCTTGATACCACGCAAATCTCTTAATTGATAAAATACTTGCATGGCATTGGTCACCAATTCTTGCTGTAATGCTGGAAAATGGACGTCAACGATACGCTGCATAGTTTCCTTATCGGGAAAACGGATATAATGAAAAAGGCATCTTCTTAAAAAAGCATCAGGTAATTCTTTTTCATTATTGGAGGTAATAATGATGATGGGGCGATTGTGCGCCTTAATGGTCTTTTGTAATTCATAGACATAAAACTCCATTTTATCCAATTCTAGTAAAAGGTCATTAGGGAATTCAATGTCAGCTTTATCAATTTCATCGATTAATAAAACAACAGATTCATCTGCTTCAAAGGCTTCCCATAGTTTTCCCTTTTTAATATAATTGGCAATATCCTCTACATTTTTATTGCCCAGCTGAGAATCTCTTAATCTGGAAACGGCATCGTATTCGTACAGTCCTTGTTGCGCGGAAGTAGTAGATTTGATATGCCAGGTAATGATTTTTTTATTCAGTGCTCTAGCAATTTCATGAGCCAGTAGCGTTTTTCCTGTGCCAGGTTCTCCTTTAACGATTAATGGCTTTTGTAAGTGAATAGCAGCATTGACCGCAATTTGCAATTCTTTAGTGGCAACGTAAGTTTCTGTTCCTTTAAAACTCATGGAGACTTTGATTTAAAGCTAAAAAACAAAATAATAGTCTATCTATTGTACTCTGCAAAAATAACATTAAATTGAATCGAACCACTGATACTTGATAGTTTTTAAATTCGAAATTTAGATTCAATGATATTTTTATTCCAAACAGGAGAATTCCCCGAAAAATTAAGCCCTTTTAAATCCATAATGGCTTTGGCTATTGAAATGGGTTGGATTCAATGGTTTGCAGTTGTTTTTAGTGTTATTTATGTGATTTTGGCAGTGAAGGAAAATGTGTGGTGTTGGTTTTTTGGATTGATAGGGGTTGCATTATCATTTAAGGTATATGTTGATGTTCAACTGTATTCAGATGCGATTCTTCAGATTTACTATGGAGCTATGTCTATTTATGGTTGGTGGCATTGGACGCAGCATAAAAAGAAGCAAGATAGCGAAATGAGTATATCACAGCAAGAACTATTGGATGCAAGGAAGTTACCGGTTAGCACTTGGAGTATGCAAGATCATTTAACGGCTATTGGGATTGGAGTAATTTTATCTTTTCTTTTAGGGTATATGTGGACTTATTTTGGAGCAGCCTTACCTTATATAGATGCGTTTACCACTTCATTTTCTGTTATTGCAACGATAATGGTTGCTCGAAAAGTTTTAGAAAATTGGATTTATTGGATCATTATTGACTTCGTCTGCATTTTCGTCTATTTACATCGAGAAATATACCTCTTTTCTATTTTGTTCTTTGTTTATTTGATCATAGCTATTATAGGGCATTTTAGCTGGAAGAAGCAATATCTAGTTGAAATTGGGAATAAATAAAAAGAACCCTAGTAGCTACAAGTAACTAGCTAGGGCTCTGACATCCACTCTCTCATATAAATCCAAATGTG
>CAYTVR010000518.1:0-3491 GCA_964441245.1 uncultured Saprospiraceae bacterium | reverse complement strand
ACTAAAGGTCGAAAGGTCAAACCATTTTGTTTCGCTTTAGAGTTACTAGCGTCAGCAGAATACTTATTGTTTTCTATCGGTTTGATCCAAGGGATAATATAATGCACTTCATTTTCTTTTAAAAAATCATAATCATCAATTTTTATAAAAGTAGATTTTACATCAAATGCTTTTTTGGCCTCTTCGACAAATGCATACATGTTGGTATCTTCTTTAGGTCCAACGGCATTAAATATTCCGGTGTTTTTGGTTTCTATTAATCGGATCATCCATTCTGCAACATCTCTGACATCTATATATTGGACAGGATCATTTTCTTTTCCAGGAATCAGTATTTCGCCGCCTTTACTCAATCTAATTGGCCAATGGGTAAATCTGTTGGTTCGGTCAGCTGGACCAAACATATAAGTTGGTCGCACTACAATGCTACGATCTTTTCCGAATGCTTTGATCACCTCGATTTCTGAATTGGCTTTCATTACTCCATAGTCATATTCCATTTTTAATTCCCCTTCGACTCCGGCTGGAACGGTATGAACAAGGACACTTTCTTCTTTACCATTTGGGGTCAAATAAGGATAATAAACACCTGTTGAAGAAGTGTATAAATAAAGATCACAATTGTCTTTTAATAAAGCAGCAGATTTTTTTGTCCATTCCACTTGATGGCCAGAGTTATCAATAACTGCATCCCATTTTCGATTTTCGAGCGCTTTCAAATTATCATTTCTATCTCCAATCAATTGTTCCACTTTTTCAAAAATATCTTGATGTACCGTAGGCTTCGTTTTTCCTCGAGTGAAGGTAGTAATCGAATGACCTCTACTGATCGCATAAGCAATTTGATGTGGTCCCAGAAAACTAGTGCCACCAAGAATAAGAATATTTAATTTTTTATTTTTTTTTGAGAATCGGATGTTTTCTGATGGCTATCCGCCTTTGGACTACAGCCATAAAGTCCAGTGGATAATAAAGGCAAAGCAAGACTTGTTTTTAATCCAAGTTCAATAAAGGTTCTTCTTGATTTCTTTTGACTCATGATATGGAATTGAAGTGAGGAAATTTATCTGTGTAATTTAGCAAAATCATTCAAGAACTAATCATCAATAAAAAGATTTTCTGTACCTTGTCAATCAGAAATGTATCATTAGAATAGTTTTCAACTAGTATTTTCATGCAACCAGATCCTCAATTATTATTATCTCTAGTTAGAATGCCTATGCCTTTCGGCAAATACAAGGGGCGATTACTATGCGACCTTCCTGTTTCTTATTTAGAATGGTTTGCCCGGAAGGGCTTCCCAAAAGGAAAATTAGGCATGCTCCTCCAAACCATGTATGAGATAAAACTAAACGGCCTAGAAGAACTTCTAAAACCCCTCAAAAAATTCAACAACCCAAAAACATCCTAAGACCGGAGAGGATCTACAATCGAGGAATATCCAATAATCAATATTCAGTAACCAATCGAAGGTCGGGATATCTAGAAATCAATCACCTGAAACCAGAAACTAGTAACTAGTAACCCATACCCACAACACTAATTCTCCATGAAAGCTGCAAGTATCGCCGAAATTAAAAAGGAATTATCCACTCGCTCACCCAAAGAAGTATTAGAGCTTTGTCTCCGTTTAGGAAAGTTTAAAAAAGAAAATAAAGAACTCTTGACCTACCTATTATATGAAGCTCAAGATGAATCGAGTTACATCACAAGTGTAAAAAATGAAATAGAAGAGTTATTCTTAGGGATGAATCGAACCAGAATTTTTTTTGTCAAAAAGACCTTACGGAAAATACTTAGAATGATAGCCAAGTATGCTCGATATTCCAAGAAAAAGACGACACACGTAGAACTATTATTATTTTTTTGCCAATCCTTAAAAAAGCATAAAATCCCTTATCGTCGTTATTTGGTACTCAACAATATGTACGAACGACAAATAGTGAAAATTAAAAAGATAGTCGCCACCTTGCATGAAGATTTACAATATGATTATATGGAAGAATTACATCAATTAGGTGCGTGATTTCCCACATAGAGTTAAAAATGCATGCTTTTTTGTTCTTTTTTGTCTTATTGTTCTGTTTTTACACGTTTTTTACGTCTTTTTTTGACTCTAAGTCAAAATGCTCCTTTAACTAAAATTCATCAAAGGAAATATATCTTAATGATGAATACTCCTTGGTATTGATTTTGAATTAAAAACCCTTGATATGCTTAATACCAATATCTAGCTCCACAACGTTTATACATTAATAGACGAAAATAGCCACGAAACATAGTCATTTTCAACCATTTATCTATTTTTGCCGTTTAATTTGAAACCGACCAATTAGAAAAATTAGTTTAATACGATGAATAAGCATTTACTTTTTATTTTTTTATTCCTGACGACTTTTGCCACAGCTCAAGAAAACATGCGAGTCGAAAGAGGAACCTCTGTAGATCGAAACCTTCCAATTCAAAATGTATTCGTGGATGAAAACAATACCAAATGGGTAGGCAACAGTAAAAGTTTGCATCAAATCCACTCCATTAATCATTCAACCGAAGAGAATCTTAAATCAGGTGAATGGTCCCTCATGCGCTATCGAAGTGGAAATGAAGATCTTCGTTTGACAGAGGCAGAACTCAAAGCAATTGTTCCTGATCTAGATGACATCACTACGGCACATGTAGATCAACTAAAAAGAGAACTGTGGATCGGAACGAATGAAACTGGTCTCTATCAATTAAAATTAGAACCTAGTTTACAATTGATTAAAAATTGGAATAAAGATAATTCTGATCTCAAATCAAATTATATCAAATTTATTCTCATTCAAGCCAATGGAAGAAAATGGTTTGGAACAGATGAAGGTATTTTATGGGGAAAAGGAACTAAATTAAAAGTAGAAGAAAAGTATGTCAATTTTAGTGGAATTGCCACCTTTGGTTCGGATGTCTACGTGGTCGGAGATGAATGGTTATGGATCATCAATCGAAAAGGAAAATGGGGAGAAATAGAATTAGAAAGATTGCATGCAAAAGGATTGTTACAAGGAGTAGCAGTAGATAGCAAAGAAAGAATTTGGCTAGCTTCCGAAGTAATCACTCGCTACGATTATGAAAATAGTACCATCGAAGAATTCGCCGCTCCCGAAGAATATACCAGTGAATTTGCGTCCTGCATTGCAGTAGATCAAGACGATGCATTGTGGATTGGTACCAAAGACAAAGGTTTATTTATCATCGAAAAAGCAGAGGCAATTACGGTCAGTTGTATCGTAGATAAATCCGTTAGTTGTGATGCCTTCGAACCAGACGGCGCACTCAAAGTTATTGTTGAAGGTGGAAAAGCGCCGTATACTTACAAATGGGCTGGCAATCAAAGTGGAGACAATCCCAAAGATCTTGGACCTGGTGAGTATACTGTTACGGTTGTAGATAGTAAAGGTAAAGAAAAAGAAGCAAAAGGCACCATCAATGATCCTGGCTTAATCGTTACTGCA
>CAYTVR010000517.1:0-3491 GCA_964441245.1 uncultured Saprospiraceae bacterium | reverse complement strand
AATGACAATACAAAATTACAGTTCTTGTAAAAATCAAAATTGTAAAAAAGCGACACTACTTATAGAACATCGATGAAAGAGCCATATTTTCATGACTTAAAAAATCTTTAGGGTTGACTCCTGTAAATTCCCTGAAATCTTTTGTAAAGTGAGCTTGGTCAAAATACTCACATTGGTAAGCGATATTGGTTAGTTTTTTCGTTTCTTGATTAAGAAGTAATTTCAAAGCCGTTTGTAAGCGAATGACTCTACCTAATTGTTTTGGACTGATTCCAATCTGTTTTTTGAACTTTCGCTCCAGTTGCCTTCTTTTAGATTTATCATTTTTTGTAATGCTGTTTATTGTAGCATTTCCTTTTGAAAACATAAGGGCATCAACAGTTGTTTTTACTATTTTAGCAATCGTTTTTTCCTCATTTAATTTATCTAAAAGAAATTTTTCTATGACTTGAATTTGTTCGTGAACATTTTCAGAATTGCGAATACTTTTTTCTAATGCATTCGCAGCTCGTTTTCCGAATAATTCTGTTAATGGTGTTTCCTTATTAGCTAAATTTTCAATTGGAAAATTTACAAAATTGGAAAATCCAAACGGATAAAATCTAATAGCAAATGTATTTACATATCCAGTAGGTTCGATATAAAAAGGTTCTATGGTTTGTCCAAGTACCATTGAACGAGGTTGAAGAATGAATTCGTCATCATTTATGTATCTTTTAATATCCTCTCCAAGAATGAAAGCCATTTCAATTGTACCATCCGGAAGTATCCTTTGTCTTTGAGGATTGGCTTCCGCAGGAACCTCCAAAGTCCAATAACAACTTACAAGGGATGCTAAATCCGGATGAGGATTAAATGTTTGATAATTCATTTCGAGTTTTTCATTTTAGTGACGCACAATGATTCTATATCTACAACTCTACTCTTTCTATTGTGTATACACATCCTGCGTATACACAATGTTAGTAAATGTTATTTTAGAATTTCAATTATCTCACTAAAGAGCTGTCTGGCAGTGCCACTAGCCTGATTTGTGAGTATAATCATCCCCCATTCTTTTTCTGGATTATATCCAAGAACACATGATTGTCCTAATGAATCACCTGATTTAGCGTATATAACATTTTCACCCGCTCTTAATATGTTTAATCCGAGACCAAGTTCTATAAAGGTGTTTTTGAAATATGTATTTTCCAGTTTGTTATTAATTTGCGCATTCTCTTGGTTCAAAAGTTCTATCAAAAATTTGAGTATATCTGATGAATTAGATTTTATTAATCCTGCAGGTGCAAATATGCTATTCCAATTAAATAAACTCCTAGGTTCATTATTGGCATTATATCCAATAGTTTGATTGTTATGTTCATTAAAAGCTGAGGTCATTGTCCTATTCATTTTAAGGGGATCTAGAATATTCTGCTGTAAAATATTCTCGTAGCTATCATTACATACATTCTCAAGAATGTATCCTAAAAGAACATACGAAATATTTGAATATTTGTAGGTTCCTTGAGAACTCAAATCTGATGTATTTGTCAATATAGAATCAACCATTTCTTTGGTCACTTCATCAAATGGGTGCTCAGAGTTATTAGCAAGTAAATACGGTAAATCAAAGTCAGGAAGACCTGATTGGTGTGATGCCAAGTCAGAAACTTTAATTTTCTTTTGAATTGCAGAATTCAGTTTAATATGGCTTGGGAAATAATCATCCATGTAGTTATCTAAGTCAATTTTCCCTAATTCTGCTTGTTGAGTAATTAGGTAAGAAGTCATGAGTTTAGTGACCGAACCTATCTCGAAAATAGTTTTGTTATTAACTTTATGATTATCCTGCCTATTTACATTTCCATAACTAAAGAAATGTTGATTGTTTTTAAAAACAAGTCCCACACTAATTCCAATTTCCGAGTTTGAAGTCTGAACGTTTTTAATGAGAGAGTCAATTTCATTAAGAATATTTTGGGCACTGCTTATGTTTACGAAACAAAAGGATAATATAATTATAAATAATCGAGTCATTATTATTTCGAATTTTAATATTTGCTAACAGTCTCGCATAAACGGCGTTGCCAGCTTTAGCGAGCTATGAACCTTTTAGTCTTATTGGCAACCGCTATTTTTGTTTGATTTTAACTTTTCCTTTAACCCAGTCAGGCAGATAAAAATTCATTCCTGTTTTTTTCTCCAGGTCTACTAATCTATTTCTTAATTCAACTGTTCTCAGCCCCACTTTCAAACGCAATTTATCCGTTTCAGTTAAGGTAGAAGTTAGCGGAAGATTGCTATTTGTTAATATTTGCGAAAACAATTGCGTTCCAATCAGGAGTTGAAGCGTAAAACAAATACCAATTTTTAATCTCATAAATAATGATTTTTTAATTAATGATTCTGTCATAAAACCTCCTAATTTCCAATATCCCATTCTTCAAATTTCCTGCAACGGGAGTCTACACAACAACCTTCTTACAAACACGCACCTTGCACCACAGAGCCCCTTATCTGTAAGCATATTTTATTTTCAATAATCAACGTACCAAGAAAAATGCTTTTTAATTATATTGTCTTTTTCTTTTCTTATAAAATCTAAATATGCTTTTGCCACTGGAGAAAGAGTTTTGTTTTTCAACCAAATTAATCGCCAATGCGTTAGGATAGGAAGTCCTTTGGATGGTATAATATACAAATCTTTATTTTGTAACTCATTTCTCATTCCAATCAAAGGAATAATAGAATAGCCAAGCCCTGCAACAACTGCTTGTTTTACCGTTTCATTCGAAGTTAGCTCAATACTTTTTCGCTTAGCGTTTTTTCGAAAATAATAACTCATGGCATTTCTTGTTGCTGAACCACGTTCCCGATATATCAATGGTTGAGATTTAATGACCTCCTTTGTTGCACCTATTAGGTATAATTTATTCTCCAGTAAAATTTCTTCTTGAATTTCTAATTTTTCTGGCAACACAGAAACAAGTGCAAAGTCTATTTCATTTTTTTGAAGTTGACTAATTACGGTTGTTTTGTTAGAGACATCTAGCGTAAGGTCAATACCGGGATATCTATGAACAAATTCACTTAGCAAATACGGGATAACATATTTACCAGTAGAAGCAGAAGAAATCCTAAGTTTTCCTGTTATCAGTCCTTTGTATTCATTGGTTTTATAGTTTAGCCCTTCCGCTTCACTTAAAATGTTTTTTGCTATTTCGACAATAGATTTGCCAAAATCTGTCGGTTGTAGTTTTTTTCCAATTTTCTCGATTAAAGGAATATCAAACTGATTTTGAAATTTTTTTAACTGAATAGAAAGTGCTGGTTGAGTCATATACATTTCTTCAGCAGCTCTTGTAATATTTTGATGATCAACGACTTTTAAGAAAATTCTTAATTGATGAAATGTGAAATTCATAAAATATTCTTTTTATTTCTAAACTCAGAAATTTGAGTTGTCATTATTAGTTGGATTGCGAATTTATTCTTTATGTACTAAT
>CAYTVR010000516.1:0-3535 GCA_964441245.1 uncultured Saprospiraceae bacterium | reverse complement strand
ACACTATGAGAACACCCATTATATTTTCAAGCAGTTGATACTTATTATCATCCGCATTTTTTCAAAGTAACTGTTCCAACCGAAATCAGAACAGCCCACACACACTATGAGAACACCCATTATATTTTCAAGCAGTTGATACTTATTATCATCCGCGTTTTTTTCAAAGTAACTGTTCCAACCGAAATCAGAACAGCCCACACACTATGAGAACACCCATTATATTTTTACAAGTTGAGGAATCATTTAGTGCAGTTTTCTTTTTGAAAAAACTACCCCATCCCGACACTTATGTCGGGAGGGGCAGCCCACACACTATGAGAACACCCATAATATTTTCAATCAACTTGATTTTGTCATTTACAAAATACATAAGCATAACAGTTTGAAATCGCCATTTGATATGTCCCTTTTTGTTATTGTTTTTAATGTATGTTAAAAAAAAATACGTAAATCGTTGATGTACAATAAAACTATTATTAAATGAGGCCTTCGTTAAATAATTTAACCTCCGTTAAATAATTATTAAACCAGCTTTTTACACACAATTTCAGCCGAAAACCCTTGAATACGCTCACTTTTTTTGTTTCACTAATAAGGGAATCCTAGTCGATTTTCACCTTTAAATCCTTAAATAGTCGTATCTTCCAGAACAGGACAAGCCAATTTTTGACTTTTTTTAGGCCATCTACAATAAATCTTAAGTGAGGTTAACTAGTCGTCAAATGATATACAATAAGCCATGAAAGAAGGATGGATATTTATTGAAACATATCGTTAAGGGAATAATAGAATCGCAAAAAAATGAGCGAGAATAAAAAAAGGCCATTATAGGATGTGATTATTTTAGGGAATAGACTTTAAATACAAATTTTCTGTAGTGGAGTAAGGAAGATGAAAAATTTGTTACTAACTTGGCAACTTCCAGTTGGGAGCAATATATTCGCTTTCCAATATCGATTGAGATCGAAAATATTTTGATATCCAATAGAATTAGAAATTTTGAATACTTGAATTTTGAATAGCCCTAAATCACAATATTTCCCGTCATAGGGCTATTCAAAATTCAAGTATTCTCACATTCAAAATTGTCATCAGAGGCGAAGCCGAAAGATTATAAAGTAACTAACAAAAAAGATATTTAATTCATGATTACGCAAAAGTCAATACAAGAAATATTAGATACCGTCAAGATAGAGGAAGTCGTAGGTGATTTCGTTAACCTCAAACGACGTGGAGTAAATATGATTGGCCTTTGTCCATTCCATAATGAGAAAACCCCTTCCTTTACTGTCTCTCCTGGAAAGAATATTTGTAAATGTTTTGGTTGTGGAAAAGGAGGCGACTCCGTTGGTTTTGTAATGGAACATGAGAGCTTAAGCTATCCAGAAGCCTTAAAATATCTAGCCAACAGATATAATATTGAAATAGAAGAAAAAGCAGTCAGCAAAGAATATAAAGAAGCTCAACAACTCTATGATAGCTTGTACTTGGTCAATGAATATGCAAAAAACTATTACCAAGATCAGTTATTCAATACCGATATAGGAAAAAGTGTAGGTCTGCAATATTTTAAAGGACGGGGCTTTCGCGAAGAAATTGTTGAAAAGTTTGGACTAGGTTTTGCTCCACAGGGCAAAAATACCTTTACAAAAAAAGCGATCAAAGAAGGTTATAAAGCTGATGTGCTTAAAAAATTAGGATTGACCTCTAAATATGATTCTGACTTTTTCCGCAACAGAGTGATGTTCGCCATTCACAACCTTTCGGGAAAAGTAATTGGTTTTGGTGGCCGGATTCTAGTTAAAGATGTCAAGGCTCCAAAATATATCAATTCTCCGGAAACGGAAATCTACAACAAAAGTAAAGTCCTTTACGGATCTTATTTTGCTAAAAAAAGTATTCGTCAAAAAGATGAATGCATCATGGTAGAAGGCTACACGGATGTTATTTCTTTGCATCAAGCAGGTATTGAAAATGTCGTCTCTTCATCGGGGACTTCCCTTACGGTCGGTCAAATACGGTTGATTAAAAGAAATACTCCTAATATCAAAATCATTTATGATGGAGATGCTGCTGGTGTCAAGGCCGCCTTGCGAGGACTGGATCTAGTACTGGAACAAGACATGAATGTAAAAGTCGTGTTATTGCCTGATGGAGAAGATCCTGATTCTTATTTACAGTCTGTAGGTGCCACCGCTTTCACAGAATATATTGATAAAGAAGCAAACGATTTTATTTTGTTTAAAACAAACCTATTGCTGAAAGAAACCGATGGAGATCCGGTTAAAAAATCAGCGATGATCAAAGATATTGTACAGAGTATCGCCAAAATTCCAGATCCTTTAAAACGTTCTCTATATGTAAAAGAATGTGCGGCCATCGTAAAAGTGGAAGAACAACTCTTGATCAATGAAGCCAATAAATTAGTTTCCCAAGCGATCCAATCCAGAGAACGAAATAGATTTAAAGAAGAAGCCAAAAAAGCTCGGATTGCGAAGAATACGCCAAATGATCCATCTGCGCCCGATGAGAATAGTTTTCCTGGTATTCAAAATGCGCCACCAACAGATTTGGAAGCAGCACTTCAGCAGCAAGAAAAAAAATCAAGTAGTAGTTCCGAGTTTCAAGAAAAAGACATTATTCGCTTACTCATAACTTCTGGTGGACAAATTTTTGACCCAGAAAATGGAACCACGGTTGCTGGTTTTATATTGACCAATATCGAAGAAGTTTTAAATGATTTTGACAACCCAGCTTATCAAAGCATTGCAAAGGAGTGCTTAGAAATGACCGTTGCCAATAAAGAAATTACGCAGAACCATTTTATCACTCACCCAGAAAGAGAAGTCCGAGAAATCGCCATAGACATCTTAAATCCTCCTTTCGAAATGAGCCACAACTGGATTGACATTCATGATTTACCGCTTCGGTCTCAACCAGTTCCTGAAGAAAATTTCAGCGCAGATAGTATCCAAGCGATTATGCGATTTAAGTTTGGTAAGCTCATCAAAGTTCTCGAACAAAGTCAACAACGAATCAAAGAAGCGCAAGACGCTGGTGATCATGAATTACTAGATAAACGAATGAAGGTTCACATGAAATTATTACAAGTCAGAAATGAATTAGCCGAGAAATTAAAGACAGTTTCCTTGAAGTAAGACTGATGGATTACAAGGCTAGAGCGTCTCCTCATTTCATGAATTTATGAGAAATAACATAAAAGTTGTTTTAAAGTAGAGCTTCATGTTTATAAACAAGACATTGATCGTCAGCTGCTTCAATCAACCCCCACCCTTAGCAACATAAAGAAAAAATGCACCAACAAGACTAATTTATCGAATATTTAACTTCATTTATTCCTTTTTCCAGACGGTATAGATGATCAATAAAAATGCTATAGAATTAACAACTGCAAAAAATATTTCATCCAGATCTCCTGAGGGTATCGTGTAAAATATTCCAAGACTAGAGACAATAACTGCAATTATATTCGCCCATTTATTCGCATTATCATTTAAAACCCTAGAAAGTA
>CAYTVR010000515.1:0-3552 GCA_964441245.1 uncultured Saprospiraceae bacterium | reverse complement strand
GCTAAATCTTGGGCATTTAGATTATCTAAACCTTGCTTTTTCATCCCTTGAGCAATCATAATTCCTACACTGTAACTTAATTTGTCCATATTATTGTTTGTTGATGATTGTACTTCTTCTACTTTTTTTGCTACCTCTTCTTTCATAGCTGGCTTATCTTGAGCGAAAGCACAACTGATCGTTAAAAGGAATACGAAAGTAATGTTGACTATTTTTTTCATGTTAAATAAAATTAAAATAATGTTTCTGATAAAAATTAATGAGTTTTTTTGATCAGTCCGTTTCCCGAAAGGGAAATCAAACTGGTATTATAACTTCATTAATGAGGTAATTATTTTTTATTTGATCGTCACTTAAAAATAAATTAGCATTAAAATGGTCCATTTATTTTTTTTGCTGGCCTTTTTTTAATTCTGCATAATATTCAAAGAAATATGGAATGGTTTCTATTCCACGATAAAAATTGAATAAGCCGAAATGTTCATTAGGGGAGTGAATATCGTCTGTGTTTAAGCCAAAACCCATGAGTACGGAATTGACTTTTAATACATTTTTAAATAAGGCTACAATGGGAATACTTCCTCCAGATCTTTGTGGAATGGGATCTTTTTTGAAAGTGGCTTTCATGGCCATATGAGCAGCTTGATATTCCATTGAATCTGTTGGCGTGACTACTGGATTACCACCGTGATGTGGCGTCACTTTCACTTTGACAGAAGGTGGTGCGATACTTTTGAAATATTTGGTAAAAAGTTTAGTGATTTTTTCAGGCTTTTGGTTCGGGACCAAACGCATACTTATTTTGGCGAAAGCCTGAGAAGGTAAAACTGTTTTGGCTCCCTCTCCAATGTAACCACCCCAGATTCCATTTACATCCAAAGTCGGTCGGATAGACGTTCTTTCCAATGTGGTATATCCACGTTCGCCATGTTCTTCTTTTATTTTCAAATTCCTTTTATACGCCGCTAAGCTAAAAGGGGCTTTGTTCATTTCTTTCCGTTCGGTTTTGGAAACAATTTCGACATCATCATAAAATCCAGGAATCGCAATTTTATTTCTTTTGTCCTGCAAAGAAGCGATCATCTTTGCTAAGATATTGACAGGATTGGCCACTGCTCCACCATATACACCAGAGTGTAAATCTCGATTCGGTCCGGTCACTTCAACTTCCAAATAACTCAAGCCACGAAGACCTGTGGTGATAGAAGGTGTTTTATTATCGATGATCGATGTATCGGAAATAAGGATGACATCGCAAGCCAACTGTTTTTTATATTTTTTGCAAAAAGTTTCTAGATTGACGGAGCCAACTTCTTCTTCTCCTTCAATCATAAATTTTACATTGCATGGCAAACATTTGTTTTTCAGCATCGCCTCAAAAGCCTTGATATGCATGTAGACTTGCCCTTTGTCATCACAAGCACCTCGGGCAAAAATAGCTCCCTTAGGATGTAATTTTGTTTTTTTAATGACGGGCTCGAAAGGACCAGAATCCCATAACTCAATTGGGTCAGCTGGTTGTACATCGTAATGACCATAAACCAAAACGGTTGGTAAATTTTTGTCAATCAATTTTTCACCATAAACAATCGGGTGACCTTTTGTTGGGTATACTTTTACTTTTTGTCCGCCAGCGGCTTTCAATTTTTTTGCAATAAAGTTAGCTGCTTTTTTTACCTCTCCTTTATACACAGGATCTGCACTTACCGAAGGTATTTTGAGTAACTCTAATAATTCTGCTAGATAACGCTCTTTGTTGTCTGTATGATACGTACTTAAGGCTTTCATATTCAATGAATTAAGTTTGATTAGGCTTGTTTAACAATAAGCCTGCTAATTGGGGTGCAAATATAGGGATTAAGGTTGGTTTAGTCGCTGCTCTAAGGGAAATATTTTAATAAATAATGACGGACTAAATTTATTTGGTCAATTTTAGAAAACACCAAATAAATTTGGCGGGTCTTTAGAAAACATAGCCTAAAAAATCTACTAAGCCTTGATTCCATTTTTTGTCACCGAGTGCTTTGATCATGAGGGAATCATCAATATGGCGATGATTGACACCAAGAGTTTGATGTTCATTGATCATTAACCATCGGCAAGTATTGGTATGTAATTGATATCCATTACTTAGATAAAATTGGTGATCTTGAGCGATTAGAACAATGAAGTCTATGTCATGTTTTTTTCCTAAATTTTCTAAGGACTGGAGTAGAGTTGAACCCACTTTTCGATGTTGAAAATCTGAAGCGATACAAATATCTACGACGCCAAATACTTTGGCAACAATGCCTCCGATATTCATCATCCGATGCTCAACAGCTAAGTGGCCGATCAACATTTCTTTTTCATAAACCAAATATCGAAAGCTTGGGATTTGCTTGAAGTAGGTTCGACTACGTGGATATTCAACAAAACATTTACGTAGTAGCGTTTGTATGGATTTTTCAATCGTTGGATCTATTTCAAATTCTTCGATTCGCTTGATTTCCATAGTCGTATTTTGGTGAATGATATTTTGCTGTTTTAATCATTTAAGTACAGACGGAAAATTTATATGATTTTATAGAAAATCTTATTTTTTATCTGAAATGAGTCATCAATAATTCGGTCAATTCTGATTCCGTTAATTTTGTTTTTAAAATACCGTTGTGCGTAAAAGCGATTTGACCATTTTCTTCAGAAACGATAAAAACCGCCACATTTGTGGTTTCAGAAACACCTAAGGCTGCTCGATGTCGAAGTCCAGTAGATCTGGGAACTTGACTATTCGTCGATAGTGGAAGTACACAACTGGCTCGTTGAATTTTATTACCAGAAATGACCATTGCTCCATCGTGCATCGGACTTTCTTTATTAAAAATACTTTCGATCAAGGAGGAAGTAATTTTGGCATCTAATGCAACACCAGAGTTTTTAAACATTTCCAAATCAAAACTATTTGAAAAAACGATCAATGCCCCAATTTTCGATTGACTCATGTGGAGTAGGGCTTTTTTGATGGACAGTACATCCTCTTGGTTTTCTTCTTGCTTCGTGTTGAAATTTTTATCGATTAGTCGGCTAAACACATTGGATCGTTGACGTAAGGTACTGTTGCCAAGTAACAATAAGAATCGCCGTACTTCCGGTTGGAAAACAATCAATAACATCAAAACACCAACACTCACCAATTGTCCTAAAATCAAAGATAAAAGATCCATCTGCAATGCCTTAACCAGCCAAGAAACAACATAGATTAAGATGACTCCAATAAAAATATTAAAGGCAATACTTCCTCGAAGTAATTTGTAAATTTGATAAATCAGAAAACCAACGATCAGGATATCCAATATATCCCAGATACGTACAGGTAAAAATCCGATATCAAAAAGTTGAATCATATTTTAGTAGTGGCTCAAAATAAATTTTACGTGACGGTGAATAGAGTTTATGACTAAAGAATTTGTATGGAGCCCAAATGATCTTTTTTCCTTTCTCTTTGTCACGTCCTCATTCCGGTATCAACACCGGAATTCCGGGCGCTCCTTGATTAAGAAAAAAAGCTCTATT
>CAYTVR010000514.1:0-3562 GCA_964441245.1 uncultured Saprospiraceae bacterium | reverse complement strand
CGGCCTCGAAAAGGTTGACGGGGAGTTTAGTTTGCTGGCTTGCTGTTACAACATCCGGAGGAGTATGTCTATTTTGGGCGTATTAGAACTGCTTGAGCGCCTGAAGGGGTGTTTTTCCGCCCTTTTCGGCTTTTCTTCTCTGGGAAGCTTGGTGGAGGCTCATGTATTTGGCCTATTTTGTGGGCAGCCACGGTGGCTGGTGGTGCGGAGCTTAAATCGGGCCTGAAAATTGGGTTTGAGGGTTGGACTTATCACACAGACTCCCGTTATCTTCAATTAAATGAGAGTCAATGTAACTTTTTATTTAGTAAGACCGCCATATCAAAAAATTATTAAAATGATAAAATATCTTCTTATTGTATTTGTATTAGCAGTAACATTAAGTGCTTGTAAAAAAGATGAACCTTCTCCTGATGAAGTTATGCAACAATCATCTAACCTTTTTGAAAGAACAGAAACTCCTGTTTTTGAGAGCCCACTTGATCTTGCGGCAGATCCTTCAATTATTAGAACGGGAGATTCGCTTATCATGTATTATTCTGCGGAAGAAATTACTTCGGATGAGCGAATATTTGGAGTAGTAGTTTCTGAAGATAATGGCGAGTCATGGTCTGCTCCAGACGGAAATAATGAAAGGGACTATCCTGCTTTCTATAGCCAACCTGATGGTTGGGATAATACGCTTGAGACAGTGGATGTGATAAAGGTTGGAAATGAGTTTTGGATGTATTATTCGGGTTATCGCGAAGGGGAAGCTGACAATACACATGTTCAGAATTATGAAATCGGCTTAGCCATTTCTAGCAATGGTATTGACTTTACACGTCATCCGCAAAGTGTAGATAACCCACTCATTGCTCGAAACATTACAAATGAAAATACAAATGATCGCCATGCATTAACAAGTCCAGGTGTAGTATATGACGGTGAGAATTTTTACATGATTTACGCTGGATGGAATGTAACCGATAATTGGACAGGTCCGAATGCTGGAATAAGAATTATGGCTGCAATATCTGAGGATGGAATAAATTGGGATAAAATCGAGAATCCTCTGATTCAACCATCTGAGGTGACCTACAGCCCAGACATTAATGAAGCAACACTTACTAAAACAGCAGATTATTGGTATATCCCTTTTTCAACAGGCAGTAGTGTCGGAATCGCTAGATCAACAACATTTTTGGGAAGTTATGAAATTTATCCTGAGGCAATTGCAACACCTGAATCACTAGAATGGGCTACGGAAGTAACAGCACCTGATGGAATTATCGAGAATGGAAAAATGAGACTCTGGTATCATGGTGTGTCAGCCCCGATTTTTTGGCCTTGGGTCATAGGGTATTCGGAAGCAGATTATCCTTTAGAATGGTAAAAAGAAGATAACAATGTGTATGATGTTCATGCCTCCCATTCGGTCGGCACGCCACATACACGAAACGTTAGCTCTCATTAGAAAAAAATAAACCAAGAATGGCAGAAAATAAATTACAATCTCTAACAGAAATATTTAATGAAAAATTCTTCAGAATCCCAGATTTTCAAAGAGGATTCTCTTGGGGAAAGAACCAATTGGAAGACTTTTGGGAAGATATATTAAACCTCAAAAAAGATAAGATTCATTATACGGGACTTCTTACTGTTGAACAAGTATATAAAAAGGATATTGAGAAAATAGAAACATGGGACGACGACATTTGGCTTTTTGAAAGAGATATTAAAGCATACTATCTAATAGATGGTCAACAACGACTTACGACATCAATCATCTTAATTAATGAGATAATAAATAAATTCAAAGAGGATGACGATATTATTTTTAAAAGTGTCGAACACTGGAAAAGCAAATTTCTTTATCAAACCTATAAGGATTCTTATAAATCATTCATTTTTGGATATGAAAAGGATAACCCAAGTGATGAATACTTCAAAACGAAAATTTTAAATCAAGAATCATCAACATCAGACAAGGTGCCAGAAAAAACCCTTTATACGGCCAACCTTGCATTTGCGAAGAAATATTTCAAAAATATATTAGATGAACTTGAACATAAGGAGATCGAGCAAATATTTAAAAAATTGACGAGTAGGTTTAAATTCAATTTCTATGAGATTGATAGTGAACTTGATGTTTACGTTACATTCGAGACAATGAATAACAGAGGTAAGCCATTATCGAATCTTGAATTATTGAAAAACCGTCTGATCTACCTTTCTACGATGTTGGACAATGATGACAAGATAAAAAAAGGATTAAGAAGAGATATTAACGAAACTTGGAAAACCATTTATGAATATTTAGGAAAGAACAAAGACAATCCATTGGATGATGATGATTTTTTGAGGAATCATTGGATAATGTTTTTTAAATACGACAGAAAAGAATCGGGTTCATACGCTAAATTCTTGTTGAATAAAAAATTTACCGCTAAAAAAATAATCAAAGGACAAATACAATTTGATGACATCAAAGACTATATAAACAGTCTTTCCAAATCTGTAAAGTCATGGTTCTATCTTTATAATGTTCACTTAAGTGAATATTCAAATGAGACAAAGGAGTGGATTCAAAAATTGAATAGACTTGGGATGAGTGCCTTTCCTCCCCTTTTTATGGCTGCATTAACAAAACTGGAAGAGGAAGATTTTCTTCCATTATTAAAATCAGCTGAGCAATTTATATTTTTAGTTTTTAGGTTATCCCAGAGACCTTCTAATACAAAAAATAGTCATTTTTATAGACTTGCAAATGAATTTTACTTCAATAAAAAGGGGAGAGATATTCATTCCGTAATTGGTAATATTGATTGGATGACACAAGGTGAATCTGAAGAAGATGATGAATACATTTATCATGGTTGGTTTAATTTAGAAAAATTTAAGAATTATATAAATGATAAATATCAAAAAGGAGAAGGTTTTTATTCATGGAATGGTTTAAGGTATTTCCTGTTTGAGTATGAATTAAGTTTGCAAGAAAAGGCAAAAGGGAATAGTCATATTGAATGGAAGGATTTCAACAAAAGAAAAAAAGAAGATACGATTGAGCATGTATATCCTCAAACTCCAAAAGAAAAATATTGGAAAGTAGGATATGAAGGACTAAATAAAAAACAGCAACGAAATTTAATGCACAGCATTGGTAATCTGGTTTTACTGGCAAAATCCAAGAATTCTGAATTGCAAAACAAAGACTTTGAATTCAAGAAAAAGCATACCAACAAAGATGGTGATGAAGTTGGTTTCTTTAATGGATCGTATAGTGAAATTGAAGTTTCAAGTTACGATAATTGGCATCCAAATGAAATTATGAAAAGAGGCATGAAGCTTCTTGAATTTATGGAAGAGCGTTGGGGGTTTAATTTTAGTGAATGGGAAATTGAAAAAGCAGAATTATTAAAAGTGATTTTTTTAAAAGAAGAAATTAGTAAGGAATAGAAAGAAAAGAGAGCTAACAATGTACATAATGTCCATAGCTCGCATGCGCTCTCTACGGCATATGTACTTGACGTTCACTGCAACCAAAAAGTACGGTAAGAGCTATACAAGGAATAACATGATG
>CAYTVR010000513.1:0-3567 GCA_964441245.1 uncultured Saprospiraceae bacterium | reverse complement strand
CCTAAAAACAAACGATAACCAGAAGCGTTGAATTGAAATGCTCCTCCCATCAATATGATGAATACAGCCAAGAAAGTGAGTAACATATTGAGCAAAGTAAACAGTTTCACTATCCGCCTGTAAGGATAATTGCTTTGAAAATAGACTATGACTTGTTTCGCGATCAAAAAAGCCAATAAAAATTCTACCACCAAAGAATAACTCAACAGGCCTGCGATTAACCATCCCAAATTAATCATGGCTAATTCTTCTTTGCCCTTTATTTTTTTCCACATATCCCATAAAGCCGCCGGTAAAAATCCAAGCCAAGGTAACATGCCTAAAAGCAAATACATCCCGTATTTTCCTAAAGAAAGATGTTCAAAATTAAATATCGCCGCGAAGTCTTCCCATTGCCAAAATTTCAACCAAATAGAAATTAAAATCACAATGAGCATTGAGCCGTAAAAAAAGGAATTCAACAAATTTTTCCCTTTAGGGTGCAGCAATAAAAAATATAAAATCAAAGCAATGGTCCAAATCAACATCGATACTGGCGACACCAACATGCCTAACATAAAGAAGCCACCAGACCAATAAGCCCATTTGGGCCGTGGTTGTTTGATATACAAAATCAAGGTAATTAATTCTAATAATTGGGCTCCCATCAACCAGATATCACTAACGGCCATTTTTGCTACAAAAGGAATTAAAAAAGAGCCCGCCACAATCAACATCGTCATCGAAACGGCCTCTTTTCCAAATATTTTTTTACCTAAAAAAAAGAAACCAATAAACGTAAATAACAAACCTATACTTCCTAATAATCGAAGTCGAAATTCGTGTAAACCATTCTTTTGATAAACAGATTGGAAAAATTCATAAGGAATCATCGACGATGTATCAGAAGCTACTTTGGTGGGTAAACGTAAGTTTTGAATAGCTCTAGTCTCTGCTCCAGGCCAAAAGGTGGTAACATCATTCATCACTAAGAGATTGATTCCGAAAAGAAGAGCGGCAATCAACCAAAAAAAGTTATATCTTGATCGAGATTTCATTATTTCGCAAAGAAGATAATTTATATGCAGATGAACAAGGAAAAAGGAAGTTTGTTTGAAATGTCGTCGAAATTCCTATATTCCCCCATCATCTCTAAATTCATCATCCAAATATTTCCTCCAAATGGATTATAAAAGCTTACAAGAATTAGTCGCCATAGACTCCCCTTCCGGTTATACACATCAAGCAGCTCAATATATTTTTGACCTACTCCAAAGTTATGGACTCCAACCTGAATACACCAATAAAGGAGCCGTCAAATGTGCATTAGGAGCAAATCCAACTTTGGGAATTGCTGCTCATGTCGATACCTTAGGAGCTGTAGTTGCTAACATAAAAGGTGATGGTACTTTACGTATTTCAAAGATCGGAGGTTTACAACTCAATGGTTATGAAGGCTGTTATTGTCGCGTTAGAACTTTGGAAAATAAAGTCTATACTGGAACCTTGTTATTGGATAATCCTGCTGCACATGTGAACAGACAATTGTCCGATCAAACAAGGAGTATCAACAACATGCATGTCCGTTTGGACGAAATGGTGAAGAGTGCCGAAGACACTAAAAAACTAGGAATTGAACCTGGTGATTTTATTTGTTTTGATACCAATTACGAAGAGAGCAAAAGTGGTTTTATCAAATCAAAATATATGGATAATAAGGCAGGTTGTTTTGTTTTATTTGAAATTGCTCGTCGCATTGCGGAACAGGGAATCGAAGTGCCCGTTGAGTTATTTTTTTCCAATTATGAAGAAGTCGGTCATGGAGGTGCAGGAGGTTATGCGGATTCCCTTTTAGAATTATTAGTGATAGATATGGGCGTCGTTGGTGATGGTTGTGCGGGGCAAGAAGCAGCTTGTTCTATTTGTGCTAAAGATTCTTCTGGTCCTTATGATTATCAATTTAGAAAAGACCTTGTTCGCTTAGCGAAAAAAAATAACATTGCTTATGCTTTAGATGTCTATCCATTTTATGGATCGGATGGTTCGGCTGCTTTGCGAGCTGGAAATAATTTTAGAGTGGGTCTAATTGGTCCTGGTGTATCGGCTTCACATGGAGTAGAACGTACACATAAAAAAGGAATTGAAGCCACCATTGATTTATGCATGGCTTATATTGGTGATTGCTTTTAAAAGAGATCAGACTGGGGATTGAAAGATAAAATTGCATACTTACAAATAAATGACAAGTCAAATACAAGTCCCCCTATTCAAAACAATGTATTTTCATTGATCTATTTTACTCAATCTTAAACTCTTGTACGTATGGGAAAATATAATACTATCAAACAGCACATCACGCAAGTTATATTAATTGTATTTAGTGTAGTACTTGGTCTATATTTGAGCGAAAGAATTGAAGAAAGAAAAAACAAAAAAAAATCAGATCATTTATTAGCGACCATAAAATCAGAGGTCAATGATAACATAAAACTTATGGAAGATTGGGCATTGTACCACCAAGAGATCAATAAAAATTTAGACAGCCTTTCTAAAAATAAAGTATTTATAGCAGAATTCGTTAAAGATAAATCAGTCTTTTTAAACAAGCTACTTACTAGAGGAACTTTTATGGGTAGATTTCCAGCGAATGATGCATGGGATATTGCTAAATCACATCCTTTGATGGTGAATATTGATTACGATAAATTATTAATTCTATCTAAAACATACAGTCAACAGCAATTGACGTTTGAACCTGGATCGCAGATGTTCGAAATATACAATTCAAAAGATGTCAACATAGAGAAAGATGCAAAATCAAATCTAGAATTAATGTCAAGTCGCCTAAATGAACTGGTTGCTCGAGAAAAACAGTTGATCTATTATTACAAAGAGGCAGAAGAAATACTTGATTTCCAAGATGATAGAAGAATCGGCAATTAAGTAGTGTTCAGAATGAGTCCTCTTTACTAATTATTTCAAACTTAGTAAAAGCATTTTTTCACTAGAAAGGTGTGATGGGCGACTTAATTTAAGTGACAAAATGGGTGTTTTTTTGTAGCTTTAGCAAAACATGTCTGATTCCTTTTTTATTCGCCTTGTTTTCAAATAACCATTTGACGTATGAAAATTATAGCCTTCCTTTTTTCCATGGTCATTTCTTTCCAATCACTAGCACAACAAGCGAGTGTTTCTTCTGCTGATTCATCTAGTGCTTTAAAACCTTGGATGCAACGATATTTGTATCCTAATCAAAATCTAACAGCCAATTTACCCTTACGGAAAAGTGCAGTCGTCTCTCCTAAATTTTCTTATAAAAGAATTGAAAATAGAAATCAATTTGATCAAGAAAAGCTCTCTCCTTACTTAAATAAAGTTTATTTACAAAAAATGCATAATAGATCTGAAAATGACTTACTCAACATAGCCAACCAGACTAATTTTTATGACCCTGCTAATAATCTCATCAATAAAGCTTGGGGTTATTTACTCTCTCAAAGATGGAAAAAAGGGGGAAAATAACTAAGAATTTTAAATAGAGTTTATGACTAGCGATTTTGTATAGGAAGCAAATAGAGGTTTTGAAGC